>CAXTBN010000034.1:0-8901 GCA_964242895.1 uncultured Caulobacteraceae bacterium | reverse complement strand
TGCTGCAGCCGTTCACCATCCCCTCCGGCTCCATGGCCCCCGACCTGCTGACCGGCGACTACATCCTGGTCTCGAAGTGGAGCTACGGCTGGAGCCGCGCCTCCCCTCCGCTGCTCCTGCCCGGGCCGGCCGGACGCCTGGCGGGGCGCCCGCCGCGCCGCGGCGACGTGGTGGTGTTCCGGCTGCCGCGCGACCCGTCGCAGGTGTGGGTCAAGCGCGTGATCGGCCTGCCGGGCGACCGCGTGCGCGTCACGGGCGGCGTGGTGTCCGTCAACGGCCGGCCGCTGCTCCAGACGCCGCTGGGGACGGGGCGCGACGCCGACGACCCCCGCCGCGCCGTGCGCCGGATGCGCGAGACCGGTCCGGACGGGCGCTCGCGCGTGATCCAGCGCGCCCTCGTCGACGGGGAGGGCGACGACACGGGCGTCTACGTCACCCCGCCGGGCCACCTGTTCGTGATGGGCGACAACCGCGACGACTCCCTCGACAGCCGCTGGCCGCACAGGGTCGGCGTCGGCTTCCTGCCGCTGGACGACGTCCTCGGTCCGGCGCGCGTGACCGTCCTGTCCTGGCGCCCCGGGGCCGCGCTCCTCAAGCCGTGGACATGGCTGGACCTGCGGCCCGACCGGTTCGTGCACCGGGTGGACTAGCCCGGCGCGACCCGCGCGACGCCGGCCGCCGGCGCGCACGCGCCGACCGAGTGCGCCAGCGACGGCGCCGCCACCGCCCCCACCGCGAGGCCGGCCAGCGCCGCGGCCAGCAGCCGCCAGGCGCGCAGGCCGAAGGCGTGGGGCGGCGGCGGCCGCGTCATCTCGCCCTCGATCAGCCGGCGGACGGTCTCGCTCGCGGTGAGCCCCTCGCCGCGGCAATGCGCCATGAAGGCGGTCTTGACGGTGTGCGGCAGCCGCACCTCCAGCGTCTCGCCCTTCTTCGCCGGCCTGGTCGCGCGCATGATCCGTCCTCCGGCGGAGAGCCTAGACCGTCGCGGGCCCGGCGTCAGGCCGCGTTGCCGCCGCGCCGGCGCTCCTGTAGCGCAGCCGCCGCGCGATCCCTCCGAGGCCGCTCCCGCTTCATGTCCCCGCGACCGACATCCGCCCTGGAGGCCGACGGCTCCGCCGGGCGGCCCTGGCGCGTCTGGGTCACGCGCTCGCGGCCCGGAGCCACGGCGACGGCGGCCGCCGTGCGTGCGCGGGGGCACCTTCCGCTCACCGCCCCGCTGGTCGCGGTGCAGCCGCTCGACGTCGCCGCGCCCGACCTGGACGGCGTGGCGGCGCTCGCCTTCACCAGCGCGGCGGGCGTGCGCGCCTTTGCGGCGCTGAGCCCCCGCCGCGACCGGTCCGTGTTCGCCGTCGGCCGCGCCACGGCCGCCGCCGCGCGGGCCTGCGGCTTCGCCGACGTGCGCGACGCCGACGGGAGCGGACGAGACCTTGCCGCGGCCGTCGCAGCCGCGGCGCCGGGCGGCGGCGTGCTGGTCCCCGGCGCGCGCGAGCCGGCGTTCGACCTTCCCGCGGCCCTGCGCGCCGCCGGCGTCGCGGCGCAGGCGCTGGCCGTCTACGCCACCCTCCCGACACCCGCGCCCACCCGCCTGCGCGTGCTGCTGGCCGCCGGCCGGCTCGACGCGGTGCTGCTGCAGTCCGCCAGCGCCGCCCGCGCCCTCGCCGCCCTGGCGTCCGAGGACGGAGCGCCGACGCGCCCGCTGCTGCTGGCGCTCTCGCCCGCCTGCCTTCCGGCCGGGACGGAGTGGCCGTCGCGCACCGCCGCCGCCCCGCGCGAGCGCGACCTCCTGGCGCTCCTGCCCCGGCTCGACAGGCCCGTCCCCGCCCGCTAAACAGCCGCCTCCCGCGAGCGGGCCGCCTTAGCTCAGCCGGTAGAGCGGCGCATTCGTAATGCGTAGGTCAGGTGTTCGAGTCACCTAGGCGGCACCACCTCCCTCCCGTGAGAACAGCTTCGGGCCGCGGCGATCTGGCGGGCTGACAGGGCGCGCCGAGCGCGCCAAGCGTCCGCGCCGTCATGGTCCTGTTCGGCGTCCTCCTCACCCTGGCGATCTGCGCCGTCGTGTTCGCGGTCGGGCGCGGGCCGGAGCGCGAGGCTGTGCTGATGGTGCTGGTGGGGCTGGGTGCTTCGCTGCTGCTGCAAGCCGTGCTCGGCTTCCGGCGGCAGCCGCCCATCCTGATCACCGACATCGGCCTCGCGGCGGCCTTCATCTGGCTGGCGCACGTGCACCGGCGGGCGTGGCTGGGGCTGATCGGCTTGGTGATGATCGCGCTCCTGGTGACGCACGCCTTCCTGGCGGAGGCGCCCTACCCCGCTCTGCGGATGGCGGTGAACGGATTGAACCTGCTCGGCCTCGCGCTGCTGGTCGCGGGCGCGGTGGCGGAGGCGCGGGGACGGCGCAGGGCCGCGGGCGCGGCGAGGGCGTGACGGCCTGTCCGCTTGGCGGCGGGCCCGCACCGCCGTAACCGGGCGCGTCGTTCCCGCCGGACTCCCGACCATGCGCTCCCCGCTTCCCGCCGCCCTCCTCACCGCCGCCCTGCTGGCCGCGCCCGCCCTGGGCCGGGCGCAGGACGGCAAAGCCGCCGCGCCCGCCGCGGCCGCGGCCAAGGCGGACGGCCCCGCGCTGCCGCCCTTTCCCGCCGACGCCTCGATCAGGCAGACGGTGCGCGTGGGCGGCCGCACGGTGGGCTACACGGCCACGGTGGGCTCGCTGCCCGTGCGCGACGCGGAGGGAAAGAAGACCGCGGAGATCGTCTTCACCGCCTACACGCTGGACGGCCCGCGCGACCCGAACCGGCCGGTGACCTTCGCCTTCAACGGCGGCCCGGGCGCGGCCTCGGTCTACCTCAACTACGGCGCCATCGGGCCCAAGCGCATCCAGTTCGGCGCGGCGGGCGACAGCGCCAGCGACCCGCCGCGGCCCACGGACAACCCGGGCACCTGGCTCGACTTCACCGACCTCGTCTTCATCGACCCCGTCGGCACCGGCTGGTCGCGCTCGCTGGTGAAGCAGGACGAGACCGACAAGACGTTCTTCACCATCAGCGGCGACGTCGATTACCTGTCGCGCATCGTCTACGACTGGCTGGCCAAGAACGGCCGCATGGGCTCGCCCAAGTACGTGGTGGGCGAGAGCTACGGCGGCTACCGCGCCCCGGCCGTGGCGCACCACCTGCAGACGCGCATGGGCGTGGGCGTGGCCGGCGTGGTGATGGTCTCGCCGGCGCTGGACGGGCGCACCGCGTCCGACCCCGACCTCTCGCCCATGAGCTGGGTGGAGACGCTGCCGTCCATGGCCGCCAGCAACTACGAGCGGCAGGGCAAGCCGCTGGGGCCGCAGCAGATGGGCGAGGTCGAGACCTACGCGCGCACCGAGTTCGTCACCGACCTGATGCGCGGCCGCTCCGACCAAGCCGCGACCGACCGGCTGGTGCAGAAGGTGGCGATGTACACCGGCCTGCCCGCCGACGTGGTGCGCCGCGCGGGCGGGCGCATCGACAGCCGCGCCTACCTGCGCGACCTGTACCGGGACCAGGGCAAGCTCGGCAGCTGGTACGATCCCAACGTCACCGCCTACGACCCCTACCCCTGGTCGCCCGACCAGCAGACCGGCGACCCCATCCTGCAGGGCATCCTGGCGCCCACCACCTCGGCCATGGTCGACTTCGCCACCCGCGAGGTCGGCTGGAAGGTCGACGGGCACTACGAGGCCCTGAACGGCGCCGTGAACGCCCACTGGGAGAAGAACTGGTTCACCTCCATCGAGTCGGCCTCCGACCTGCGGCAGGCGCTGGCGGTCGACCCGAAGATGAAGGCCATGGTCGTGCACGGCTACGACGACCTGTCGTGCCCGTACTTCGAGTCCAAGCTGATCCTGGAGCAGATCCCGCAGATGGGCTCGGCCGACCGGCTGCAGCTGCACGTCTACCCGGGCGGCCACATGTTCTACTCGCGGCCCGACAGTCAGGCGGCGCTGAAGCGCGACGTGATGCGGATGTACGGGGTGGGCTGACCGCCCGCCTCAGCCGGCGAAGGGCGTCTCGGGCAGGCCCGGGACGTCCACCCGGAAGCTGAAGATCCCGCCCGAGCCTGGAGCGGCGGCGAGCTCCTCGTCCGACAGGCCCTCTCGCGCGGAGGTGACGTAGGCCGTGCGGCGGTCGTCGCCGCCGAAGGCGATCATGGTGGGCTTGGGCGCGGGGATGGCCACCTCCTCCACCACCTCGCCCGCGGGCGAGAGGCGCGCGACGCGACCGCCGGCGTAGAGCGCGGACCAGTAGAAGCCCGCCTCGTCCACGGAGCCCCCGTCCGGCCGTCCGTTCCCGTGCGGCCACTGGTGGAAGGTGCGGCGGTTCGAGACGGCGCCCGTCGCGGGATCGAGGTCGAACGCGTCCAGCCGGTGCTCGGGGGTGTCCGAGTAGTACAGGGTGCGCCCGTCGGGCGAGACCGCCGCGCCGTTGGAGGTGTAGGCGCCCTCGGCCCAGGTGGTCACCGTCCCGTCCGGGTCCAGCCGGTGCAGGCGCGCGTCGTGATGCTGCTTGGAGGTGTCCATGGCGCCGGACCAGAAGCGGCCCTGCAGGTCGGTGCGGCCGTCGTTGAGCCGGCTCCACGGCCGGTCGGCCTCCACCTGCGCGCCGAAGGGGCGCAGCGGCGCGTCGAAAGCGTCGATCAGCGCGAAGCCGGCCTCCATGCCCAGCACGAAGCCGCCGTCGCGCCGGAAGGCGAAGCAGGCGCACTGGGCGTCGAAGCCGCGGCTGCGGCGCTCGCCCGTCGCCGGGTCCCAGCGGTGCAGCGTTCGGGCGGGCACGTCCACGAAATGGAGCGCCCGCCCGTCCGCGTGCCACCGGGGGCATTCGCCGACCGTCAGCCGGGCGTCGAGCGCGAGCTCGACCTTCCGCTCACCCACGGCCGGCGCGCGCCTCAGCGGTAGTAGTGATGCCGGAAGTAGCGGTGATGGTACCCGTAGCCGTACGGACGGTAGAAGCGGTGACCGTAGTACCCACGGTGATGGTACCCGTAGCCGTAGGGCTGCGCGGACGCCGCGGTGGGCGCGGCGGTGACGGCGACCGCCCCGACCACGCTGGCCGCGGCGAGAGCGGCGGCGATGAGCTTCTGCATGACGTCTCCTTCAAGTTCGAAGTGGTGAACACCTTGACCATACGACGCGTTGCATGAACCGCCCCTGACGGGCGTCAGGCGGGATGCGACAGGGTGCGGCGCACCGCGTCGTCCCAGCCCGCCAGCAGGCGCGTGCGGCGGCGCGCGTCCATGCCCGGCTCGAAGCGGCGTTGCAGCCGCCACACGGAGCGGAACTCGTCGAAGCCGCCGTAGACGCCCGCCCGCCGGCCCGCGAGGTAGGCGGCGCCCAGCGCGGTGGTCTCCAGCACCGCCGGGCGCTCCACGGCGAGGTCGCAGACGTCGGACAGCGCCTGGCAGAACCAGTCGTTGGCCACCATGCCGCCGTCCACCTTCAGGCTCGCGGGCGCGACCCCGTCGGCGCGGACCGCGGTCAGCAGGTCGTGCGACTGCAGGGCGACGCTCTCCAGCGCCGCGCGGGCCAGCTCGGCCGGACCGGTCGCGCGGGTGAGGCCGTAGATCGCCCCGCGCGCGTCCGGGTCCCAGTGCGGCGCGCCGAGGCCCGTGAAGGCCGGCACCATGTACACGCCGCCCGCCCCGTCCAGCCCGGACGCGAGCCCCTCCGTCTCCGCCGCGGAGCGGATGATCTTCAGCCCGTCGCGTAGCCACTGCACCGCCGCGCCCGCGACGAAGATCGACCCCTCCAGCGCGTAGGTGGTCCGCCCGTCGAGGCGGTAGGCGATCGTGGTCAGGAGCCGGCTGGCCGAGGGCCGCGGCGCCTCGCCCGTGTTGACCAGCACGAAGGCCCCGGTGCCGTAGGTCGACTTGATGTCGCCCTCGCCGAAGCCGCACTGGCCGATCAGCGCGGCGTGCTGGTCGCCGGCGACGCCCAGGATCGGCAGGGCGCGGCCGAACAGCTCCGCGTCGGTCTCGCCGTAGTCGGCCGCGCAGTCGCGCACCTCGGGCAGCACCGCGGCCGGCACGCCGAACAGGCGCAGCAGCTCGTCGTCCCAAGCGCCGCGGCGGATGTCGTACAGGCTGGTGCGGCTGGCGTTGGTGGCGTCGGTGGCGTGGACGCGCCCGCCCGTGAGCCGCGCGATCAGCCAGCTGTCCACCGTGCCGAACGCGAGCTCTCCCGCCTCCGCCCGTCCCCGCGCGCCCTCCACCCGGTCGAGGATCCAGGCCGCCTTCGAGGCGGAGAAGTACGGGTCGAGCCGCAGCCCCGTGCGCTCGGCGACCAGCGCCTCCGCCCCGTCCGCCGCCAGCTTGCGGCAGCGGTCGGCGGTGCGCCGGTCCTGCCAGACGATGGCGTTGTGGATCGGGCGCAGCGTCTCGCGCTCCCACACCACCGTGGTCTCGCGCTGGTTGGTGAGGCCGAGCGCGACCACGCGGCCGCCCTTCGCTTCGGCGCGGGCGAGCGCGCGGCGCGCGGTGCGCAGCTGCGTGTCCCAGATCGCCTCCGGATCGTGCTCCACCCAGCCCTCCGCGGGATAGACCTGCGGGAACTCCGCCTGCTCGGCGGCGACGATGTCGGCCCGCGCGTCAAACACGATGGCGCGCGAGGAGGTGGTGCCCTGGTCGAGGGCGAGGATCAGCGGGCGGTCGGCCATGGCGCCGAGGCTAGCGCGCGCGCCTACGCCTTCGCCAGGGCGTGGATCTCGTCGTGCAGCGCCTCGGGCGCAGCGATCCCCCGCGCCGCGGCCTTGGTGCGCGCCTCCAGCCGACGGTCGCCCGGCAGGCGCGCCCCGTCCTCCGCCACCGCGGCGGCGAGGTCCGCCATGCGCGCGCCGAAGCCGCCGCCGGAGAGCGCTCCGGGGTCGAGCGCCAGCAGGCACTGGCCGAGGTCGGGCGGGGCGCCCGCGGCCTCGAACAGCGACGACGCCTCCCAGCCGAAGGCCGAGCCCGTGAGCGCGGCGGCCAGCACCTCGATCATCAGCGCCAGCGCCGAGCCCTTGGCTCCGTCGAGCGGCAACAGCGAGCCGGCCAGCGCCGCGTCGGGGTCGGTGGTCGCGGCGCCTTGGGCGTCCACCGCCCAGCCCTCGGGGATCGGCCGCCGCGCCTTGCCCGCCGCCACGATCCGCCCGCGGGCCACGGCTGAGGTCGCGAGGTCGACCACCATCGGCGCGCGGCCGGGGATCGGCGCGGCGAAGGCGAGCGGGTTGGTGCCGAGCCGCGGCCCGCCCGTTCCGCCATGGAAGGCCATGGCCCGGGGCGAGTTGCCGAACAGCAGCGCCACGAGGCCGGCGTCGGCCAGCCGCTCCACGTGTGCGCCCGCCTGGCCGAAGTGGTGCGAGCGACGCACGGCCGCGACCGCCACGGCCTGGCGCTTGGCAGAGGCGGCGAGCGCCTCGCCGGCCATGTCCAGCGCCGGGTAGGCGAAGCCCCCGCCCGCGTCGACGCGCGAGGCGGCGGGCGTCAGCCGCTCGAGCCGGGGGACGGCGCGTCCGTCCACCTTGCCGCTGCGCAGCTGCGCCACGTACGACGGGACGCGCGAGAGCCCGTGGCCGCCCTGCCCGTCCGCCTCCGCCGCCACCAGCGCCCGCGCGGTCGGCCCGGCCTGCCCGGGCGACGCGCCCGACCGCTCCAGCGCGCGCACGACGAGCTTGGTCCAGGCGGCGGCGGGCAGGATGACGGGGTCGGGCAAGCGGGCTCTCCGGGCGGGCGCGCACCCGTCGCGCAGCGCAGGCGCGCCGTCCAGCCGCGACGGTGACGGCGCGACGCGGTGCGGCTAAGCTCGCGGACGTGATCCCCCTCGTCCTCCCGGCCGTCGCCGCGCTCGCCCTCGCCACGGCGGCCGCGGCCGCGCCCGATCCCAGGGTGCTGAGCTACACGCTTCCCGACCACCTGGAGTGGGCGGGCGATCCGAAGGCCGGCCCGCAGACGATCCGCCTGTGGGGCGACCCGGCCAAGCCAGGCCCCTACGCCGTCCTGGTCCGCTGGCCGCCGCACCAGATGAGCCGGCCGCACACCCACCCCTACGACCGGCACGTGGTGGTGGTGTCGGGCGTGTGGTGGGTCGGCTCCGGGCGCACCTACGACCCGGCCTCCACCACGCCCCTGCCCGCCGGGACGGTGGTGACCCACTTCGCCGGCCAGCCGCACTACGACGGGGCCAAGGACGAGGCGTGCGTGATCGAGATCGTGGGCGAGGGCCCCGCCACCACCACGCCGGCGGGGTGAGGACGCGATGGACGACGCCTCGGCCGAGATCGACGCCAAGATCGCCGGCCTGGAGGGCGGAGGCGACTGGCGCGGCGCCGTGCTGGCCCGCATGCGCGCGCTGATCCGCGCGGCGGATCCCGAGATCGTCGAGGTGGTGAAGTGGCGCAAGCCGACCAACCCGGCCGGCGTGCCCGTGTGGGAGCACGCGGGCGTGATCTGCACGGGCGAACTCCACCGCGACAAGGTCAAGCTCACCTTCGCCAAGGGCGTCGCCGTCCCCGACCCCGCCGGCCTGTTCAACGCAGGCTTCGGCGGCGGCGTGCGCCGCGCGATCGACATCGGCGAGGGCGAGACGGTGGACGCCGACGCGTTCACCGCGCTGGTGCGCGCGGCGGTGGAGGTGAACGCGGGCGCGAGGCGCAAGGGGTGAGCCGTCGGCGCATGCGGAGGGCCATGGGCAAACAAGAGAAGAGAGAAGGAGGCGGGAGCGGCTGAAGCATCGGGCGGATCGGGCCTTTGAGCACGCCTTCAGCTGCACGCGCGGGTCCGCACAGCCCTGTGTTCGACGCCCCGCAGGGCGTTGAACTTCAAGGGACGCCCCGCGTCCCGACGCCCATGCGTCAGCCGCCGCGCGCAGGGCGGGTCAAGGCCGAAGAGCCGAAGGCGTGCCTT
>CAXTBN010000033.1:0-32389 GCA_964242895.1 uncultured Caulobacteraceae bacterium | reverse complement strand
CGCGCACGTACATGGTCAGATAGACCGCCAGCAGGAAGAACTTGATCCACAGCTTATTGAAGCCGCGCAGCAGGCCGGGGTTGGCGCGCATCAACAGGGCGAACGCCTCGCCGTGCCGGAACTCGTCGTTGCACCACCGCTCGAACCACTTGAAGATGGGATGGAAACGCTGCTCCGGGTGCTTCTGCAGGTGCCGGAAGATGGTGATGTAGCGGGCGTAGCCGATCTTCTCCGACAGGTACACTGCGTAGAAGATGAACTTCGGCTTGAAGAAGGTGTACTTCTTTACTCGGGTGAGAAAGCCGAGGTCCACGCCGATGTCGTAGTCCTTCAGGCACTCGTTGATGAAGCCGGCGTGGCGCGCCTCGTCGCGGCTCATGTACTTGAACAGCGCCTTGATGTCGGGGTTCTTCACGCGCTTGACGATCTCGGCGTAGAGCACGCAGCCGGAGAATTCCGCCGTGAGTGAGCTGACGAGGAAGTCCACGAACTCGCGGCGCAGGTCGGGCTGGAGCTGCTCGAGCGTCTCCTCGAACGCCTCCGCGCGCTTGAAGTGGTCGCGGTTCGGGTCCGCGGCCATCTCGGCCAGCAGCGCGTCCCACTCGGCGCGCACAGGCGCGACGTCCATCCGGTCGATGGCGGCGAAGTCGGTGGTGTAGAACCGCGGGCTCAGCACGGTGTCGACCTGCGCCATGCGCGTGGTCTCGCCGGCCGCCCGCGCCGCCTTGGCGGCGGCGGTGACGCGCCCGGGAGAGGGCGCGGCGTCCAGGATGTCGAAGACGGCGTCGGTCATGGCGCCCTCCCAGGCGTGAAGCTGACTTCGTAGAGCTCGCCCAACTCGAAGCGGGCGCACAGCTTGGTCCACTGCCGCTCGAGCCAGCCGGCGCGCTCGACGGTGGCCTCGCGACGCAGGACGAGCTTGTCGCCGAATCGCACGCGGATGGGCTCGCCGTGCACGCGCACGCGGTCGCCAGGCCGCAGCTCGGGCTCGCCGTCGAGGGCGACGTGCGCGTGCAGGCTGCGCTCGGTGTGCTCGATCTCGATGGTGCACGGCGTGACGACGGCGCGACGGGCGAGGATCATGCGCGGGCGCGCTCCGGCGGGAGGAAGGCGGCGAAGGCCGCCCGGTTGTCGGCGCCGAACGCCTCCAGGTCGATGAGCCGAAGGGTCGCGGTGTCCTGCAGCCACAGCCGCCCCGCCCCGTCGCGGCTGAGCCGGAAGGGCGGACCCTCGCCGATGCGGCGGCTCAGGCGGTCGCGCGCCATGCCGCGCATCACGCCGCGCACGAAGCCGTTGGTGCCCGGCGCCAGGGTGGAGAGCGCGGCGCCTGTGCGCGCGTCGCTGACCCGGATCGAGCCGTCTGTCCGGTCGGCGAAACGCAGGTCGACGCTGGAGACCGCAGGAGGCGGCGCAGCTGGCAGGGCCGGGGCCGACAGGTGGGCGAGCCGCGCCGCCGCGGTGCCCCCGACCGTGATGAGCAGAAGCGCGCCCACGGCCGCCAGCGCGCCGGTCGGGAATAGCTCGGGACGGGACGCGCTCACGCCGCGGCCGCCTCGGGACGGAGCCCCGACGGCGCCGTCAGGGGGGGCCGGGACGCCGCGGGCGCGACTTCGACGGCCACCTCCGCGCGCATGGCTTGCGCCAGGAGCCGCGCCACGGTGTCGGCCTGCGGCACAGCGCGCAGCGTCGGCTGCGGGGCGGAGACGCGCCACGGCCGCACGTGTGGCCACAGGTGCAGGAAGGCGAGCTTGTTGGGCGCCTTGAGCGTGAGGGCGACGTCGCCCGAGCCGTCGGCGAACGCTTTGAGGTCGCCGCTCTCGATCACGGCGAAGGGCAGGTTGTACGCCTTGGTCAGGGCGACGCCGACCCGCAGCACCACGCGCCGGCTGGTGACCGTGTAGACGGTGCTCCGAGCCGTGAGCCACGCCAGCCCGAGCAGGAGCGCGACGGCCGCGAGCGCCAGCGGGGCGACCGCCAGGGTCGTCGTCACGGCGCGGGCGGGAGCCTCGCCGGCGCCGATGGCGGCCGCCGTGCGCCAGGCGAGCATCAGGCCGAGGTAGCCCGTCACGGCGCGCACATGGAACGCCTCGCACGCCAGCCGCGTCCACCGCGGCGCACCCTGCCACAGCAGCACCTCCCCCGCCGGTAGGTGGCCCGGGAGGCCGCGCACGGCTTCAAACTCGTATTCGCTCACAGCAGAGGCTCCGTGCGCGACGGCTTCGCGTAGAGATAGCCGGCCCCGTAGTAGGCGCAGATACGCTCCTCCTCGTCACGCGTGACGACGTCGGGCGCGTCCAGTGCGGGCACGGCGGCGAACTGATGCGCCATGATGGCGTCGACCTTCACGGTCCGGGCGGCCCCGCGGCTCACCGTCGCCATTGTCATGGGCAGCAGCACGCGCGGTCCGGCGGTCTCGCGGCCGACCATGGTCGGGCCGGCCGGGGCGGGCGCGGGAAGCTCGACCTCCAGGTAGCGGATCAGGATCTCGCCGCGGTCCACCCACACGTCGGACACCACACCGGCCGGGCGGCGGTCGGCGCCGAGCACGGTCATGCCGCGCGGGTCGGGGTCGCGGCGGTCGATGAAGAAGTCGGTCGCCTGGCGCAGGGGCGTGATCTTCAGGTCGCCGTGGTCGGTCCTGTCGGGCGCGCGGGCGCGGGCGGCGTAGGCGCCGGGGCCGACGCCGGCCAGCATGGGATCGCCCACGGGCTGGAACGGCGTGCCGGAGACGCGCGAGCGGCGCGAGGCGGCGAGCTCGGGAGGGTCGCGCAGCCCGTCCGGCTTGAACACGATCCCCTCGCCATGGGCCAGGCGGAAAACCTTGGGGCGCGCGGCGAACAGCATGCCCTGCGCGGGCTCCAGCCGACCGCTGACGTCGTCCTCGATCGGATAGCCTTCGCGCCGGTCCTCCCGCCGCAGGTAGATCATCAGCCCCAGGAAGAAGAGTGTGAAGAGCGTCAACACGAGCGCGGGGATGTCGAAAGCCCCGAAGAATTCGACGTTGTGCATGGCGTGAGGCTCCTTCCGGGACCGGTCAGGTGCGGGCGAAGGCCGGGAACGCGGCCGGCGTGGATGGGATGGAGGACTCGGCGTCGTCGCCCGCGGCGTGGCGGGCGAGCGGGCCCAGGGCGACCAGGGTGGCGAACAGGAGCGCGAGCTCCAGGGCGTAGACGGCGGCGTAGCCGGTGGCCGACGTCCGCAGCGTCGCGCCGAGCGCGCCCGCGCGGGCCATCCCGCCGATCCCGTCGCTGATCAGTCCGCCGCCCGCGATCGCCAGTCCCGCCGCGCCGGCCTGCACCGCGCCCCAGGCGCCCAGGGCGAGGCCTGTCGCGTCCTTCTGCGCCATGGCCATGGAGGCGGTCAGGGTGCCGTGGGCGAAAAGGCCCGCGCCGAAGCCGACCAGGAACACGCCCGCGGCGAACACGGCGCCGGAGGTCACCGCGCCGGCGAACAGCACGCAGGCGAAGGCGGCGAGGCCGGCCAGCGCGCCGGACGCGGCGACCCTGTAGGCGTCGGCGCCGCGGTTCAGCAGCCGCGCCGCGAGCCCCAGGCCCGCCGCTCCGCCGACGGCCAGGAGCGCGGTCAGGCTGGTGGTGGCGCTGACCGACAGGTGCAGCACGCGCCCGCCGTACGGCTCCAGCAGCACGTCCTGCATGGAGAAGGCGACCGTGCCCATGCCGATGGCGAGCAGCCGCCGGCCGGCCCGGCCGGTGGCCGTGTAGGCGGCCCAACGCTCGCCGAAGCTCGGCGCGGCCGTCGGTTCGGTCGCCAGCCTCGGGCGGCGCGCCTCCTGCTTCCAGAGCGCGACCCCGTTCAGCACTAGGGTGAGCAGGCCCGCGCCCTGCACCACCTGGATCAGGCGCAGTTCGCTGAAGGGGTGCAGCAGGAGCCCGAAGCCGAGCGCCGAGCCGACCGAGCCGACGATCAGCATCAGGCAGAGCAGGGCCACCACCCGCGGCCGCGCGGAGGCGGGCGCCAGGTCGGTGGCCAGCGCCAGGCCGCTGGTCTGCACCGTGTGCAGGCCGGCTCCCGTGAGCAGGAAGGCCAGCGCCGCGCCCGCCTGCCCGACCCAGGCCGGTCCGTGGCTGTCGCCCGAGAGCAGGATCAGCGCGAACGGCATGATCGCCAGCCCGCCGAACTGCAGGAGCGTGCCGAACCAGATGTAGGGCACCCGCCGCCAGCCCAGCACCGAACGGTGCGTGTCAGACCGGTGGCCGACCAGCATGCGCAGCGGCGCGAACACCAGCGGCAGCGAGATCATGGCCGCCACCAGCCAGGCGGGCAGGCCCAGCTCCACGATCATCACCCGGTTCAGCGTGCCGATCAGCAGCACCGCCGCCATGCCCACCGTCACCTGGAACAGCGACAGGCGCAGCAGGCGGCCGAGCGGCAGCTCAGCCGTCGCAGCGTCTGCGAACGGCAGCCACGACATGGCCGCGCCGCGCCAGGACCGGACGGGGAGCGCCGCGTCGGTCACCGCCGCACCAGTTCCAGCGCCTGCGAGGTGTAGAAGCCCGACGCGACGCGCTCGGTGCGGCCGACGCTCCAGCCCGACAGGCCCGGATGCGCGGCGACCAGGCGACGGAGCCGGCCCTCGGACACGGGCTCGATGGCCGGCGACCGGTCCGACCGGGGGAACAGCTGGCCCGCGGCGTGCATCAGGCTCAGCGCCGGCGTGCGCGGGGCGAAGGTGAACACCATCGACCGCGCGACACGGGGCGCCAGGGTGGACAGCACGCCCAGGATCTCGTCCGCCCGGTAGTGGATCAGCGAGTCCATCGCCACCGCGTGGTCGAAGCGTCCGAGCGCCGGGTCGAGCATGTCGCCGACGCGGAAGTCGATCCGGCCGCTCACCGACGCGGGCGCCCGGTCGCGGGCGATGGTCACCAGCCCCGCGGCCACGTCCACCGCGACGACGCGCGCGCCGCGCGCCGCCGCCTCCACCGCCAGGGCGCCTGTGCCGCAGCCCGCGTCCAGCACGGCGGCCCCGGCGAGGTCGGACGGCAGCCAGGAGAGCAGCACGGCGCGCATCCGGTCGCGCCCGGCCCGCACCGTCTCGCGGATGCGGCTGACGGGCGCGTCGCTGGTGAGCTGCGCCCACGCCTGGCGCGCGGTGGAGTCGAAGTAGGTCTCCAGCCGTCCGCGGCGCTCGTTGTAGGTGGTGAGCGTCATCACTCGAATCCCAGGAACTCGAACACGTCGCGGTCCTTCATGGGCATGACCTGATCGTAGACCTTGGCACCCGCCCACAGGGTGGCGGCCAGGCGCAGGTACTCGGCGCGGGCCAGCTCCACCTCCGGCCCGTCCTCCATCTCGAACAGGGTGGCCTTCTTCAGGCGCGAGCGGCGGATGCAGTCCAGGTTGGGGAAGTGGGCCAGCCGCTCCAGCCCGACCGCGGCGTTGAAGCGGTCGATCTCGTCGGTGCCCTCGCTGCGGTTGGCGATCATGCCGCCCAGGCGCACGTCGTAGTTCTTCGCCTTGGCGCGGATCGCGGCGATGATCCGGTTCATGGCGAAGATGCTGTCGAAGTCGTTGGAGGCGACCACCAGCGCGCGCTCGGCGTGCTGCAGCGGGGCGGCGAACCCGCCGCACACCACGTCGCCCAGCACGTCGAAGATCACCACGTCGGTGTCCTCCAGCAGGTGGTGCTCCTTGAGCAGCTTCACCGTCTGACCGACCACGTAGCCGCCGCAGCCGGTGCCGGCCGGCGGGCCGCCCGCCTCCACGCACATCACGCCGTTGTAGCCCTCGAAGCAGTAGTCCTCGGGCCGCAGCTCCTCGGTGTGGAACTCCACCTGCTCGAGGATGTCGATCACCGTGGGGGTGAGACGCTTGGTGAGGGTGAAGGTGGA
Source organism: uncultured Caulobacteraceae bacterium (assembly GCA_964242895.1). Lineage (GTDB taxonomy): Bacteria > Pseudomonadota > Alphaproteobacteria > Caulobacterales > Caulobacteraceae > JASLDZ01. The sequence goes on along the minus strand of CAXTBN010000033.1, from coordinate 26,537 downwards.
GTCGTGCTTGGGGTCGCAGCCGATCTGCAGCACCCGCTTGCCCAGCTTGGAGAAGGCGGCCGACAGGTTGGACGAGGTCGTGGACTTGCCGATGCCGCCCTTGCCGTAGACGGCGAACACCTTGGCGCGGCCGGTCATGGGGCCGGCGTCCATCTGCACCTGCACGCTGCCTTCGCCGTCCCCTCGCGTCCGGGAGACGGTTCGGTGTTCGGGGCGGGCGCCGGGGCGTTCGAGATCGAGCAGGGTCATATGTTCACGCGGCCGCAGCCACGCCCTCCAGCCTGTCTTCCAGCTCGTCGCTGGCGTCGCGGAGCGCGGCCAGCGTGGCGGGATCGGGCGTCCAGTAGTTACGGTCGCAGGCCTCGAGCAGGCGGCGCGCCATGCGCACGGAGGCCACGGGGTTCAGCTCGGCCAGGCGGCGGCGCATGTCCGCGTCCAGCACGAAGGTGTCGGTGATGCCCTGGTAGACCCAGGGAGCCACGCCGCGGGCGGTGGCCGACCAGCCCATGGTGTTGGTGACCTGCGCCTCGATCTGGCGCACGCCCTCGGGGCCGTGCTTCAGCATGCCCTCGAACCAGCGCGGGTTCAGCGTGCGCGTGCGCGTCTCCAGCGAGACCTGCTCGGCGAGGGTGCGCACCTTGGCCACGCCCGCGGTCTGGTCCCCGATGTAGATCGGGGCGTCGACGCCCCGGGCGCGTTTCACCGCGCGCGCCACGCCGCCCAGGGTGTCCACGTACTGGTCGAGGGAGGTGACGCCGTTCTCCACCGACTCCAGGTTCTGGTAGGCGAAGTCGACGCCCTTCAGGATCGAGGCCAGCATGGCGGACTGCTTCACCGCCCGCCCGTCCACCCCGTAAGCGAAAGACTTGCGGGCCTGATAGGCGTCGGCGAGCTCGTCCTCGTCGCTCCAGCAGCCCGCGTCGAGGAGCTGGTTCACGTTGGCCCCGTAGGCGCCGTCGGCGTTGGAGAACACGCGCAGGGCGGCGGTGCGCAGGTCGCAGCCGTGCTCGGCGGCGTGCGCCAGGGCGTGCTTGCGCACGAAGTTCAGCGCCTCCGGCTCCTCGGCGCTCGCGGCGAGCCAAGCGGCCTCGGCCAGCATGCGCGTCTGCAGCGCCAGGAGGTCGCGGCACACGCCCGACAGTGTCATCACCACGTCGATGCGGGGGCGGCCGAGCTCGGCCAGCGGGATCAGCTCCGCGCCGCACAGGCGGCCGTAGGAGTCGATGCGCGGGCGTGCGCCAAGGAGCGCCAGCGCCTGGGCGATGGGCTGCCCCTCGGTCTTCAGGTTGTCCGAGCCCCACAGGACGAGAGCGACGGACTCGGGAGCGGTCCCCGTATCCGCCCGGTGACGCGCCAGCAGGAGTTCGGCCTGGCGTGCACCCTCGCGCACGGCGAAGACGGTCGGGATGTGGAAGGGGTCGAAGCCGTGCAGATTGCGGCCCGTGGGCAGCACCGCGGGGGTGCGCACCAGGTCGCCGCCCGGCGCCGGCCGCACGTAGCCGCCGTCCAGGGCGTGCACCACCGCGTCCAGCTCGCTGTCGCGCGACAGGTGATGCTCCGCGTGGGCCAGGGCGTCGGCGTCCGCGCCGGCCCCGGCCATGGCCGCGAGCATGTCGTCGCGCTCCTCGGCCGACGGAGGCTCTCCCAGGACGTGCATGCCGGAGGGGATCAGCGCCTCCTCCACCTCGGCGACCTGGGCGGCGAGCGCGGCCATGTCGTCCCAGCCCGCGAGGTCGAGGGCGGCGGCCTGCTCGGCGATCAGCTCGGCCAGCCCCGCCCGCTCGGCCGCGCCCTCGGGCGCCGCGCGGAAGCGGTGGATGGATGCCTTGAGCTCGACCAACCCCTTGTACAGCCCCGCCTGCGCGATGGGCGGTGTCAGGTGGCTGATCAGCACAGCGTTGGCCCGCCGCCGCGCCAGCGCGCCTTCCGAGGGGTTGTTGGCGGCGTAGAGATAGATGTTGGGGAGCGCGCCGATCAGCCGCTCGGGCCAGTCGTTGGCGGACAAGCCCACCTGCTTGCCGGGCATGAACTCCAGGGCGCCGTGAGTGCCGAAGTGCAGCACCGCGTCGGCCCCGAAGTCCTCGCGCAGGTAGCGGTGGAAGGCGGAAAAGGCGTGCGTGGGCGCGAAACCGCGCTCGAACAGCAGGCGCATCGGGTCGCCCTCGTAGCCGAACCCCGGCTGCAGCCCGACGAACACGTTGCCGAACCGGGCGCCCAGCACGAAGACGCCGGAGCCGTCCGCCAGCACGCGGCCGGGGGCCGGACCCCACTGCCGCTCGATCTCGCCCAGCCACGTCTCGCGGCGGACGTGCTCCTCGGCGGGGATTCGGTGGTGGACGTTGGCGTCGGTCCCGAAACGGGCGGCGTTGCCCTCCAGCACGGCGGCGCGCAGCGCCTCCACCGTCGGCGGGACCTCCACGTCGTAGCCTTCCGCGCGCAGGCGCCGGAGCACGTTCAGGAGCGAGGAGAAGACCGACAGGTAGGCCGCCGTGCCCGCCGCTCCGGCGTTGGGCGGAAAATTGAACAGCACCACCGCGATCTTGCGCTCAGCGCGCGGCGTCCTGCGCAGGCGCACAAGCTTCAGCGCCTTGGCGGCGAGCGCCTCGGCGCGCTCAGGGCAGGCCTGCATGCGCGGCGCGTGGGCGCCCGTCTCCAGCCGGCAGGCGCGGCCGCAGCCGCGGCACGGCTCCGACCCGTCCGCCCGTCCGCCGAACACTGTGGGCGCCACGGCCCCGTCCAGTTCGGGGATGGCCACCATCATGGTGGTCTCCACCGGCGAGAGACCCGCGGCGCCCGCGCCCCACTGCTCGATCGTCTGGAATTCGAGGGGTTGGGCGCAGATATAGGGGACGTCCAGCCCGGCCAGCACCGCCTCGGCCGCTCCCGCGTCGTTGTAGGCGGGGCCGCCGACCAGCGAGAAGCCCGTGAGCGAGACCACCGCGTCCACCGTGGTGCGGTCGTCGGCCATGAAGAAGCGCTCGATGGCCGGACGCGCGTCCAGGCCGGAGGCGAAGGCGGGAATCACGCGCAGGCCCCGCGCCTCCATGGCCGCGATCACGCCGTCGTAGTGGCCCGCGTCCTCGGCGAGCACGTAGGAGCGCAGCACGAGCAGCCCGACCGTCCCGGCGCACGCCCCGGCCGGCCGGGGCAGCATGTCGGCGGTCTCGGCGATGCCGTCGCGCAAGCGCGGATGGTAGAGGCCGACCTCCGGGTAGAGGCGGGGCTGGCCGACGGGCGAGCGGCCGCGCAGCGCCCGGCGCTCCCCGTCGGCGTAGCGGCCGACGAGGTAGCGGACCATGTCCGCCACGTTGGCCTCCGACCCCGAAAGCCAGTACTGCATGGTCAGGAAGTAGGCCCGCAGATCCTGCGCCGGGCCGGGGATGAAGCGCAGCAGCTTGGGCAGCCGGCGCAGCATGGCCATCTGGCCCGCGCCCGAGCTCTTGGTCCGCGAGCCCCGCAGGCGCTTCAGCAGCGCCAGCGGGCCCTTGTCCGACCCGTCCATGCGAAGCGAGCCCAGCCGCGTCAGCCGAATGATCTCGCCCGCTGAGAGGACGCCGATGATCGCGTCGCAGTGTTCGCGCCGCGCCTCCAGCGCCGGCAGCACGGCGCGGACGTGGTCCTCCATGAACAGCATCGCGGCCACGATCACGTCGGCGCGGCCGATGTCGGCGCGGCAGCGCTCCAGCGCGCCGGCGTCGTCCGCCCAGTCGGTGGCCGCGTGCAGGACGAGGGTCAGGCCAGGGATGTCACGGCGGAGCGCGGCGGCGGCGCGCGTGAAGACGGCGGCCAAGTGCTTGTCGAGCGTCACCACCACCACGCGCACGGGAGGCGCGGGGGCGGGCGGCTCAGCGCGCGAAGTGGCTGCGCGCATCGTACAGAGTCTCGAGCTGGATCGCCGCCAGGCCCTGGGCGGCGGCGAAAGCCTCGGTGTTCCGGCGCGCCTTGCCGCGCACGAAGAAGGGGATCTTGGCCAGTTCGGCGGTGGCCGCCTCGGTCCAGACGATCGGGTCGTCGCCCGCCGCCGTGGTTGAAGCGGGCGCGGCCTGGCCCGCGGCGCCGGCGCCCAGGTGCGAGGGTCCGGCCGCGTCGTTGAACTCGAAGTCGTCGCGGAACATGTGCAGCAGGTGCTCCTCCAGGCCCATGACCAGCGGGTGCACCCAGGTGTCGAACAGCACGTTGGCGCCCTCGAAGCCCATCTGGGGCGAGTGGCGCGCCGGAAAGTCCTGCACGTGCGCCGGGCCCGAGATCACCGCGCAGGCGATCCCGAGCCGCTTGGCGATGTGGCGCTCCATCTGCGTGCCCAGCACCAGCTCCGGCTGGGCCTCGGCGATGGCGCGCTCCACCTCCAGGTAGTCGTCGGTGACCAGGGCGGTGAGGCCGTGCGCCTCGGCCGCGGCGCGCACCTCGCGGGCGAACTCGCGGTTGTAGGCGCCCAGGCCCACCACCTCGAAGCCGAGCTCCTCGCGGGCGATGCGCGCGGCGGCGATGGCGCGGTTGGCCTCGCCGAACACGAACACGCGCTTGCCGGTGAGGTAGGTGGAGTCCACCGAGCGCGACCACCAGCCGGCGCGCGAGGAGGGGTCGTCCAGCGCCGGCGCGGGGTCCACGCCCGCCAACCGCGCCACCTCGGCGATCCACTCGCGCGTGGCGCCCAGGCCGACGGGCGGCGTGCGAACGGCGGGCTGGCCGTGCGTGCGCTCCAGCCAGGCGGCGGCGGGGTTGGCGATCTCCGGGTGGAGCACGACGTTGAAGTCGGCCAGCGGCAGGCGGGCGAAGTCGGCGGCGGTGGCCTCCCACGGCGCGACCACGGACACCTCGACGCCCAGCCGGTCGAGCAGGCGGCGCACCTCGACGAGGTCGTCGCGGTGGCGGAAGCCGAGCGCCGTCGGGCCGAGGATGTTGCAGCTCGGGCGGGCGGGCCGGTGATCCGCAGGACGGGGCTGCGCCAGCGCGCGCACCAGGGCGTAGAAGGTCTCCGCTGCGCCCCACAGCTCCTTCTTCTGGTAGCTCGGCAGGTCGAGCGGGATCACCGGGCAGGGCAGGGCCAGCGCGCGCGCGAGGCCGCCCGGATCGTCTTGGATCAGCTCGGCGGTGCACGACGCGCCCACCAGCATGGCGTCGGGGCGGAAGCGCTCGTAGGCGTCGCGGGCGGCGGTCTTGAACAGCTCGGCGGTGTCGCCGCCCAGGTCGCGCGCCTGGAAGGTGGTGTAGGTCACCGGTGGGCGCTCGTTGCGCCGCTCGATCATGGTGAACAGCAGGTCGGCGTAGGTGTCGCCCTGCGGCGCGTGCAGCACGTAGTGGACGCCTCGGCAGGCGGTGGCCACGCGCATGGCGCCCACGTGCGGCGGCCCTTCGTAGGTCCAGACCGCGAGCTTCACGCGGCGACCCCGAGCAGGGCGCGGCGGCGCAGCGGCCGGGCGAATAGGGCGGCGAGGTCGCCCGCCTGGTCGAAGCCGTGCGCGGGCGAGAACACGAGCTCGATCGACCACTTCGTGGCGAAGCCCTCCGCTTCCAGCGGGTTGGCCAGCCCCAGGCCGCACACCACCAGGTCGGGCCGCAGTCCTCGGCAGCGGTCCAGCTGGCGATCCACGTCCTGCCCCTCCGAGATCACCGTCTCGGGCGGCAGCTGCGCCAGTTCCTCGGCCACCAGCTCACGGTTCAGGTAGGGCGTGCCCACCTCCAGCGCGCGCATGCCGAGTTCGCACACCAGGAACCGCGCCAGCGACGGCTCCAGCTGCGAGTCGGGGAAGAAGAAGATCGACCGGCCCTCCAGCTCGGCGCGGACGGGAGCGAGCGCACGGGCGGCGCGGGCGCGGGCGGGGGCGACCACGGCGTCGAAGCGGCGGGCGTCCACGCCCCAGGCGTCGGCGGCGGCGCGGAGCCAGTCGGTGGTCCCCTCCGCGCCGAACGGGAAGGGGGCGGCCAGGCGCCGCGCACCCCGCGCCTCCAGCTTGACCGTCGTGTCGCCCAGGAAGGGCTGGGCGAGCAGGACGCGCGTGCGCGGCCCGACCGGCGGGACCGCGTCCGCCCGCCGCGCCGGGAAGAAGGCGGCGGGCACGCCCAGCTCGGAGAACAGGCGCGCGAACTGGTCCTCGACGATGTCGGGCAGGGCTCCCACGACCAAGAGCGAGGGCTCGGCGTCGGCCCGCTCGGCGGGCGCTTCGGCCACCAGGGCGGCGAGGCAGGCGTCCTCGCCCTGGGTGAAGGTCGTCTCGATCCCGCTGCCCGAGTAGTTCACCACCCGCAGGCGAGGCGCGTGTACGCGGGAGAGCCGGTGCGCGGCGCGGGCCAGGTCGAGCTTGATCACCTCCGACGGGCAGGAGCCCACCAGGAACAGCATGCGGATGTCGGGGCGCCGCGCCAGCAGCTGCTCCACCACGCGGTCGAGCTCGTCGTCGGCGTCGGCCATGCCGGCGAGGTCGCGCTCCTCCAGGATGGCGGTGGCGAAGCGGGGCTCGGCGAACACCATGACGCCCGCCGCCGACTGGATCAGGTGCGCGCAGGTGCGCGAGCCGACCACGAGGAAGAAGGCGTCCTGGATCTTGCGGTGCAGCCACACGATGCTGGTCAGCCCGCAGAACACCTCGCGCTGGCCGCGCTCGCGCAGCACGGGGCGGAGCGGCGAGCCGCTCGTCCGGTCGGAGGCGATGGCGAGGCTGGTCACGCGGCGGCTCAGGCGGCCAGGGCGCGGCGAACCGGCGCGGCGTCGAGCCGCGCGGCGCGGAGCTTCATCAGGAACTGCGACGCGTTGACCGCGTAGGCGCCGTAGGCGGCGATGGCGATCGTCATCTGCTGGGCGGGGGTGCCCCAGCCGCCGATGAGCGCCAGCACGTAGGTCGTCTGCAGCGCCAGCACGAGCAGGCTGACGACGTCCTCCCAGAAGAAGGCCGGCGCGAACAGCCAGCGCCCGAACACCTGCTTCTCCCACACGGAGCCGGTGATCATGATGGCGTAGAGCGCGACCGTCTTCAGCAGGATGGAGCCTGTCGCGACGGCGTAGCCGTGCCCCGTGGCCAAGTAGCGCACGATCAGCAGCAGGCTGATCGCGCAGACCGCAAACTGCAGCGGAGCCAGAAGGGCCTGCACCAGCGTCCAGGGCGAAGCGTCGCGCCGAGCGCGCTCCGCAGGTGTGTAAAGCTGGAGGCGAGCTGAAACTGACGCGCGCGTCGAACGGGCTGCGTGGGCTCGGCCGCCGGTGGAAGGCGAGCTCCTGCTCCGCAAGCTCAGACCGGCGTGGGCCGCCCAGGGCGACGGCGCGACGCGATCGCACCAGCTGTCGAACCAACCTGCCGCCATGTGCGACGGTGCGGCCTCCTGACTGAAAGCCGTATTCTCCGGCCAGGGCCAGCGCGCGCCGGAGTCCAATCTCAGCTTGGATTTCGTGGTGATCGTCACAGTCCGTGCTCCTGCAGCGACGGCTTGAAGCGTCACCCTAGGAGCGGGCCGAGGCCGCTGTCAACGGCTCCGAACGTCAAATCAAACTGACACTTTGACTTGGGCGTCAGTAGTGAGTGGAAGGGAGGTTCGGGGCTCTTGCCATCCCTTCCCGTTCGTGGTGCGTTGGGTGGCCGGTCCGATCTCACGCGCATGTGAGACGACCGCGACGGTGCGACCGAGCGACGGATGAGAGCCGCCCGGACTTAGACAGACACTGCAGCCGCGCATGCGCGCCCGCCTTTTGACGGACCGCGTCCGACCGCCAGGGGGTGAGATGGTCGACATCCTTCCGACGTCGTTCAGGTCGGCGCCCCGCCCGGGCGGACCCCCTCTCGACAGTCTCCTCTGCGACGCCTCTCGACCGCGCTCCGCCCCTTTCCTCCCGCGTCGATCGGGCGCGCACGACGACAAGCTGGCGCGAGTGATCGAGGGCGAGATCATCCCGCGACTGATGCTGGCGCAAGGCGGCCTGCCCGTTCGGCCCCGGATCCTCACGGACGGGGCTGTCGCGGTCAGTCCCGAGGCGCTGGACACCTTCACCCGCCTGACGCTCGCGTACGAGGCGGCCCCGCTCGTCGACCATGTCGTCACCCTGATGGGCGGAGGCGTGTCGCTGCGGGGCGTGTACCTGGATCTCCTCGCGGCCACCGCGCGGCGGCTCGGCGACGACTGGAACGACGACCTGGTGTCGTTCACCGACGTGACGGTCGGGCTCAGCCGGTTGCAGCAGGTGGTGCGCGAGCTGGGCCGCCGTTTCCCGGCCCGGGAGCCCGATGCTGCAGCTCGCGCCGTCCACCTCGCGCCTGCGCCCGGCGAGCAGCACGCCTTCGGGCTGGTGCTTCTGGAGGACGGCTTCCGCCGCGCGGGCTGGCGCACCTCGCTCGACACCGGCGCGACCGCGGACGACGTGGTCCGCACGGTCGCCGCCGAATGGTTCGACGTCGTCGGCCTCAGCGCGACCAGCGACACGCCGCCTGCGCCGATCGCGTCGCTCATCGCCGAGGTCAGGCGCGCCTCGCGCAATCCGCGCCTGTTCGTCATGGCGGGCGGGCGGCTGTTCGTCGACGACCCGGGCCTCGCGCGCGAACTGGGCGCCGACGCGACGGCGGCGACCGCGGCGGACGCCTTGTCTATCGCGGATGAGGCTGTAAAGCCTCGCGCCTTCGCCTGAGGCCGCTCCGGCGGCTCCACCCCTTTCCGCGAAGGCTCTCCCACCGGCATGGACGCGAAGGCCGTTGCGACCAGAGGCGAGGGCGGCTTCCCGCGGGCGCTGCTCGGCGCGCTCGCGCCTGAAGCGGCCGCGAGAGTGGCCGCTGCGGCCGGCGACGTCGCCATGGTGCTCGACCGCGACGGCGTGATCCGCGACCTGGCCTTCAACAGCGACGACCTGGAGCGAGACGCCGCCGAGGCCTGGCTCGACCGGCCCTGGCTCGACACGGTGACGATCGAGAGCCGCCCCAAGGTGGATGCGCTGTTGCGCGAGTCCGGCGCCGCGGGCCGCCTCCGCTGGCGCGAGATCAACCAGGTCACGCCGGCCAATCCCTCCATGATGGTGCGTTTCACCGCGGTGGCGGCGGGACGCGACGGGCAGGTGATCGCCATCGGCCGCGACGACCGCGCCGTGGCCGCCGTCCAGCAGCGCCTGGTGCAGGCGCAGCAGGCGCTCGAGCGCGACTACGACCGGCTGCGCGAGGCGGAGGGCCGCTACCGGCTGCTGTTCCGCCAGTCCGGCGAGGCCGTGCTGGTGGTGGACGCCCTGCCGCGCCGGGTCGTGGAGGCCAACCCCGCCGCCGAGCGCCTGCTGGGCGAGGAGCGGCCCGACCTCGTGGACCAGGGCTTCCCCGGCCTGTTCGACGCCGGCAGCCGCGACGAAGCGGCGAGCCTGATCGCGCTCGCCCAATCCACCGCGGGGCCGCGCCCGGCGTCGATGCGCCTCCTCAGCCGAGGGCGTCCGCTGCTCGCCTCCGCCTCCCTGTTCCGGCAGGACCGCACGTCCTACGCCCTGGTGCGGCTGGTCGCGGAGGAGGGCGCGGAGGCGGCGTCGGCGGAGATCGGCCCGGACCTGAACGCCGTGCTGGAGCGCATGCCCGACGCGTTCGTGCTGGCGGACGCCGACATGCAGGTGATGCAGGTGAACGCCGCCTTCCTCGACCTCGCCGGCCTGGGGTCGCCTGCGCAGGCGGTCGGGCGGCCCCTGTCGGACCTGTTCGGGCGCGCGGGGCTGGAGCGCAACCTGCTGCTCGACGCCCTGCGCGAGCACGGCAGCCTGCGCAATTTCCGCACGCTTCTGCGCGACCCATACGGGCGCTCGCAGGACGTGGAGGTGTCGGGCGCCGCTGCGCCGCACGGCGGGGCGGTGGTGTACGGACTGACGCTGCGGGCGGTGGATCGCCGGCTCGAGGAGCGGCCGCACGCCGCGCCGGAGCTGCGCCGCTCGGTCGAGCGGCTGACCGAGCTGGTCGGGCGCATGACGCTGAAGGAGCTGGTCCGAGAGACGACCGACCTGGTCGAGCGGCTGTGCATCGAGGCGGCGCTGGAGCTGACCCGCAACAACCGCGCCTCCGCAGCCGAGGTGCTCGGCCTGAGCCGGCAGAGCCTCTACTCCAAGCTGCACCGGTTCGGGATCGGCGACCTCGCCGGCGACGGCGAGGACTGAGCGGAGTGTCTCGTCCGATTGACACTCCGGAGTGTCAGTCCTAACCATTCGGAATGAGCAGTGTGGCCTCGGGGCTGGACGGGTGGCGCGCCGAACGGCGGCTCCCTTCCGTTGGCGCGGTGCTCGAGCTTCTCAAGCCCATCACCTGGTTCGCGCCCATGTGGGCGTTCATGTGCGGCGCGGTGTCGGCGGGCGCGCCCGCGCATCGTTGGCCGTATGCGGTCCTGGGCGTGGTGCTGGCCGGGCCGCTCGTCTGCGCCGCAAGCCAGGCGGTGAACGACTGGTTCGACCGGCACGTCGACGCGCTCAACGAGCCCGATCGTCCGATCCCGTCCGGCCGCATCCCCGGCCGGTGGGGCCTGGGCCTCGGCGTGGCCTGGACGGGGCTGTCGCTGGCCGTCGCCGCCGCCCTGGGCGCGTGGGTGTTCGGCGCGACGGTCGCGGCGCTGATCCTCGCCTGGATCTACAGCGCGCCGCCGCTGCGCTTGAAGGCGCGGGGGTGGTGGGGGCCGGCGTCGGTGGCCCTCTGCTATGAAGGCCTGGCCTGGTTCACCGGGGCCGCGGTGATGACGGGCGGCGCGCCCGACGGTCGGGTGACCGCGACGGCGGGGCTCTACAGCCTGGGCGCGATCGGCATCATGGTGCTGAACGATTTCAAGGCTGTGGAGGGCGACCGGCGCACGGGCGTGCTGTCCGTGCCCGTCGACCTTGGCGTGGGCGCGGCCGCCTGGCTCGCCTGCCTCATCATGGCGGCGCCTCAGGTGGTCGTGATCGCGCTGCTGCTCACCTGGGCGCAGCCGCTGGCGGCCGTGGCGGTGACGGTGTCGCTCCTGGTCCAGGGGCGGCTGATGACGCGCCTGCTGCGCGATCCGGAGCGGCTCGCGCCCTGGTACAACGCCACCGGCACCTCCCTGTACGTGCTGGGGATGCTCGCCGCCGCCTTCGGCGTCGCCGCGGCCCTGCACCTTGCGCCCGCGGGCGTGTCGTCGTGAGGGCTGAAATGGCCAAGGGCATGGGGTGGCTCGGCGTGGTGCGCCTCGGCTTGGTGCAGAGCGCGTTGGGCGCGGTGGTGGCGCTGACCACCTCCACGCTGAACCGCGTCATGGTGGTGGAGGCCGCCATACCGGCCATGCTGCCCGCCGCCTTCGTGGCTTGGCACTACGTAGTGCAGCTGTCGCGGCCGCGCTGGGGCTACGGCTCGGACATGGGCGGCCGGCGCACGCCGTGGATCGTGGGCGGCATGGGCGTGCTCGCCCTGGGCGCGCTGGTGGCCACGGACGCCACCCTGATGCTGCGAGCGAACCCGGTGCTCGGGATCGTGCTGGCGCTGGTCGGCTTCAGCCTGATCGGCGCGGGCGTGGGCGCGGCGGGCACCTCGCTGCTGGCGCTCCTGGCCTCGCGGGTCGCGCCCGAGCGGCGGCCGGCCGCCGCGTCGGTCACCTGGATCATGATGATCCTCGGCATCGTGATCTCGGCGGGCGTGAGCGGCGCCCTGTTGCAGCCCTTCTCGCCCCAGCGCCTCGCCACGGTGGCCTCGGGCGTGGCGGGGATCGCCTTCGCGCTGACGCTCCTGGCCGTCTGGGGCGCCGAGCCGGCGTCGGCGGCGGCCCCGGCCGTCGCGCCCCACGCCAAGCCGCCGTTCCGCGCTCTGGTGGCGGAGATGATGAGCGACGGGATCGCCCGGCGGTTCACCGGCTTCGTGTTCGTCTCCATGCTGGCTTACAGCGCGCAGGAGCTGATCCTGGAGCCTTTCGCCGGCCTGGTGTTCCACATGACGCCCGGCCAGTCGGCCCAGCTGTCCAGCCTGCAGCACGGCGGCGTGCTCCTGGGCATGGTGCTGGTGGGACTGCTCGGCGCGCGCATGGGGGACCGGCGGCGGCCGTGGCTGCGAGGCTTCACCATGGCGGGTTGCATCGGCTCGGCGCTGGCGCTGGCGGGGCTGTCGGCGGCGAGCGTCGTCGGGCCCTCCTGGCCGCTCGCGCCCACCGTGCTGGTGCTGGGCCTCGCCAACGGCGTGTTCGCGGTGTCGGCGATCGGCTCCATGATGGGGCTGGCGGGTGCGGGCGGCGGCGGACGCGAGGGCCTGCGCATGGGCGTGTGGGGCGCGGCGCAGGCCGCCGCCTTCGCCTGCGGCGGCTTTGTGGGGGCCACGGGCGTCGACGTGATGCGCGGCGTGCTCCACGCGGACGGCGCGGCCTTCCTGACGGTGTTCGTCGCCGAGGCGGCCGTGTTCCTGGCGGCGGCCGTGCTGGCCTCCCGCGTCGAGACCGGCGGCGTCCGCGAGGCGGCCGTTCCTTCCCTGCCCCTGGAGCCCGTACGAGGATGAGCGCGCAAGGAAGGATCGAGGCGGAGATCTTCGACGTCGTCGTGGTCGGCGGGGGACCGTCCGGGGCGACGGCGGCCGAGCACTTGGCGCGCGCGGGCCGCAAGGTGCTGCTGCTCGACCGGGAAGGGCGCATCAAGCCCTGCGGCGGGGCCATCCCCCCGCGGCTGATGCGCGACTTCGCGATTCCCGAGTCGCTGCTGGTGGCCCGCGCCACCTCGGCCCGCATGATCTCGCCGGCGTCTCGCGAGGTCGACATGCCCATCGAGGGTGGCTTCGTCGGCATGGTGGACCGCGAAGGCTTCGACGAGTGGCTCCGCGCCCGCGCCGCCCGCGCCGGAGCGGAGCGACGCCGGGGCGAGTTCCAGGCCGTCGAGCGCGATCCCGACGGTTGCGCCGTCGTCTGCTACGCCGAGGGGCGTGGGCGCGAGGCGGCGGTGCTGCGCGTGCGGGCGCGTTGCGTGGTGGGCGCCGACGGCGCGCGTTCGCAGGTGGCGCGGCAGACGATCCGGGGCGGCGGCGAAGGCAAGTGCGTCTTCGCCTACCATGAGATCGTGCGCGCGCCGCGCGACGGGCGCGGCGGCTTCGACGCGCGGCGCTGCGACGTCTTCTACCAGGGCCGGCTGTCGCCCGACTTCTACGCCTGGATCTTCCCGCACGGCGACACGGTCAGCGTGGGCGTCGGCAGCGCGCGCAAGGGGTTCTCGCTGCGGGGCGCGATCAAGGCGCTGCGCGCGTCGACCGCGCTCGACGGCTGCGAGACGGTGCGGGTGGAGGGGGCGCCGATCCCGCTCAAGCCGCTGCGGCGATGGGACAACGGGCGCGACGTGGTGCTGGCCGGCGACGCGGCCGGCGTCGTGGCCCCGGCGTCGGGCGAGGGCATCTACTACGCCATGGAGGGCGGCCGGCAGGCGGCGCTGGCGGCCGAGCGGTTCCTGGCGACGGGACGGGCCTCCGCGCTCAAGGCGGCGCGCCGCGCCTTCATGCGCGCGCACGGCCGCGTGTTCCTGGTGCTCGGCGTCATGCAGCACTTCTGGTACCGCAGCGACAAGCGGCGCGAGGGCTTCGTGAAGATGTGCGCCGACCCCGACGTGCAGCGCCTCACCTGGCAGGCCTACATGAACAAGGAGCTGGTGCGCGCCGACCACGCCGCCCACGCGCGCATCTTCCTGAAGGACATGGGACACCTTCTGGGCCTCTCCCCCGCTTAGGCGCCCCGCCGGTGGGCGCCTTCTTCGCGAGCGGCCGGGCGGTCGACGTGGTGCTGGCGGTGCTGGCGGCGGAGTTCCTGTGGCTGACGCTGCGGCGCAGTGGGTCGTCCGCGAGCGGGCTGGACCGGGTGCTCGCCCTAGCCCCCGGCGCCTGCTTGCTCCTGGCGCTCCGCGCGGCGCTGACGGGGGCGCCGTGGCCGTGGGTCGCGGCCGGCGTGACGGCGTCGCTGCCGTTCCACCTGGCCGACCTGGCGCGCCGCAGGCTCTAGCGCACGGAGCCCGATCCCGCGCCGAACCGGGGTGCAGGTCGTGCGATCCGCACCGTGCGTCCACTCGCCTCCGTCGCCTTCGGGCCTGACCCGAGGGCCGAGCATGGGGAGCCGCGCCGCCGCAGCGGCGTCAGCCGCCGCGTGCGACCGACGCCCTGCCTTCGGGTCAAGCCCGAGGGCGACGGAGGCGAGTGGACTCAAGCATTATAAGGCGGGATCGGCGGGCGGGGGCTGCCAGGGTGACGCCGTCCGGCCCGCTTCAGGCGTGGTGGAGCCGGTCGCCCGCTTCCGCGCGCACCTGGGCTCCGAGGTCGAAGCCCAGGGCGGCGGCGTCCGCCTCCGTCGCGCACGCGGCGTCCGCGTCCCGGCGCCAGACACAGGCGCCGTTGGGGGTGAGGGCCTCGCCGGTGAAGCGCAGGGCGCCGTCCGCCCATCGCGCCAGGGCGGCGATGGGCGTACGGCACGAACCGTCGAGGGCCGCCAGAAACGCCCGCTCGGCCGTTATCTCCAGCCGCGAGGCCGCGTCGCCGACGGAGGCGGCCAGCTGCAACGCCTCGTCGTCGTCGGCGCGTGCGGTGATCGCCAGGGCGCCCTGTCCGCAGGCCGGCGGCGTGCGCCACGGGTCGAGCAGCCCGCGGGCGTGCGCCTCCAGCCCCAGACGGCGCAAGCCGGCATAGGCCAGCAGAGTCGCGTCGAAGTCGCCCTGCGCCACCCGGCGCAGCCGCGTCTCCACGTTGCCGCGCAGCATCGACACGCGAAATCCCGGCCGGCGGGACAGGAGCTGCGCCTGACGCCGCAGGCTCGCCGTGCCGATGTGCGTCCCGTCCGGCAGGTCGTCCAGGGAGGCGCCCTCGCCGAGGTGGATCAGGGCGTCGCGCGGGTCCTCGCGCGGGGGCACGGCGGCCAGCACGATCCCGTCCGGCAGCAGTGTCGGCAGGTCCTTCATCGAGTGGATCGCCAGCCGGATGCGTCCGGCCAGCATGGCCTCGTCGAGCTCCTTGGTGAAAAGCCCCTTGCCGCCCGCCTCGGTGAGGCTGCGGTCCTGGATGCGGTCGCCGGTGGTGACGATGGGCGTGATCTCGAAGCCGCGATCCGGGTGAGCGGCGGCCAGGGCGTCGCGCACATGCCCTGTCTGCGCGAGCGAGAGGGGCGAGCCGCGGGCGCCGATGGCGATGGCGTCCAGGCTCATGCGCCGCGCCCCCGCTTCACCGCGTCCACCAGGGACGCGAGGTGCTCCGGCTTCGCTTCGGGCGTGATCCCGTGGCCGAGGTTGAACACGTGCGGCGAGCCCGCGAAGGCGTCCAGCACCTCGCGCACGCCCTGCTCCAGCGCCCGGCCGCCGGTCACCAGCAGCATGGGGTCGAGACTCCCCTGCAACGGCATGCCGGCGGGTGCCTCGGCGCGGGCGAACGCGGCGGGCGTCATGGTGTCCACCCCGAGCGCGTCGACGCCGGTCTCGCGGGCGTAGCGGCCGATCAGCGCGCCGGCGCCGCGCGGGAAGCCGATCACCGGCGCCTCGACGCCGAGTTCGCGCAGGCGGCGCATCAGCGCGGTGGTGGGGCGCAGGATCAGGCGCTCGAACAGCGGCTCGGGCAGTCCCTCCGCCCAGCTCTCGAACACCTGCAGGCAGTCGGCTCCGGCGTGGACCTGCGCCTGCAGGTGGCGCGCGGTGGCCTCCACCAGCACGGCCAGGAGCGCGTCCACGTCGGCGGGGCGCTCGTAAGCGATGCGCCGGGCCAAGTCCTTGTCGCCGCCGCGGCCCTGGATCATGTAGGTGGCCACCGTCCAGGGCGCGCCCGCGAAGCCGATCAGCGCCTTGTCGGCCGGGACCTCCGCCCGCAGCCGTCGAACCGTCTCGTAGACGGGGGCCAGGGCCGCGACGACCCGCTCCGGATCGCCCGGCGTCCAGTGCGCCTCGTCCGCCAGGGGCTCCAGCCGCGGACCTTCGCGCTCTACGAACCAGACACGGCGACCGAGGGCGTCCGGCACGACCAGGATGTCGGAGAACAGGATGGCGGCGTCGAGATCGAAGCGGCGCAGGGGTTGCAGCACGGCCTCCACCGCCAGGTCGGGCGTGTAGCAGAAGGTCATGAAGTCCTTGGCCCGCGTCCGCAGCTCCCGGTACTCGGGCAGGTAGCGGCCGGCTTGGCGCATGATCCACACGGGCGGCGGATCGACCCGCTCGCCGCGCAGCACGCGCATCATCCTGGACTGCGTCATCCCCGCTCCCGTCACCCCGCCGGATCAGGCCGGCGTCGTCGCTGCGCATTGTGCCCGCCCAAACGCCGGGGAGGAACAGGCGCGACGGAGGTGACTCGACGGCCCGGTCCGCTCTACCTTCGGTCCGCGCGCCACGAGGCGTGGCGGACGGGTCGGATCATGCGTGCGGCGTACCCCTTCTCGGCGATCGTCGGCCAGGACGAGATGAAGCTCGCCCTGCTGATCGCCGCCGTGGACCCCGGCGTCGGCGGGGTGATGGTGTTCGGCGACCGGGGCACCGGCAAGTCCACCGCCGTGCGTGCGCTGGCCGCGCTGCTGCCGCCGCTCACCGCGGTGAAGGGCTGCGCCTACCGCCGCGATCCCAAGGCGGACGCCTGGTTCGAGCCGGACGGCCCACCGCCGAAGGGCCGGCGCGGACGTCCCGAAACCGAGCAGGTGCCCACTCCCGTGGTGGACCTGCCGCTGGGCGCGACGGAGGACCGCGTGGTCGGCGCACTTGACCTCGAGGCCGCGCTGGTCCGCGGCGAGAAGCGGTTCGAGCCGGGCCTCCTGGCGCGCGCGCACCGCGGCTTTCTCTACATCGACGAGGTGAACCTCTTGGAGGACCACCTCGTCGACCTCCTCCTCGACGTGGCGGCCTCCGGCGAGAACGTCGTGGAGCGCGAGGGCCTGTCGGTGCGTCACCCGGCGCGCTTCGTGTTGATCGGCAGCGGCAACCCGGAGGAGGGCGAGCTGCGGCCGCAGCTCCTCGACCGCTTCGGTCTCTCGGTGGAGGTGCGGACACCCGAGGCGCTCGGGGACCGGGTGGAGGTGGTCAGGCGGCGCGACGCGTTCGATCGCGACCCGCAGGCCTTCCTGGCGCGCTGGGCGGAGGCGGACGCCGCCCTGGCCGAACGCATCGAAGCCGCCCGCGGCCGTATCGCCCGGATGCAGACGCCGGACGAGGTGCTGGAGGCGGGCTCGCGCCTGTGCATGGCCGTGAAGGCCGACGGTCTGCGCGGCGAACTGACGCTGCTGCGCACCGCCCGCGCCGTGGCCGCGCTGAACGGGGCGACGGCGGTGACGCTGGACGATGTGCGCGGGGCGGCGCCCATGGCGCTCCGCCACCGGCTGCGCCGCGATCCCCTGGACGAGACCGGCTCGACGGCCCGCATCCTCCGCGCCTGCGTCGAGCTGTTCGATCCGCCGGCGTCCGCCCGGCCCGTCGCCGCTTGACCCCGGCCCCGCCCGGGCCCGGGGAGGACGCCGCGCTCGTCGCCGCCCTGTTCGCCGTCGACCCGGTGGGCCTCGGCGGCGTCGCCTTGCGGGCCGGGCCCGGTCCCGAGCGGGACGGCTGGATGGCGGCGCTGCGCGACCTCCTG
Organism: uncultured Caulobacteraceae bacterium; assembly: GCA_964242895.1. Taxonomy (GTDB): domain Bacteria; phylum Pseudomonadota; class Alphaproteobacteria; order Caulobacterales; family Caulobacteraceae; genus JASLDZ01. The sequence continues at coordinate 9,060 of CAXTBN010000033.1, read as the reverse complement.
CCGACGGGCGCGCCGGTCGGCCGCGCGCCGCTGGGCGTCGGCGACGACCGCCTGCTCGGCGGCCTCGACGTCGCGGCGAGCCTGGCCGCAGGCCGGCCGGTCGCGGAGCGCGGCGTGCTGGCGGCCAACGACGGCGGCGTGGTGGTGCTCCCGATGGCCGAGCGGATCGAGGACGGGAGCGCCGCCCGCATGGCGGCCGTTCTCGACGCGGGCGAGGTGGTCCTGGAGCGCGAGGGTCTGGCCGCGCGTCTCCCCGCGCGCGTGGGCTTGGTTCTGCTCGACGAAGGGCGCGAGCCGGAGGAGCGCCCTCCGCCCGCCCTGCTCGACCGGCTGGCCTTCCTCGGCGTGGTCCCCGGTCGAGCTTCCGCCGCCGCCGACCCCGCCGCTGTCGCCGTGGCGCGTGACGCTCTCTCCTCGGTGTCGGTCTCCGAGGCGGTGACCGAGGCCCTCTGCGCCGCGGCGGCGGCGCTGGGGGTGTGTTCGCTCCGACCCGTCCTCCTCGCCCAGCGTGCGGCGCGGGCGCACGCGGCCCTGCACGGTCGCGGCGCGGCGACGGACGAAGACGTCGTCGCGGCCGCCCGGCTGGTGCTCGTTCCCCGCGCCACGGTTGCGCCCGAGGCGGAGCCGCCGTCCGACGCCTCGCCGGAGCCGCAGGCCGGCTCCGAGCCCGAGGACTCCGAGCCTCAGTCCTCGGAACCCCAGACCGCCGAGGACGCGTCCGCCGCGTCGGGGGCTGAGACGGCCGAGCAGGTGCTCGCCGCGGTCCGCGCCGCGCTGCCGCCGGGGCTGCTGGACGGCGTGGTCGCCGACAACCGTCGCGCCGGCCAGGCCCCGCGCGGCGGCGGGGCCGGCGCATCCTCCGCCTCCCTGCGGCGGGGTCGCCCGGCGGGATCGCGCGCCGGCGCCCTTCGGTCGGGTGCGAAGCTCGACGTCGCGGCCACCCTGCGCGCGGCGGCGCCCTGGCGGCGGCTCAGGTCGGCGAGTGCGGGGGACGGCGGTCGCCCGCCGATCCGGCCGGAGGACTTCCGGATCCGGCGCTTCGTCCGGCGGCGCGAGGCGGTGACCATCTTCGCCGTGGATGCGTCCGGCTCCGCGGCCTTCCAGCGGCTCGCGGAGGCGAAGGGCGCGGTCGAGCTGCTGCTCGCCCGGGCCTATGTCACGCGCGCCCGCGTCGCCCTGGTCGCCTTCCGCAAGGACGGGGCCGAGGTGCTGCTCGCGCCCACCCGCTCGCTCGTGCGGGCGCGGCGCAGCCTCGCCGACCTGCCGGGGGGCGGAGGCACGCCCCTGGCCAGCGGCCTGGACGCGGCGCTCGCGCTCGCGCTGGGCGAGCGCGCCCGCGAGCGGACTCCCACGATCGTGGTGCTCACCGATGGCCGCGCCAACGTCGGCCGCGACGGCGCCCCCGGCCGCGAGGCCGCCGAGCGCGACGCCCTCGCCGCCGCGGCGCGGATCGGCGAGGCCGGGATCGCGGCCGCCTACCTCGACGTCTCGCCGCGCCCGCAGCCGAACGGCGACCGCTTCGCCCGCGCCATGCGCGGCGCCTATGCGCCGCTGCCCTACGCGGACGCCGCCCGCATGGCGGCGGCGGTGAGCGCGCTGGGCGTCGCGGGCTGATGTTCGTCGGCGCGAAACCCGACTGGAACCGGGAGGGCCGCGACTGGCCCAACCGCGAGGCGAGCCGCTTCGTGCTGGCGTCGGGCCTGCGCTGGCACGTGCAGGTGATGGGCCGTGGGCCGCCCGTGCTTCTGCTCCACGGCACGGGCGCGGCGACGCACTCCTGGCGCGACGTCGCCCCGCTCCTGGCCCGCGACTTCACCGTGATCGCGCCCGACCTGCCGGGGCACGCCTTCACCGACACGCCCGCCGGCGAGGGGCTTTCGCTCGACGGCATGGCGCGCGAGACCGCGGGCCTGCTCAAGACCTTGGGTGTCGAGCCCCGGTTCGCCGTGGGGCACTCGGCGGGTGCGGCGGTCGCGCTGCGGATGACCGTCGACCGACGGCTGTTCCCCGGCGGCGTGGTCAGCCTGAACGGGGCCCTGCAGCCCTTCCCGGGGGCGAGCGGCCATATCTTCCCGGCGATGGCCAAGCTGCTGTTCCTGAATCCGGTGGCGATCGAGGTGTTCGCCTGGCGCGCCCGGCGGCCCGGCGCCGTGGCGCGGCTGATCGAGAGCACGGGCTCGCGCCTCGATGCGCGCGGGCTCAGGTTCTACACGGCGCTGATGTCCACGACGGGCCACGTGGCGGGGGCGCTGGGCATGATGGCGCGCTGGAACCTGCAGCCGCTGCAGGCGGACCTGCCGCGCGTCGCCGTCCCGCTCACCCTGGTCGCCGCCGAGGGCGACCTCGCCGTGCCGCCGCGCGTGGCGGAGGCTGTGAAGGGACGCGTTCCGCAGGCGCACGTCGTGCACCTGCCCGGCCTCGGCCACCTCGCGCACGAGGAGGCCCCGGAGCGGGCCGTCGAGATCATCCGGCGGGCGCTGGCGGGGGAGGCGACCGCATGAATCGCGCGCTGCTGATCTTCTACGAGCCGGCCCTGTTTCTCCTGGCGGCGCTCGGCTGGGCGGGGTGGGAGTTCTGGTCCATGCGGACGAAGAAGGGCGACAAGCCGCCGCCCGAGCGGCCGGAGGCGGGTCCTCCGTGACCGGCGTGGCCCCCCCTCGTGGCGCAGACGGTCCTCAAGGCCGCCGTGGTCGGGTGGGCCGGTTGGGAGCTGTGGAAGCTGCGCACGCCACGCCACGCCGCGACGTCGCCCCGCCCTCACCCGACCCGCCGCGGCATCCGGTAGGGGAGCATGGTCTTGACGATGGGCGACCGGAGCCGTGACGCCGACAGGCTCTCGTGGACGATCTGCGCCGGCTCGCCGTCGTAGGCGCCCACGAGCGACGAGCGGCTATAGAAGGGCGCGTCCTCCAGGGTGCGGCGCAGCCGGGGCGGGTCGGCCGGGTCGCCGCGCACGCGGCGCGGCATGAGCCAGAACGTCGGCCTCACGGCGTGGAACGGCGGAGGCGCGATCTCCTCCATCTCGCCGTGCTCGTCCGCGCGCAACGCCAGGTGCACCCCGCCCGCGTCCTCGGGCCCCACGTCGTAGAAGATGAGCGTGTCGCGCCGGCGGTGCGCCCGCGACCACGTCCAGTCGGAAAACGACGTCTCCAGCGGCTGGTCGCCGCCGTTAGTGTCGAAGTAGCCGTCACCCGTCCAGGACACGGCCGGATCGCTGAAGGCGACCTCCACGCGCGCCCGCGGCGCGATCGGTCGCCACACGTGCCGGCCGACCCCGCCGATCTCGAACTGGCGCGGGATCAGCGCCTGCGGGTGCAGCCGGATCTCGCCGCGCAGGCGCGCGGGGACCGGCGTGGTGGTCTCGTCCAGGCGCAGGACCAGCGTGTCACCCTCCCAGCTCAGGCTGCTGGAGCCGATCGTCAGGCTGCGGGGCGCCTGGTGCAGGGCGTCTCGGCCACGCTCGGTCATGGCCCAGCCCGGACGCCAGACCGGCCCGCGCGGCCCGTACAGGGCGATGTTGATCGTGCAGTGGTCGAGCGGATCGTCCCAGCGGGTGCGGGCGTAGTAGGGCGAGAACACGCTGCCGATGAAGGCGATGACCGTGAGGCCGGAGCGGCCGTCGTCGCTCAGCGCGTCGACATACCACCAGCGGTAGCCGCTCGCCGGGACGGAGACGTCGAAGCGCGGTCCCGCATCAGCCGGCGCGCCGCCAGCCGCCCCGAGAGGGCCGCCATCGGCACGCCCGCGCCCGGATGCACGCTCCCGCCCGCGAGGTAGAGGCCCCGCATCCGCGTGCGCGAGCCCGGGCGCCGGAAGGCCGCCGCCCAGCCATGCATCGCCTGTCCATAGAGGGCGCCCCCCGTGCCCGGGAACCTCCGCTCGAAGTCCTGCGGCGTCGTGGCGACGCTCCGACCGGAAGGCGTCACCTCCAGCCCGCAGCGCCTCAGGTGATCGAAGACCTTCGTCTCGCATGCCGACAGCTCCCGCTCGTCCATGGCGCGCCTGTCCCCGTCCGCCGGGGCGTTGATCAGGGCGAACAGGCGCTCCGCCCCCTCCGCGCCGGCGCCCGCGTCGTCCCGGTCCTGGGCGCAGAGGTAGATGGTGGGCTCGGACGGGGTGCGGCCGGCCGCCAGGTCGCGGAACTCGGCCTCGTAGTCGCCCGAGAAGAAGACGTTGTGGCGTGCGAGCGGGAAACCGGAGGTCTCGGCCCGGCACGCCCACGTCACCGCGGAGAAGGACCGCACCGGCGCCCGAGAGCCGGGCGCGGCGTGCGCCGCGTCGTGGCCCAGGCCGCCGCCGGCCATGGCGGCGGCGTCGCCGTTGACCACCACCGCGTCCGCCTCGATCCGCTCGCCGCTGGCGAGCTCGACGCCGGCCGCGCAGCCGCGCTCCACCGCCACGCGCGCGACCGCCTCGCCGTAGCGCAGGGTCACGCCGCGCGAGGCGGCCAGCGCCGCCAGCGCCTCGGCCAGCTTGCGCATGTCGCCGTCGACCAGCCAGACGCCCTCCTGCTCCACGTGCGCGATGAGCATCAGCGTGGCCGGCGCCTCGAAGGGGGAGGCTCCGCAGTAGGTGGCGTAGCGGCCGAACAGCTGGCGCAGGCGGGGATCGCGGAAGTGGTCGCCCAGGGCGCCCCACAACGTCTCGTACGGCCGCAGGCGGAACAGGGCCGGCGGATCGGCCAAGGCGATGCGCCAGCTCAGCCCCGGCAGACCGCAGCGGTCGCGCGTCAGGAAGGTGTCCCGCAGGGTGCGGTAGATGTCGGCCGACTCGGCGGCGAAGGCGCGGTAGCCCCGGGCCTCCGCCGCGCCGGCCAGGTCGCCGACGGCGTCAGCCGAGCGTTCGACATCGGCGAACAGGTCGAGCCGCTCGTTCCCGCTCCAGGCGTGCCGGGCGAGCACGGCGGCGGGCCGCAACACGACGTGGTCGTCGAGCGACGCTCCGGCGTCGCGGAACAGGGCGTCGAACACCCATCGCATGGTGAGGATGGTCGGCCCGGCGTCCACCCCGACGCCGTCCACGACGACCTGATGCATCTTGCCGCCCGGCGCCGCCGCGCGTTCCACGACGGTGACGGCGTAGCCGGCGGAGGCGAGGTCGACGGCGCAGGCGAGGCCGCCCATCCCGCTCCCCACCACCACCACCCGCTCCTGCCGCAAGGCCACGCTCCCGCCAAAGGCGTCCGTTGAACTGGACGCTAGCATGTGTCTAATTGATAAGACAGCAGGTGTCGTGCACCGGGTTTGGCGTGCGGCGAAGGTTCGGAGCCGAGCCGCATTCTCCTCCCCCGTTCCGTGACGGCCGACCCTTCCGCACACGCGTTCGCGGCTCCGGACGTCGCTGGCCGGCGAACGCGGCGAGAAGGTTTCCGGCGCACCTGGCTGCACCTTCGCAACCGCCTGTTCGCCGACGCCCGCTTTCAGCGCTGGGCGGCCGACTTCCCGCCGACGCGGCCGATCGCGCGAGCAAGGGCCAGGGGGCTGTTCGACCTGGTGGCCGGCTTCGTCTACTCGCAGACGCTGGCCGCGTGCGTGCGGCTGCGCCTGTTCGAGCGCCTGGATGGAGCGCCGGCGAGCCCCGCCGCGCTCGCCGCCGCCCTCGAGCTGCCCGAGCCGGGAGTGCGCCGCCTGCTGGGGGCGGCCCACGCGCTCGGGCTCGTGGAGCCCGCCGGGCGCGGCGAGTGGACCCTCGGCGCCCAGGGCGCGGCGCTGCTCGGCAACCCGGGCCTCCTGGACATGATCGCTCATCACGGGCGGCTGTACAACGACCTGGGCGACAGCGTCGGGCTGTTGCGGCGCGGCGCGGGAGCGCTCGCCGGCTACTGGCCGTACGCCACATCGCAGGCCCCCGCTGGCGTGGACGGGGGCGAGGTGGCCGACTACTCCGCGCTGATGGCGGCGACGCAGCCGTCCGTCGCCGCCGACCTGCTCCACGCCTATCCGATCCGCCACCATCGCCGCCTGCTCGACGTGGGCGGAGGGGAGGGGGCCTTCCTGGAGGCGGCCGGGATAGCGGCCCCGAGGCTCGAACTGGCGCTGTTCGACCTTCCCGCCGTGGCGGCGCGGGCGCGTGCGCGGTTGGGGCGTTCGGGCCTGCTCGCGCGCACCACGATCGGGGAAGGCGACTTCCTGAGCGATCCGATCCCGACCGGCGCGGACCTGATCACCCTGGTGCGCATCCTGCACGACCACGACGACGCGGGCGTGGTGACGATCCTGCGCGCTGTGCGGGCCGCGCTGCCCGTTCACGGCGCTCTCCTGATCGGCGAGCCGATGGGCGGCGGCGACCGTCCGGAGCGCGTAGGTGACGCGTACTTCGCCTTCTACCTGCTCGCCATGGGGCGCGGACGCGCGCGCAGCCCGCAGGAGCTGACCGCAATGCTCCGCGCCGCCGGCTTCTCCCGCGTCCGCCCGCGTCGGACGCGCACGCCGTTCCTCCTGCGCGTCCTCGTCGCGCAGCCCTGAGCGCGACCCCTCATGGACACCCTCGCCGTCGTCATCGAAGCGCCCGAGCGGCTGTCCGTGCGCCGGCTGGAGCTGAACGACCCCGGCCCCGCGGACGTGGTGGTCGAGGTGGAGTGGAGCGGCGTCTCCACCGGCACCGAGCGCCTGTTGTGGAGCGGGCGCATGCCGCCCTTCCCCGGCCTCGGTTATCCCCTGGTGCCCGGCTACGAGTCGGTGGGCGTCGTCGTGGACGCCGGGGCGGAGGTGCGCGACCGCGTCGGGCGGCGCGTGTTCGCTCCCGGCTCGGCGGGCTTCCGCGACGCGCGCGGACTGTTCGGCGGCGCGGCGCGGCGCCTGGTGCTGCCCGCCGCCCGAACGGTCCCGATCGGCGAGGAGCTGGGCGAGCGCGGCGCATTGCTGGCCCTCGCCGCCACCGCCCGCCACGCCCTTGCGGGCGGCCCGGCGCCCGAGCTGATCGTCGGCCACGGCGTGCTCGGCCGCCTCCTGGCGCGGTCGGCCGTGCTCGCCGGAGGAACGCCGACGGTCTGGGAGACTCAGGCCGCCCGGCGCGAGGGCGCCGCCGGCTACGCCGTCATGCACCCGGACGAGGATCCCCGGCGCGACTACACCGTCATCTGCGACGTCAGCGGAGACCCCGACCTGCTGGACCCGCTGATCGCGCGCCTCGCCAGAGGCGGCGAGTTGGTGCTGGCCGGCTTCTACGACCGGCCGCTCAGCTTCGCCTTCCCGCCCGCCTTCCTGCGCGAGCTGCGCCTGCGCGTCGCCGCCGAATGGACGCCCGCCGACCTTTCCGACGTCGCCGTCGAGATCGCGTCCGGCGCACTCTCCCTGGAAGGCCTCGTCACCCACCGCGCCTCCGCCGAGGACGCCCCGACGGCGTACCACACCGCCTTCACCGACCCGTCCTGCCTCAAGCTCTTGCTGGATTGGCGAGATGTTTCGTGACGTCCTGACAAAAGTGTAAAAGCGGATTGACACTCCTTTGCGACAGCCTAGGCTGACGTTCTGAGGCGTGCGGAGGCGCAACCCCGGTGTCAGTCACCCTGATCGAACGTCGCGCGCTACGGGCCGAGGCCGCCGTCGAGCCAGACCCGGTGCACACGGGCCCGGTCACCCGCGAGACGCAGGTGATCGCCATCTACGGCAAGGGCGGCAGCGGGAAGAGCTTCGCCCTCTCCAACCTCAGCTACATGCTGGCCCAGCAGGGCAAGCGCGTGCTGCTGATCGGCTGCGACCCCAAGAGCGACACCACCAGCCTGCTCTTCGGCGGCAAGAGCTGCCCGACCATCATCGAGACCTCCTCCCGCAAGAAGCTCGCCGGCGAGGAGGTGAGGATCGAGGACGTCTGCTTCGTGCGCGACGGCGTCTTCGCCATGGAGCTCGGCGGGCCCGAGGTCGGGCGCGGCTGCGGCGGGCGCGGCATCATCCACGGCTTCGAACTCCTTGAGAAGCTCGGCTTCCACGACTGGGGCTTCGACTACGTGCTCCTCGACTTCCTGGGCGACGTGGTGTGCGGCGGCTTCGGCCTGCCGATCGCCCGCGACATGTGCCAGAAGGTGATCGTCGTCGGCTCCAACGACCTGCAGTCGCTGTATGTCGCCAACAACGTCTGCTCGGCGGTGGAGTACTTCCGCAAGCTCGGCGGCAACGTCGGCGTTGCCGGCATCCTGATCAACAAGGACGACGGCACGGGCGAGGCGCAGGCCTTCGCGGAGGCCGTCGGCATCCCCGTGCTGGCGGCCATCCCCGCCCACGAGGACATCCGCAAGAAGTCCGCCAACTACCAGATCATCGGCATCCCCGGCGGCGAGTGGGGCTCGCTGTTCGAGGGGTTGGCCACGCAGGTGGCGGAAGCGCCGCCGGTGCGGCCCAAGCCGCTGACGCAGGACGGCCTGTTGGGCCTGTTCTCGCCGGAGACGACGGGCGGCGCCTACCAGCTGATCCCCGCGACGCAGGCCGACATGCGCGGCGGCGTGTTCGCCGAGAAGCCGTCCCTCGAAATCATCTACGACGCGGCCTGAGCGGATGGACGACGGCCTCGCCTCCACAGCCTTCGCCGACGCGGTCCCGGTCGACTCCGGGCGCGTGGAGGGCGCGGTTGCGGCGGAGAGCGGCTGCCACGGGGGCGCCGCGACGCTGACGGCGGCGGCGCGCGCGGCGGGCAAGTCCACCGTTCTCGACCGCTACGCTAAGGACTACCCCAAGGGCCCGCACGACCAGCCGCAGAGCATGTGCCCCGCCTTCGGCTCGCTGCGCGTGGGCCTGCGGATGCGGCGCACGGCGACCGTGCTGTCGGGCTCGGCCTGCTGCGTCTACGGCCTGACCTTCACCAGCCACTTCTACGGCGCACGCCGCAGCGTCGGCTACGTGCCGTTCAGTTCGGAGACCCTGGTCACCGGCAAGCTGTTCGAGGACATCCGCGACGCGGTGCACCAGCTCGCCGACCCGGCGCTGTACGACACCATCGTGGTCACCAACTTGTGCGTGCCCACGGCCTCGGGCGTGCCGCTGCAGCTCCTCCCCAAGGAGATCAACGGCGTCCGCATCATCGGCATCGACGTGCCGGGCTTCGGGGTGCCGACCCACGCCGAGGCCA
>CAXTBN010000032.1:26817-32593 GCA_964242895.1 uncultured Caulobacteraceae bacterium | reverse complement strand
TTGGCCGCGCGCTCCAGCAGGCGGGAGTGCAGGTAGAAGACGTCGCCGGGGTAGGCCTCGCGGCCCGGCGGGCGGCGCAGCAGCAGGGACATCTGGCGGTAGGCGACGGCCTGCTTGCTGAGGTCGTCGTACACGATCAGGGCGTGCAGGCCGTTGTCACGGAACCACTCGCCCATGGCGCAGCCCGAGAACGGGGCCAGGAACTGCAGCGGCGCGGGCTCCGACGCCGTGGCCGAGACCACGATGGTGTAGTCGAGCGCCCCGCGCTCCTCCAGCGTGCGCACGATCTGCGCGACGGTGGAGCGCTTCTGGCCGATGGCGACGTAGATGCAGAAAAGCTTGGCCTTCTCGTCCGTGCCGTCGTTGACGATCTTCTGGTTCAGGATGGTGTCGATCAGCACCGCCGTCTTGCCCGTCTGGCGGTCGCCGATGACCAGCTCGCGCTGGCCGCGGCCGACGGGGATCAGGGTGTCGATGGACTTCAGGCCGGTCTGCACGGGCTCGTGCACCGACTTGCGCGGGATGATGCCTGGCGCCTTCACGTCCACGCGGCGGCGCTCGGTCGAGACGATCGGGCCCTTGCCGTCGATGGGCTCGCCCAAAGGATTGACCACGCGGCCGAGGAGGCCGCGGCCGACCGGCACGTCCACGATCTCGCCCAGGCGGCGGCACTCGTCGCCCTCGGCGATCTGCGCGTCGGAGCCGAAGATCACCACGCCGACGTTGTCGCGCTCGAGGTTGAGGGCCATGCCCTTCACGCCGGCGGAGGGGAACTCCACCATCTCGCCGGCCTGAACGGTCTCAAGGCCGTAGACGCGGGCGATGCCGTCGCCGACGCTCAGCACCTGGCCGACGTCGGAGACCTCGGCCTCTTCGCCGAAGCCTTCGATCTGCGACTTCAGGATGGCCGAGATCTCGGCGGCGCGGATGTCCATGTTCGGTCTCGTCTTCTTGCGGTCTTAGGCGCGCTTGAGCGCGGACTTGAGCTGGTCGAGCCGGCCCTTGAGGGAGGCGTCGTAGAGGCGCGAGCCCACGCGCACGCGCAGGCCGCCGAGGATGGCGGGGTCGACGCGGATGGTCAGCTCCGGGTCCTTTCCCAGCGCCTGGCGGAGCGACGACTTGAGACCGGTCTGCTGGGCGTCCGTCAGCGGCACCGCGCTGGTCACGTCGGCGGCGACGGCGCCCCGGTGGGCGGCGGCGAGGGCGGCGAAGCTCTTGGCGACGGCGGGGAGCGCGGAGGCCCGGTTGTTCTGCGCCAGGAGGCCCAGGAACTTGGCCGTGAGCGGGTCGGCGCCGCCCGCCTTGGCGATGGCGGCGAAGCCCTTCGCCTTGTCGTCGGCCGCGTACTGGGGAGAGGCGACCAGGCGGCGGAAGTCGGCGTTCTCGCGCCGCGCGCTCTCGAGCGCCTTGAGGTCGCCCTCGACCTGCGGGAGACGGCCCTGCGCGTCGGCGAGCTCGAACAGCGCCTGCGCGTAGCGTCCGCCTACGTCGGCGTTGTGGGAATCGTCGGCCAAGTCGCGCTCGTCATGTGTCGGCGCCGCCGGTCCGCTGACGATGGGTCGATGCGGGAGGGCGGCTGGAAGCAAGGTCGGTCGGCCCGGGACCGGGTCCGAAATCCCATGCGCCTCGGGTGTGCGCGGCCGATAGCACACGGGTCGGCGAGCGCGCAACCGAGCGGCGAGAAGCGCCCCCGCTCATCCTCGCGGACGCGGGGACCCGGTGTGAGCGGCTCCGCTCCGGCCGGCCGTCAGCGCTGAGTCAGACCTGGGTCTCTGCTTCCGCCGGGATGAGCGGATTGGGGACAGGACGCGCGACCTGATCTAAGCAGGCGCACCCCTTGCGGAGACCTCCGTGTCCGGCCTCGCCCACCTCCTCACCGATCCGTCCGCGTGGGCCGCGCTGCTCACGCTGATCGTGCTCGAGGTGGTGCTGGGCGTCGACAACCTGATCTTCGTCGCCATCCTCTCCAACCGCCTGCCCGAGGCGCAGCGGGGGCGGACGCGCACCATCGGCTTGGTGCTGGCGCTGGTGATGCGGCTGGCCCTGCTGTCGGCCATCGCCTGGATCGCGACGCTGACGCGGCCGGTGTTCGACCTCGGCATCCAGGGGCCGGTGGAGAACGGCCACACCACTTTCGACACCGCCTTCTCGTGGCGCGACCTGATCCTGATCGCGGGCGGCCTGTTCCTGATCTGGAAGGCGTCGGGCGAGATCCACGAGACCGTCGCGCCGAACCGGCACGAGGCCAAGGCGGAGCGGGCGCGGGGCCAGCTCGGCTTCGCGTCGGCCATCGTGCAGATCATCGCGCTGGACCTCGTCTTCTCCTTCGACAGCATCCTGACGGCGGTGGGCATGACCGACCGGCTGCCGATCATGATGGCCGCGGTGATCGTGGCGGTGCTGCTGATGATGGTGGCGTCCGGGCCGCTGGCCGCCTTCGTGCGCAAGAACCCGACCATCGTCATGTTGGCGCTGGCGTTCCTGATCATGATCGGCATGACGCTGATCGCCGACGGGTTCGGCTTCCACGTGCCGAAAGGCTACATCTACACGGCCATGGCCTTCTCCACGGTCGTGGAGCTGCTCAACATGGCGGCGCGCCGCAAACGCAAGCGCGAGTCGCCAGCGCCGGGGGGCGTCGATCTGGATGCGAGGGACGAACATGCCGTCGTCGGCTGACGCGACCGTGACCGATCTGGAGCCGACGCTGCCGACCGAGCCCGTGGCCTCGCAGGCGCAGCTGGCCGGGCAGCCGTCGCAGGTGTTCAGCGACACGGAGAAGCGCGTCACCCTCGCCGCGCTGATGATCGTGTTCCTGCTGTCGGCGCTGGACCAGACCATCGTCTCCACCGCCATGCCCAAGATCGTGGCGCAGCTGCAGGGGCTGGACCTCTACAGCTGGGTGACGACCGCCTACCTGCTGTCGTCCACGGTGATGGTGCCGATCTGGGGCAAGCTGTCGGACATCTACGGGCGCAAGCCGATCCTGGTGACCGGCATCGGCGTCTTCATCGCCGGCTCGGTGCTGTGCGGCATGGCCGGCGAGTTCGGGCCGCTGCCGCTGATCGGCGGCGGCATGATGCAGCTGATCGTGTTCCGCGCCATCCAGGGGATCGGCGGCGGCGCCCTGTTCACCGGCGCCTTCTCGGTGATCGCCGACATCTTCCCCCCGCGCGAGCGGGCCAAGTTCGGCGGGCTGTTCGGCGCGGTGTTCGGCCTCTCCAGCGTGCTGGGGCCGATCATCGGCGGCTTCTTCACCGACCTGCACACCCTGCACTTGGGCGCTCTGGCGGTGGCCGGCTGGCGCTGGTGCTTCTACGTCAACCTGCCGCTGGCGGGGCTGGCGCTGTTCATGATCATCGCCAAGACGCCGCCCCTGCTGCACCGCCGGCCGGGCGCCATCGACGTGCTGGGCGCGGCGCTCCTGATCGCCACCGTGATCCCGCTGCTGCTGGCGCTGACCCTCGGGGGGCGGGACAACGGCTGGGGCTCGCCGCCCGTGCTGGCGCTGTTCGCCGGCTCGGCCGTGGGGCTGGCGCTGTTCGTGTGGGCGGAGCTGCGGGTGTCCAACCCCATCCTGTCCATGGGGCTATTCCGCATCCGCACCTTCGCCACGGCCAACCTGGCCGCCTTCGTCACGTCCATGGCCTTCATGGGAATGGTGGTGTTCCTGCCCCTGTACATGCAGCTGGGACAGGGTCGCTCGGCCACCGTCAGCGGCTGGACCATGTTCCCGCTGATGGGCGGGCTGATCGGCTCGGCGACCCTGTCGGGCCTCTATGCGTCCAAGGTCGGGCGCTACAAGGGGCCGCTGATCTGGGGCGGGCTGCTGATCATCGTCGCGGCCTACCTGCTCACGCGGGTGGACCGCTCGACGGCGACCTGGGACGTGGGCTGGCGCCTCGCGCTGCTGGGCTTCGGGCTCGGGCCGCAGCAGAGCCTGTTCAACCTGGCGGTGCAGAACGCCGTGCCGCCGGCGCAGATCGGCGTGGTGACGAGCTCCAACCAGTTCTTCCGCCAGATCGGCTCCACCGTCGGCGTGGCCATCTTCGGCGCGGTGCTGACGCAGAGCCTGGCCGACGAGGGCGGCCGCTACATGCGCGCGCACCTGCCGCCCGCGGTGGTCGCCCACATGCCCCAGCGCCACATCAACCTGGGCGACCTGCAGAAGGCGGCGGTGGCGGCCCAGATCCGGGGAGACGGGGTGCGAGGCGGGGGCGCGCCGCACGCGGCCGTTCCGGCGGGCATGGGCGAGGTGGTGACGGCCTCAATCCGCGACGTGATCTACGCCGCGCTGGGCGTCTCGGCGCTCGGCTTCCTGCTGATGCTGCTGGTGCCGAACACGCCGCTGCGCGACCGCGGACCGCTGGCGGAGGCGGCGAAGCGGGAGGCTTCGGCCGCGGCGGCGCACTAGCGTCAGGCGGCCAGTTCCGCCCGGCCGGGCGGCGTCAGGTGCTCGGGTTCGGGCAGGGCCTCGAAGCCGGGCCGGGCGAAGTGGTAGCCCTGTTGCAGGTCGGCGCCGAGATCGCGAAGCGCCGCGCTCTCGTCGGCGGTCTCGACACCCTCGGCCAGCACGATCACGCCCAGTTCCTCGCAGGCGGTCGCCACCGACCGCACCAGGGCGCGGCGGACCCGGTCGCGGTCGATCCCGCGGACCAGCTCCATGTCGAGCTTGACGATGTCCGGCTGGAACTTGGCCAGGCGCGTCAGGCCGGAGAAGCCCGCGCCGAAGTCGTCGATCGCGGTCTTGAAACCGATGGCCTTGTAGCTGGTGATGATGCGCTGGAGATGAGCGTCGTCGATCTGCTCGCCCTCGGTGAACTCGAAGACGATGGCCGCGGGCGGGAAGCCGGTCGCGGCCGTGGCGGCCAGGGTCGCGCGGATGCACGCCTTCGGCTCATAGACGGCGTTCGGCAGGAAGTTGATGGATAGCAGAGCGCTCCGATCGGCGACGCCCAGCCTCGCGGCGAGGGTGATGGCCTGGACACGGCAGGCCTGGTCGAAGGCGTACCGGTTGGTGGCGTCCACCGCCGCGAGGACGGTGGGAGCGCCCTGCCCCTCGCGCCCGCGCACCAGGGCCTCGTAGGCGAACACCTCGCCGCTCCCCAGGTCCACGATCGGCTGGAACGCCATGGAGAACGGGACGGGGAAGGCGGCGCCGTCGCGACAGCCCTGGCAGGGGGTGGCGGTCATGACGAGCTCCTCACGAGCGGAGACCCTGACGTCGCCCCATGAATAAACTCTATCCGTCAAATGTTTAGAGAAAGCTGTACGGGTCCACGTCCACCGTCATCCGCACCGCGTTCGGCGGCTTCGCCCGGGCCCGCCAGGTGTTGAGGAAGGCCTGGAGGTCCACCGATCGGTCGGCGCGCACCAGGAAGCGCTTGCGACGGCGGCCGCGCACCAGCGCCAGGGGCGCGTCGGCGGGGCCGTAAACCTCCACCCCCTCCGCATTCGGCGCGGCGGCGGCCAGCGCCCGCCCGTAGGCCTCCAGCACGGCGGGGTCGGCGGAGGACAGGATCACCGCCGCCAGCTTGCCGTAGGGCGGCAGGCCGGAGAGGCGGCGCCCGTCGCGCTCGGCGTCGAGGAAGGCGTCGCGGTCGCCGGCGGCCAGCGCCTGCATCACCGCGTGCTCGGGCGCCCACGTCTGCACGAGGGCCAGGCCCTCCCGCGCCCCGCCCTCCCCGTCCGGACGCCCGGCGCGGCCGGCGGCCTGGCTCAGCAGCTGGAAGGTGCGCTCGCCCGCGCGCAGGTCGCCGCCGCGCAGGCCGAGGTC
>CAXTBN010000032.1:0-26717 GCA_964242895.1 uncultured Caulobacteraceae bacterium | reverse complement strand
TCCTGCGCCGAGCAGTGGGGGCAGCGGTCCGGCCGGGGCATGGAGAAGCCCGTCAGGTGGCAGACGAGCCGGCCGGTGTAACGGTGCTCCACCAGCCAGGAGTCCGTGTCGGGCGCGGTCATCTTCTCCCCGCAGGCGCGGCAGACGGTGACGGGGGCGTAGCCGCGGCGGTTGAGGAACAGGAGCACCTGCTCGCCGCGCACGAGGGTCGCCGCCATGGCGTCGGTCAGGGGCGCGGAGAGCCAGCGGCCGCGGTCGGGGGCGTGCTCGCGCAGGTCGACGAGGCGGATGTCGGGCAGGCGCGCGGCCCCGTGGCGCGCGGGCAGGCGCAGCCAGCGGTAGCGGCCCGTCTCCGCGTTCACCAGCGTCTCGAGGCTCGGCGTCGCCGAGGCCAGCACCACGGCGCAGCCCTCGATGGAGGCGCGGGCCACCGCCAAGTCGCGGGCGTGGTAGACGAAGCCCTCGTCCTGCTTGAACGAGCCGTCGTGCTCCTCGTCGACGACCACCAGCGCCAGGTCGGCGAAGGGGAGGAACAGCGCGGAGCGCGCGCCCACCACGACCCGCGCCCGGCCGGCGACCACCGCCTCCCACACCCGCCGCCGGGCGGGGGGCGCGACCCCCGAGTGCCACTCGGCCGCCGCCGCGCCGAACCGCGCCTCCACGCGCGCCAGCAGCGCCTGGGTGAGCGCGATCTCCGGCAGCAGCAGCAGCACCTGCGCCGTCGGCCGGGCGCGCAGGGCGGCGGCCACCGCCTCCAGGTACACCTCGGTCTTGCCGGAGCCCGTCACCCCGTCGAGCAGCGCCGCCTGGTAGCCGCCCGCGCGCACCATGTCCGACAGGGCGACGGCGGCGGCCGCCTGGGCGGGGTTCAGCTCCGGTCCGGGCCGGTCGGGGTCGGGCGCGGGGAAGGCGGGTTCGGGCCGGTGCTCCTCGACGGCGAGGACGCCCTCGTCCACCAGCCCCTTAACCACGGAGGCGCCCACGCCCGCCGCGCGCGCGAGCTCGGCGGCGGAGGCGGCCCCCTCCCCGCTCGCCGCGGCGATCACGCGCTCGCGCGCCGGCGTCGGACGGGCGGGCGCGCGTCCGGTGGTGACCAAGCGGCGGAGCGGGCGGGGCGGCGCCGCGCGCAGGCCCCGCAGCGCCAGCGCCAGCGCCTCGCCCGGCGGCTCGCAGGCGTAGCGCGCCGCCCAGAGCGCGAAGCGCAGCGTGCCCTCCGGCAGGGGCGGATCGTCGAGCGGACCGGCAAGCGGCTTCAGCGGCCGGTTCAGCCCCGGCGCATCGAACACCTCCGTCACCACGCCGCGGACGAGCCGCGGGCCGAGCGGCGCGGCGACGTGATCGCCCACCGCCGGCTCCCAGCCCTCCGGCACGGCGTAGTCGAACGCCTCGGGCAGCGGCAGCGGCAGCAGGACGCGCGCGACGCGGGACATGGCGCGCATATAGCGGCCCCGCGCCGCCGCAGGTAACCTGGCGGCCGCGGCCGTGCGTCCGCGTCCGACGGAGCCGCCCCCATGGGTCGACCCACCCGCCGCCGCGTGCTGGAGCAGGCCGGCGCCGCCGCCGCCCTCGGCGCGACGGCGGCCGGCTCCGTCGTACGGCCCAACATCGTCTTCATCCTGGCCGACGACCTCGGCTACGCGGACCTCGGCTGCTATGGCGCGCACGGGATCAGGACGCCCGCGCTCGATGGGTTGGCGGCCGAGGGCGTGCGGATGACGCAGGCCTACGCCAACTCCGCCGTCTGCTCGGCCACGCGCACCGCGCTGATCACCGGCCGCTACCAGGACCGCCTGCCCGTCGGGCTGGAGGAGCCGGTGCCCGGCTACAGCCCCACGCTGGGCCTGCCGCCGTCACAGCCGACCCTGCCCTCGCAGCTGCGGGCGGCCGGCTATCAGACCTGGCTCGTCGGCAAGTGGCACCTGGGCGCGCCGCCCGCCTTCGGCCCGCTCAAGAGCGGTTACGACCGCTTCTTCGGCTTCCACTACGGTGCTGCCGACTACTTCGGCCACCAGTCCGTGAAGCCGGGCGCCCGACCGGAGCCGTACGACGGCCTGTTCGACGGCGATCGCCCCGTGGAGCGCGACGGCTATCTCACCGACATCCTGGCGGCCGAGGCGCAGGCGCGCGTGCGCGAACGGCGGCGCGACCGGCCGTTCCTGCTCAGCCTGCACTTCAACGCGCCGCACTGGCCGTGGGAGGGGCCGCGCGACCGGGAGCACAGCGCGCACCTCTCCACCCTGCGCGACTACGATGGCGGCTCGCTCGCCAAGTACGCCGAGATGATCGGCGCCCTGGACGCCGCGGTCGGCCGCCTCATGCAGACGCTGGAGGCGGAGGGCGTGGCCCGCGACACCGTCGTGGTCTTCACCAGCGACAACGGCGGCGAGCGCTTCGCCGAGGTCTGGCCCTTCGTCGGCATGAAGGGCGAGCTGCTGGAGGGCGGCATCCGCGTGCCCGCGATCGTGCGCTGGCCCGCGCGCCTGCCGGCCGGCGCGATGTGCGATCAGACGGCCGCCTCCAAGGACTGGCTCCCGACCTTCCTGGCCATGGCCGGCGCGGCGCCCGACCCGGCCTCACCGCCCGACGGCGTCGACCTCGGCCCGCAGCTCGCGGGCGCGCCGCCCCGGCCGCGACGGCTGTTCTGGCGCTACAAGGCGCAGGAGCAGGCGGCGGTGCGCGACGGCGACCTCAAGTACCTGCGCCTCGCCGGCCGCGAGCACCTGTTCGACCTCGCCGCCGACGTGCACGAGCGCGCCGACCTGCGCGAGCGGCGCCCGGACGACTTCGCGCGCCTGAAGACGGCCTGGTCGGAGTGGAACGCCTCCATGCTCCCCTACCCGGCCAACAGCTTCAGCGAGACGCCCAAGGGGAAGTTGGTCGACCGCTACTGAGCCCCCGCGCCGCTCACATCGGCGTGCGCCACGCCTCCACGAGGTCGCGCCAGTCGGCGGGGCGGCGGCGCAGGCGGGCGACGGCGGCGAGCTCGGCCGGGGTCGGGAAGGTGTGGTAGCGGCCCGCGTGCGCCGCCTCGCCGCGCTCGGCCTCGGGCGCGCGGGCGCGGCCGGCGAGCACCTCCTCCACCGCCGGCAGCGCCGCCTCGTGCAGCAGGCGCGCCGCGGTGAGGCCGCTGACGCCCGCGGGGAGGGCGACGCGCTGCTCGGCCAACACCGCGCCGGCGTCGATGCGCGGCGTCAGCGCGTGGATGGTGAAGCCCCACTGCGGCTCGGGCTCAAGCAGGGCGTGGACGGTGGGGGTGGGGCCGCGCTGGGTGGCGAGCAGGCCGCAGTGCACGTTGATCCCCCCGCGCGGCACGGCCTCCAGCACCGGGCGGCGCAGGATCTGGTCGAAGTGGAAGGTGAGCAGCAGCTCCGCCCCGCTCTCCCGCAGGCGCTCGGCGAAGGCGGGGGCGTTGACGTCGTCCACGACCGTGGTCGGCACGCCCAGCCGGGCGCAGGTCTGCGCGAGCGGCGTGCGCTCGGGCGGCAGGGCCGTGCGCAGGAGCCGGTGCGCGGCGCCCGCGGCGCGCGGCGCGGTGAAGTTCAGCGCCAGGTAGGGCAGGAGCCGCGGTCCAGACCCCTTCAGCCGCGCCCAGGTCTGCCCGAGCGACCCGCCCGCCGAGGCGCGGAACGGGTCGGACAGGGCCACCAGCGCCAGCCGCGACGGATCGCGCAGCACGAAGCGCCGCACGGCCGAGGCGGCCGCCAGCCCTTCCAGGGTGAGGAGCGCGATGCGCATCCGGCGGCGGTAGCGGCGCAACAAGGCGGCGGCGAGGCTGAAAGCCAAGCTCGGGCGTTGAGGGGGCATGACGGCCAAGGACCTCCCCAACCTCCTCACCGGCGCGCGGCTGGTGCTGTCGGCGCTGGTGTACGCCGGGCTCGCGGGCGCGTGGTTCCTCGCGGCGCCTGAGGCGCGCGCAGGGTGGGTGTGGATCACGCTGGCGGTGTTCGTCGTGGCGGCGGTGACCGACTATTTCGACGGCTGGCTGGCGCGGAAGCTCGACGCGACCTCGCCCTGGGGGGCCATGCTGGACCCGATCGCCGACAAGATCGCCGTGGCCGCCGTGGTGGTCGGGATCGCGCCGTTCGCCCCGGCGATGGCGATCCCCGGCGTGCTGATCCTGTTCCGCGAGGTGTTCGTCTCGGGCTTGCGCGAGACGGGCGCGGCGCGGGGGCTGCGGTTCCCGGTGACGCAGCTCGCCAAGTGGAAGACGACGGTGCAGCTGGTCGCGTTGGCGGTGGCGATCGGCTCGTTGGCGCTGCCGGCGGTCACGACGGCCGCGCTGGTGCTGCTGTGGGTCGCGGCGGCGCTGACCTGGTGGACGGGGTGGCAGTACGCGGACGTGGCGCGGCGGGGGCTGCGGGCGGGCTGATCTCACGGGACTGCAGGCGGGCGCGGCACGAGAGGGCCGCCGCCCGGCAACCACAGGGCCGTTCCGCCGCCTTGCTCCGGCCGCGGCGCGGCCTCATGAGCCGGCCTCCCCGAATCGCCGCACGTTCATCCCGTCATGACCGCCGCCCGACGCAAGCCTTCCGAGCCCGCCGTCGACCTGTTCGACGACGCGCTCGCGCCGCCGGCGGCGGACCCGGTCGCGTCAGCCCGCGCGGAGCCCGCGCCGTCCGCCTCCACAACCGGCTACTCCGCCAAGGACATCGAGGTGCTGGAGGGGCTGGAGCCCGTGCGCCGGCGCCCCGGCATGTACATCGGCGGCACCGACGAGCGCGCCCTGCACCACCTGTTCGCCGAAGTGCTCGACAACAGCATGGACGAGGCGGTCGCCGGCCACGCCAGGTTCATCGAGGTGACGCTCAACGCCGACGGCTCGCTGGCCGTGCGCGACGACGGGCGCGGCATTCCCGTCGACCCGCACCCCAAGCACCCGGGCAAGAGCGCGCTGGAAGTGATCCTCACCGTGCTGCACTCGGGCGGCAAGTTCAGCGGCAAGGCCTATGAGACCTCCGGCGGCCTGCACGGCGTCGGCGTGAGCGTCGTCAACGCCCTCTCCGACCGGCTGGAGGTCACCGTCCAGCGCGACGGGTTCGAGTGGCGCCAAGAGTTCAGCCGGGGGGCGCCGCTCGGCCCCATCGCCAAGGGCGCGGCCACGAAGAAGCACGGCTCGACCGTCCTCTTCCATCCCGACCCGGAGATCTTCGGGGCCGAGGCCGCCTTCAAGCCGGCTCGCCTGCACCGCATGGCGCGCGCCAAGGCCTACCTGTTCCGCGGCGTCGAGATCCGTTGGCGCTGCGACCCGTCCCTGATCCAGGACGGCACGCCGGCGGAGGCGGTGTTCCACTTTCCCAACGGCCTCGCCGACTTCCTCAAGGAGCGCGTCGGCGCGATCGAGACGGTCACGCCCGAGCCCTTCGCCGGCCGCGTCGAGCGCCCCAAGACGGCTGCGGGCGAGGCCGGCGGTGCGGTGGAGTGGGCGGTCGCCTGGTCGGGCGCGGGCTTCGGCGAGCACGACGGCTTCGTCCAGAGCTACTGCAACACCGTGCCCACGCCCGAGGGCGGCACGCACGAGGCCGGCTTCCGAGCGGCCCTCACCCGCGGCCTCAAGGCCTTCGCCGAGCTGCGCGGCGAGAAGCGCGCCGGCCTGATCACCGCGGAGGACGTGGCGGCCCAGGCGGGGATGCTGATCTCGGTGTTCATCCGCAATCCCGAGTTCCAGGGACAGACCAAGGAGCGCCTCTCATCCGCCGACGCCCAGCGGCTGGTCGAGGCCGCCCTGCGCGACCCGCTCGACCACTGGCTCACCGCCCAGCCCAAGGCCGCCTCGGCCCTGCTCCAGTTCGTGATCGAGCGAGCCGAGGAGCGGCTGAAGCGGCGCAAGGACAAGGAGGTCGCCCGCGCGTCGGCCACGCGCAAGCTGCGCCTGCCGGGCAAGCTGGCCGACTGCGCCAACGGCGGCATGGCCGACAGCGAGCTGTTCATCGTCGAGGGCGACAGCGCCGGCGGCTCGGCCAAGCAGGCGCGCGACCGCAAGACCCAGGCGGTGCTGCCGCTCCGGGGCAAGATCCTCAACGTCGCATCGGCGACGGGCGAGAAGGCGGGCAAGAACCAGGAGCTCAGCGACCTGCAGCTGGCGCTCGGCGCCCAGGGCGGGACCAAGTTCCGCGAGGAGGACCTGCGCTACGACCGCATCGTCATCATGACCGACGCCGACGTGGACGGGGCGCACATCGCGAGCCTGCTGATCACCTTCTTCTATCGCACCATGCCCGACATGATCCGCGGCGGCCGCCTCTACCTGGCGCTCCCGCCCCTGTTCCGCCTGAGCCACGGCAAGGAGACGGCCTACGCCCGCGACGACGCCCACCGCGACGAGCTGCTGGCCACGCAGTTCAAGGGCAGGAAGCCCGAGATCGGCCGCTTCAAGGGCTTGGGCGAGATGATGCCGGCCCAGCTGCGCGACACCACCATGGCCCCGGCCACGCGCACCCTGGCCCGCGTGTCCCTGCCCCGGGCGGAGGACAGCATCGAGGATCTCGTCGAGCGGCTGATGGGCCGAAAGCCCGAGGAGCGGTTCAAATTCATCCAGGAACACGCCGCCTTCGCCGCGGAGGACCTGGACGTCTGAAGCTTGGCTGCACGTAGGCGGCTAGTGCGGCCATTGCGCAACACCCATTCTCCTCGCTGGCCCGTTGAGGGGCCATAAGGGCCGGGGCGGTCCAGTGTAGGAGTACGTTATGACAAAGATCGGCCTTATTGCGGCGACTTCTTGCCTTGCTTTCGCCAGCGCCGCCTCCGCCCAGAGCCTGTACGGATTCAACTTCCGCGCGACCGAGACGACCCCCTGGGCCGGCCCCTACGTCGGCATCCACGGCGGCTACGCCCTCGACGAGGACAACACGGCCTACGTCGCGGGCGCGCAGGCCTCCAACAACGCGGCCATCGCGGGTGGCAATCGGCCCTCGCAGCTGATCCGCGACAAGGACGGCTACGTCGCCGGCGTCCAGAGCGGCTGGAACGTGCAGGCCGGCCGCGTCGTCGTCGGCCTGGAGGGGGACTTCTCTATGACCGACTTCTCCAGCCGCAAGGGACTGACCGGCCTGAATGGCTCGCGCAGCAACGTACTCACACGCAACAACTATATGGGCACCGAGCGTGTCCGGTTCGGCTACGTGGCGCCGGGTGGAGTGCTGCTGTACGGCACGGGCGGCTACGCCACGACCGAGGTCAAGGACAAGGCGCTGTTCCGCAACCCGCAGGGCCAAGCCGCCTTCTACGGCAGCCACGAGTACAAGCCGAGCGGCTGGGTGGCCGGCGCGGGCGTCGAGTACGCCATCCCGGCGGCGTTCCTGGCCCGCTACAGTTCGCTGCTGGCCAACAGCAAGATCACGACCGGCGTCGAGTGGCTGCACTACGACTTCGCCGACAAGGACATCGACGTGGGTTCGGTCCCGGGCGTGAGCGGCTCGGCCGGCGGCTACATCGCGCGCTTCAACAACGAGGCGGACGTCGTCCGCGCGCGGATCAACTACAAGTTCTGAGCCGCCCGGCCCGGTCGCCGCGCGGCGACCGGGCCGACGTCGTCAGGCGTAGGCCTTGATCAGCGCGAGCGTGGCGCGGAGGCAGGCCTCGGGGCCGCCGCCCGCCTCCGTGTTGCTGCACGCGATCACCGCCAGCGACTTGGCGGGCGCGACCACCACGCTGGCGTGCCACAGGCTGTTGGTGCCCTCGTGCTGCAGCACGGGACCGTCGGCCCAGGCGCGCTCCTTCAGCACCTGCCAGCCCATGCCGTACTGCTCGTCGCCGCCGGTGTAGGGGCGCGCGAGGCGGTTCAGGGTCTCCGGCTTGAGCACGCCGCCGCCGTTCGTCAGGAACAGGCGGATGAAGCGGGCGTAGTCGTCCAGGCTCGCGTGCACCTCGCCCGCCGGGGCCAGCACAGGCGGGTTGTCGGCGATGGCGGTCGGGTCGACGGGCGAGAGCCGGCCCTCGGCGTCCTGGTGGCCCCAGGGCGCGGCGCCCGTGGGCGCGCCGAAGCCCGCGCGGGTCATTCCTGCGGGACGGAACAGGTCGGCGGCGATCGCCTCCTCCCACGGCCGCTTGGCCACGCGCTCGATCACCGCGCCGGCGATCACGTAGTTGAGGTTGGCGTACTCGAACGCGCCCACCGGCAGCGACGGCGGCGACCCCAGCAGCACCTTGGCCACGTCCGTTCGCTGCTCGCGCGGCGAGAGCTTGGAGGCGCGGGCGCCGGCCAGGAAGTCGGCGTCGAGCGCGCCGCGGTCGCTGATCCCCGAGCGGTGGGAGAGCACGTCGTCGATCCGCACCTCGCTCCAGCCCGCGTCGAGCTTCAGGTCGGGCAGCAGCGCGGGCAGGCGAGCGCCCCACGCCGCGCGCCCGGCCTCGACGTAGCGCCCGTAGAGCGCCGCGGTCATCGCCTTCGTGTTGGCGCCGAGGTGCCAGGGGTCGGCGACGGTGACGAGGTCCGGCCGGTCGGTGCGGCGGCGGCCCGCCACTTCGCGGAAGGCGAACCCGTCCTTGGTCACCACCGCCGCGGCCAGGGCCGGCACGCCCGTGGACACCTGGATCGCGCCGAGGTCCACCAGCGGCTTCCGCTTGCCCCCGAACGGCAGGGGCACGGGGATGGCGCGCGCGGGCGCGGCGACGGTGAGCGAGGCCGCGCCGGCGACGAACAGGGTGCGGCGAGAGGGGGCGCGGCGGGAGGGAGCGCGGTCGGTCATGGCGCGCCCATGCCCGGCGAGCGCGGCGGAGTTGGGGCTATTCGGCGGCCAGCGCGTCGATGACGCGCCGCACCTTGGCGCCGGACCAGTCGAGTTCGCCCGCCATGCGCGTGCGCTCGCGCCCGGCCTTGTCGAAGATGATGGTGGTCGGAAAGCCCTCGGCGGCGGGCTTGAGGGCGAACGGCAGGTTCGGCCCGGCGTCCTGGTGGAAGTCGAGCGGGGCGTTGGCGGCGATGAACGCCTTGGCGGCGTCGGTCTTGGACGCGCCGTCGACGGACACGGGCAGCACCTTCACCGCATGACCGTTCTCCAGGGCGGCGAGGGCCGCCAGCGTCGGCATCTCCTTGCGGCAGGGGGCGCACCAGGTGGCCCACAGGTTCATCACCACCACCTTGCCCTTGAAGTCGGCGAGGGTGACGTCCTTGCCCGCCGCGTCCTTGAAGGCCGTCGTCGGCGCGGGCTCGCCCGAGCCGGACGGCGACGGGACCGGCAGCGCCGGCGCGGGCTTGGCCGCCCCCGGCGGCGTGAGGCTGACCGACGATCCCGCCGGCCCGCGCGACGCCTGGTAGGCCGGGCCGGGGTGGAACACCGTGGCCGCGGTCGCTATGACCAGCCCCGCCCCGCCCACGGCCACGGCGGCCCACAGGGCGAGCCTGAGGGGGCGCGGGAACGGGGCGCTGGACGGACCCGGAGGCTGATCGGTCATGGCGGACGCGCCCTCGTCTCAAGCGCCCGAGGGCGCGGGTCAGAGCCTGTGGGGCGGCCGCTTCGACGAGAAGCCGGCCGACGTCATGCAGGCCATCAACGTCTCGATCGGCTTCGACCGCCGGCTTTGGCGCCAGGACCTCGCGGGGTCGGTGGCGCACGCCGCGATGTTGCACAGGGTGGGCGTGCTCTCAACCGCCGACCACGACGCCATCCAGGGCGGCCTGGAGGCGATCGGCCGCGAGATGGAGGCGGGGACCTTCCCGTTCCGCGACGAGTTCGAGGACATCCACCTCAACGTCGAGAAGCGCCTCTCCGAGCTGATCGGCCCGGCGGCGGGCCGGCTGCACACGGCGCGCTCGCGCAACGACCAGGTGGCGCTCGACTTCCGCCTGTGGGTCCGCGACGCCTGCGACCGCGCGGTCGGCTCGCTGGAGGCGCTGCAGCGCGCCCTGCTGGAGCGTGCGGGCGAGTTCGCCGACGCGCTGATGCCCGGCTTCACCCACCTGCAGCCGGCCCAGCCGGTGACCTTCGGCCACCACCTGATGGCCTACGTCGAGATGTTCGGCCGCGACGCCGCCCGCTTCCGCGACGCCCGCGCGCGGATGAATGAGAGCCCGCTGGGCGCCGCGGCCCTGGCCGGCTCCCCGTTCCCGATCGACCGCTTCGACACGGCGTCCGCCCTCGGCTTCGACCGCCCCACCGCCAACAGCCTCGACAGCGTCAGCGACCGCGACTTCGCGCTGGAGGCGCTGTCGGCCGCCAGCATCTGCGCCGTGCACCTCTCCCGCCTGGCGGAGGAGGTGGTGGTCTGGTGCACGCCGCAGTTCGGCTTCATCCGCCTGTCGGACGCCTGGACCACCGGCAGCTCGATCATGCCGCAGAAGAAGAACCCCGACGCCGCCGAGCTGACCCGCGCCAAGGCCGGCCGCGTGCTCGGCTCGCTCGTGCAGCTCACCACGGTGATGAAGGGCCTGCCGCTCGCCTATTCGAAGGACATGCAGGAGGACAAGGTCCCCACCTTCGAGGCCTTCGACGCGCTTGAGCTCGGGCTTGCGGCGGCGACGGGCATGGTGGGCGACCTCACCCCCGACCTGGAGCGCATGGCGGCGGCGGCCGGGAGCGGCTTCTCCACCGCCACCGATCTCGCCGACTGGCTGGTGCGCGAGGCCGACCTGCCGTTCCGCGAAGCGCACCACGTCACCGGCGCCGCCTGCAAGCGCGCCGACCAGCTCGGCTGCGACCTGCCCGAACTGCCGCTCGCGGAGCTGCAGAAGCTGCATCCCGCCATCACCGCCGCGGTGTACGACGTGCTCACGCCGGAGCGCTCCGTCGCCAGCCGGACCTCCTACGGGGGAACCGCGCCGTCCGAGGTGCGTAAGCAGGTGGCACGCTGGAAGGAACAGCTCCGATGACCCCGCTCAAGACCCTGCTCGCCTCCGCCGCCCTGCTGGGCGGCGTGGCGCTCGCCACCGGCGCCTGCGGCAAGGTCGGCGCGCTCGAAGCGCCCGGCCAGCGCAGCCCGACGCCGCCGTCCTCCTCCACCACCGTGGTCCCGCCCTCGGCGGACAGCGACGCGCCGACCATCACGCGCCGCGGGGCCGACCCGCTGCCCGCCGGCCTGACCGAGTCGGGCGCGGTGCGTTCGTCGGACGGCTCCACCGATCCGGACGAGAACGCGCCCAGGACCAAGCGCGACATCCAGGACCCGAACACCCGCCTGACCCCGCTCTCCTCCCAGCCGGTGGACGGCGCCCCCAACCCGTTCGGCTCGCCGGTCTCCACCCGCCCGCCGGGCTAGTGGATTTCTTCGACCGCCATCCGGGGCCGGACGGCCCCGAGCTGTGGTGCGAGGACGTGCCGCTGCGCGTGATCGCGGAGGCGGTCGGCACGCCCGTCTACGTCTACTCCGCCGCCACCCTGAAGCGGCACGTGGACGTGTACCGCGCGGCGCTGCCGCCCGGCTCGCTCCTCGCCTACGCCGTCAAGGCGAACGGCTCGCTGGCGGTGCTGCGCACGATCGCGGGGCGGGGCGCGGGAGCCGACACGGTGAGCGAGGGCGAGATCCGCCGCGCGCTCGCCGGCGGAATCCCGCCGGAGCGCATCGTCTTCTCCGGCGTGGGCAAGACGGACGCCGAGCTCGCCTTCGCCGTCGAGGCGGGCGTGGCCGAGATCAACGTGGAGAGCGAGCCCGAGCTCGAGCGCCTCCAAGCCGTCGCGGCCGCTCGAGGCGCCCGGCCCGCCATCGCCTTCCGCGTGAACCCCGACGTGGGCGCGGGCGGCCACGCCAAGATCACCACGGGCGCGGCGGACTCCAAGTTCGGCGTCTCCCTGTCCGAGGCCGAGCGCCTCTACGCGCGCGCCGCGGCGATGCCGCACGTGCAGCCGGTGGGCGTCGCCTGCCACATCGGCAGCCAGATCACCGACCTCGCGCCGCTGGAGGCCGCCGCCGTCGCCATGCGCGCCCTGGTCGAGCGGCTGCGTGCGCAGGGGCTGGAGGTGAGCCGGCTCGACCTCGGCGGCGGCCTGGGCGTGCCCTACTTCAACTCGCCCGAACCGCCCTCGCCGGCCGCCTACGGCGCCATGGTCGCGCGCGTCACGGCGGGGCTGGACGTGCAGCTCGCCTTCGAGCCCGGCCGCGCCATCGCCGCCAACGCCGGCGTGCTGCTGACCCGCGTGATCCACGTGCACGCGCGGCCGGAGGGCCGCCGCTTCCTGGTGCTGGACGCCGCCATGAACGACCTCCTGCGCCCGGCCATGTACGACGCCTTCCACAAGCTGGAGCCCGTGCGCGGCGCCGACGCCCCGCTCACGACCTACGACGTCGTCGGCCCCGTGTGCGAGACGGGCGACACCTTCGCCCGCGACCGCGAGCTGCCGGCGATGGGCGCCGGCGACCTCGCCGCCTTCCGCACCGCCGGCGCGTACGGCGCGGCCATGGCCGGCGAGTACAACAGCCGCCCTCTCGCCCCCGAGGTGCTGGTGCGCGGCGACCGCTGGGCCGTCACCCGCCCCCGCCCCACCTACGAGGAGATGCTCGCCCGCGAGACCGTGCCGGAGTGGGCGTGACCGACGCGCGCCCGAGCTGGTGGAGCCGCATCGACCGCTTCACCCTCGCGCTGCTGGCCACGGTGGTCTTAGCGAGCACCCTGCCCGCGCGCGGAGAGGCCGCGCGCGTCGCGGGCTGGCTGACCACGGCGGCCATCGCGCTGCTGTTCTTCCTGCACGGGGCCAAGCTGTCGCGCGAGGCGGTGCTGGAGGGGATCGGCGCGTGGCGGCTGCACCTGGCGGTGCTGGCCTCCACCTTCGTCCTGTTCCCGGTCCTCGGCCTGGTGGTGACGCTCCTGCCCGGGCCGAAGCCGGAGGTGGCGGCCGGCGTGCTCTACCTTTGCCTGCTGCCCTCGACGGTGCAGAGCTCGATCGCCTTCACCTCCATCGCGCGGGGCAACGTGCCGGCGGCGGTGTGCTCGGCCTCGGCGTCCAACATCCTGGGCGTGTTCCTGACGCCCGTGCTGGTGAGCCTCCTCATGCCCCACTGGGTCGGACGCGGCGGAAGCGCCGGCGTCTCCCTGGCCTCCGTGGGCGTCATACTGGCGCAGCTGCTCCTGCCCTTCGTGCTCGGCCACCTCTCGCGCCCGCTCACGGCCGGCCTCGTCGAGCGGCATAAGGCGGTGGTGAACCTCGTCGACCGGGGCTCCATCCTGCTGGTGGTGTTCACCGCCTTCTCTGCGGCGGTGGTGGAGGGCCTGTGGCGCAAGCTCGGCCCGGCCGACCTCGCCATGGTGGTCGTCCTCGATCTCGCCGTGCTCGCGGTCGCCCTCGCCTCCACGCGCGCCTTCGCCCGCGCGGCGCGCTTCTCCAAGCCGGACGAGATCGCGCTGGTGTTCTGCGGCTCCAAGAAGAGCCTCGCTTCCGGCGCGCCCATGGCCGCCGCCCTGTTCCCGGCCGCGACCGCGGGCGTGCTGATCACGCCCCTGATGTTGTTCCACCAATTCCAGCTGCTGGCCTGCGCGCAGATCGCGCGGCGCTATGCGGCGCGGCGCGAACCGGCCTAGAAAGGAACGAACGTCCAGCGGGGCTGTTGGACGGCGCGGGAGGGCGCGGGCGCACGATGAAGCTGGTCGTCTTCGGCCTGACGGTGTCGTCCTCCTGGGGCAACGGCCACGCCACCCTGTGGCGCGGGCTGATCTCCGCGCTGGCCGAGCGCGGCGTGCACGTCACCTTCTTCGAGCGCGACCAGCCCTTCTACGCCCCGCACCGCGATCTGACGGCCCTGCCCGGCGGCGAGCTGGCCCTGTTCAGCGAGTGGGACGCCGCGCGCGCCCGCCGCGCCCTGGCCGGCGCCGACGCCGCGGTGGTCACCAGCTACTGCGCCGACGCCGAGGCCGCCTGCGCCGCCGTGGCCGAGAGCGGCGTGCCGTCGGTGTTCTACGACATGGACACGCCCGTCACCCTGGCCAAGCTCGCCGCGGGCGAGCCCGTGCCCTACCTGCCGCGCGAGGGGCTGGGCCGTTTCGACCTCGTGCTCAGCTACACCGGCGGGCCGGCCCTGGAGGCGCTGGAGCGGCGGCTGGGCGCGCGCCGCACCGCGCCCCTGTACGGCCACGCCGACCCCGCCACGCACCACCGCACCGCGCCCGACCCGCGCTTCAGCTGCGACCTCAGCTACATCGGCACCTACGCCGCCGACCGTCAGGCGGCGGTGGAGGCCCTGTTCGTCGCCCCAGCCCGGGCCCGGGCCGACCTCAAGGCGGTGCTCGCCGGCAGCGGCTACCCGCCCGACTTCCCGTGGACGGACAACATCTGGTTCGTGAAGCACCTGCCCCCGCCGGAGCACGCGAGCTTCTACTCGTCCTCCGCCCTCACGGTGAACACCACCCGCGCCGACATGTCCGCCATGGGCTGGTGCCCCTCCGGCCGCCTGTTCGAGGCCGCCGCCTGCGCCTGCCCGGTGCTCTCCGACCGCTGGGACGGGCTGGACCGCTTCTTCATCCCCGGCGAGGAGATCCTGCTCGCCCGCGACGAGGAGGACGCTCTCGCCGCCCTGGAGCTCGGCCCCGCGCGCCTGCGCGACATCGGCGAGGCGGCGCGCGCCCGCTTTCTACTCGAGCACACCAGCGGCCACCGCGCCGACGAGCTGCTGGCGCTGCTGGCGACGATCCGCGCGCCCGAGCGGGTGACCGCCTGATGTGGGGGATCGTGCCCGCCGCCGGCCAGGGCACGCGCATCCAGCCGCTCGCCTTCTCCAAGGAGCTGCTGCCTGTCGGCACGACGCGCACGGCGGACGGGATCGAGCGCCCGCGCGCCGTCAGCGAGCACCTCGTCGAGCGCCTGGTCCTGGGCGGGGCGACCAAGATCGCCTTCGTGATCTCGCCGACCAAGAGCGACATCCTGCGCTACTACGGCGGCCGGGTCGCGGGCGCCGACATCGCCTACGTGGTCCAGCCCCAGGCCGCGGGCTTGTGCGACGCCATCTTCCGCGCCGCCCACCTGATCGGCCCGGACGAGGACGTGGCCGTGGGCCTGCCCGACACGATCTGGTTCCCGGAGGACGCCCTGGCCCGCCTGCCGCGCGACCGGCTCGCCTTTCTGCTGTTCCCCGTCGAGCGGCCCGAGCTGTTCGACGCCGTGGTGCACGACGAGCTCACCGGCCGGGTCGAGGAGATTCAGGTCAAGCGCCCCGACGCCCGCTCGCGCTGGATCTGGGGCGCCTTCCGCATGCCCGGCCGCGTGTTCCACGACCTGCACGCCCTGTGGCGCGAGCGCGAGGGGGAGGACGAGTACCTCGGCACGCTGGTGAACGCCTGGATCGCCCGGGGCGGCGAGGCCTGCGCGCTCCGCCTCGGCACCGGCTACGTCGACGTGGGCACGCTGAACGGCTACCGCGAAGCGCTCAAGCTCCTGGCCGGAGCCGACCTCTCCACCACCGTCGAGACCGCATGACCCCCGCCGACGACGCCTCCCACCCGACCAAGGGCCTCTCCAAGGACCAGATCGCCGCCCGCATCCAGGAGCTCGGCCCCTGGTTCCACAACATGGAGCTGGGCGGCGTGCGCACCGCGCCCGAGCACTTCCTGGGCGACTACCCCAACGTGAAGTTCCAGGGCTTCGCCCACGCGCTCCCCGCCGACATGACGGGCAAGAGCGTCTTGGACATCGGCTGCAACGCCGGCTTCTACGCCATGGAGCTGAAGCGCCGCGGCGCCTCGCGCGTAGTCGGCGCCGACTCGGACGAGGACTACCTGGCCCAGGCCCGCTTCGCCGCCGAGGTGAAGGGCTACACCGATATCGAGTGGGTCAACATCGACGTCTACGACGTGGGCGCTCTGGGCGAGCGGTTCGACTTCGTCGTCTTCATGGGCGTGCTCTACCACCTGCGCCACCCGCTGCTGGCGCTGGACCTGATCCGCGAGCACGTGGCCAAGGACCTGGTGCTGTTCCAGTCGCTGCAGCGCGGCTCGGAGGAGGTCTACCCGGCCGAGCGGGAGTACCCGTTCACCCGCGAGGACGTGTTCGACGAGCCGGGCTGGCCCAAGCTGCACTTCATCGAGCACAGCTACTCCAACGACTGGACCAACTGGTTCGCGCCGAACACGGCGGCGAGCCTGGCCATGCTGCGCGCGGCGGGCTTCTCCATCGAGGCGCACCCCGAGCCCGAGGTCTACCTGTGCCGCGTGGCCGAGCGCCCCTACCCGGCGGGCGCGGCCTACCCCGCGCGAGGACCGCAAGGCCGGTGACGGTCGCAGACCTAGGGGGCCGGCTCGCCCGCGGCGAGCGCGTCGACGAGCCGGTTGCGCTGGTGGTGGCTCACCCGGACGACGAGACCCTGGGCCTCGGCTCGCGCCTGCACCTGTTCGACCGGCTGACGCTGGTCCACCTCACCGACGGCGCGCCGCAGGACATGGGCGACGCCCGCCGCGCCGGGTTCGCCACCCGCGAGGCCTACGCCGCCGCCCGCGCCGCCGAACTCGCCGCCGCGCTGGAGGTGCTGGGCGCCCGCCCGGTGCGCGCCGCGAGCTACGGCCTGACGGACCAGACCGTGGTCGACCACCTTCCCGCCCTCGCGCGCCGCCTGACGGACGACCTCGCCGGCCACGCCGCGGTGATCGCGCACGCCTACGAGGGCGGCCATCCCGACCACGACGCCTGCGCCTGCGCCGTGGCCCGCGCCTGCGCCGCCCTCGGCCCCTCCGCGCCGGCGGTCTACGAGTTCGCCGGCTACTTCGGTGTGGACGGCGTGTTGCAGGCCAACCGCTTCCACCCCGACCCTGACCGCCCCGAGACGGCCTGGACGCTCACGGCCGTCGAGCGTGAGCGCAAGGCGCGCGCCTTCGACGCCCACACGAGCCAGCGCTGGATCCTGGACAACTTTCCCCCGGACCGAGAGGCGCTGCGCCGCGCGCCGGCGTACGACTTCGCCCAGCCGCCCCCGCCGGGCGAGGCGCTCTACGACCGCTACGGCTGGCCGCTGACTTCGGCCGCCTGGCGCGCCCGCGCCGCCACCGCCCTCGCGCCCGAACGCAAGACGGAGCCGGCGTGACGACGGTCCTCTCCGTCGCCTACCCCTTCGCCCCGGTCACGCCCGACCCCGTCGGCGGGGCCGAGCAGGTGCTCGCGGCGGTGGACCGAGCGCTGGTCACCGCGGGCCGGCGCTCGGTGGTGGTCGCGCAGGAGGGCTCGGCGGTCGCCGGCGAGCTCGTCCCCATCCCCGCCGTCCGCGGCGAGATCACGCCCGCCGAGCGCGCCCGCGTCCACGCCGCCGTCCGCGACGCCGTAGCCGGCGTGCTGGCGCGCGGCGGCGTCGACCTCGTCCACCTGCACGGGATCGACTTCCCGGCCTACGCGCCCCCGCCCGGCCCGCCGACGCTCGCCACCCTCCACCTGCCGGTCGCCTGGTATGATCCGGCCGCCCTGCGCCGCCCCGGCCTGCAGCTCAACGCCGTCTCGCCGCACCAGGCGGCCGGGGCCCCCGCCGACCTCGGCCCGCTCTCCGTGGTGGAGAACGGCGTGGACGTGGACGCCTTCGACCTCGACCTGCCTCGCGGCGGCGACCTCGCGGCCCTCGGCCGCATCTGCCCGGAGAAGGGGCTGCACCTGGCGCTGGACGCCGCCCGCCGGCTCGACGCGCGCCTGTTCGTCGCGGGCGCCTGCTTCGCCTACGGCGAGCACCGCCGCTACTTCGACCGCGAGTTCGCCCCGCGGCTGGACGCGCGGCGCCGCTGGATCGGACCCGTTGGCGGCGACAGCAAACGGCGGCTCCTGGCCACGGCCCGCGCCGTGGTGATCCCGAGCCTCGCGCCCGAGACGTCCAGCCTCGTCGCGCGCGAGGCGGCGGCGGCGGGCGCGCCCGTGGTCGCCTTCCGCTCGGGCGCCCTCGCCGAAGCCGTGGAGGACGGGCGCACCGGCTGGCTGGTCGACCCCGAGGCGGGCGCCGCCGGCCTCGCCGACGCCCTGGCGCGCGTGGACGAGATCGACCCCATCGCCTGCAAGGCCGCCGCCCGCGCGCGCTTCCCGCTGCGGCGCATGACCGACGGCTACCTCGCGCTCCACGACCGGCTGATCGCCGGGGCGGCGGAGGGCGGACGCTCCGCGGCCGCGTGACCGTCGAGATCGTCGCCGACCTCGCCGGCCTCGAGGCGCTGGCTCCCGAGTGGGCGTCGCTCTGGGCGACGGACGCCTCCACCACGCCGTTCCAGCATCCCGCCTGCCAGCTCGCCTGGGCGCGCACGCACGCGCCGGACCGCACCTTCGCCGCCGTGGCGCGCGAGGGCGGGCGGCTCGCCGCGATCACGGCCGGCTTCACCTGGGAGGGCGCGGCGCTGCTCGCCGGCACGGGACCCATGGACTACGGCGGCGGCGTCTTCGCTCGAGGCGCGGACGCGGGCGCGGTGCTCGCGGCCCTCGCGGAGGAGGGTCGGCGGCGCGGCGGCGACCGGCTCGACCTGCGCCAGCTTCGCCCGGGCGACCCGCTGCTCGACGCGCCCGTCCCGGCCGGCTGGACGGAGACGCGCGAACAGGACGAGGTCTGCCCCGTCTCGCTCCTCACCGGCGAGGACGGGCTCGGCGCCGTGCCCGGCCGCGCCGCGCAGCGCCTCGGCTGGACGGGGCGCAAGGCCGAGCGCGCGGGGGGCTTCACGGTGGAGCTCGCCACCGCCGAGACCGCCGGCGCGCACCTGGAGCAGCTGTCCGCCTTCCACCGCGCCCGCTGGAACGCCCTCGGCGAGCCGGGCGTGCTCGACGACCCGCTGATGCAGGCCTTCCTGCGCGAGGCGGTCCCGGCGCTGGTGGAGGCGGGCGTGGCGCGCCTGCGCACCCTGTCGCTGGCCGGACGACCGGCGGCGACGCTGCTGGCGCTCGAGGGCGCGGGCGCAGTGCACATGTATCTGACCGGCTTCGACCCCGAGCAGGCGGCGCTCGGCCCCGGCGCGCTCTTGATCGCCGCCACCCTGCGCGGCGCTCATGCGGAGGGCTGCACGGAGGCCCGCTGGCTGCGCGGCCAGGAGCCCTACAAGTATCGCTGGGGCGCGGAGGACCGGCCGACCTGGCGTCGCATGCTGACCGTCGCCTAGGCGGCGACGGGCACGGCGCCGAACAGGGCCTCGGTGAAGCGGCTGAGCGGGCCCGGGCCCACGTCGTCCAGGTGGTCCAGCGCCGAGCGCAGCCGGCGATGCATCTCCGCGCGGGCGCCGTCGGCGCCGATCAGGGACACCACGGTGGGTTTGCCGCCGTCCTGGCCCACGTCCTTGCCGGCGGCTTCGGACGTGCCGGTGGCGTCCAGCAGGTCGTCGAGGATCTGGAACGCCTCGCCCAGACCGCGCGCGAAGGCGCGCGCCCCGTCCAGCCGGCCGTCCAGCGCGCCGGCGGCGCGCGCGCCGCCCTCCACCGCGGCGATGAACAGCACGCCCGTCTTCTGCCGGTTCAGCTCGTGCAGCGGCGTCGCCTCCGCCAGGACGTCGCGGTCGCGCAGGTCGCGCGCCTGGCCCGCCGCCAACCCGTCGAAACCCACCGCCGCGGTGAGCGCCTGCACCAGGCCCAGGCGCGCGTCCGCCGGCAGGTCGGGTGCGGCGGCGGCCGTGGCGTAGGCCTGGTTCAGGAGCGCGATGGCGGCCAGCACCGCCATGTCCTCGCCGAAGCGCTTGTGCACGGTGGGGCGGCCGCGCCGCAGCTCGGCGTCGTCCATGCACGGCAGGTCGTCCAGGATCAGCGAGGCGGCGTGCACCATCTCGATGGCGCAGCCCACGTCCAGCGCCGCCGCGGCCGCCCGGCGGCGCGCCTCGCGGCCGGGCGGACCGAAGTGCTCGGCCGACAGGAGGGTCAGCACCGGACGCAGGCGCTTGCCCGGCGACAGCAGGGCGTAGCGCACCGCCTCGCGCAGCACGGGAGGGGCGCCCACGCCCGTCGCGGCGAGGAGAGCGGCCAGCCGCGCGTCCACCTGGGCGCGAAGGTCGGGCAAGCGGCGGGCGAAGGCGTCGTCCAGCATCGTCGGAGAGCAGCTAACCCCATCCGCGGGCCGAGCGCACGCGGAGTTTTGCCGCGCCGTCGCAAGCGCGCCCTCAGGCCGCCGCGAGCGAGTAGTCCAGCCGCTCCCGGTCGCACGCCGCGGGGTAGTAGGGATCGGCCGCGGTGATGAGGTGGCGCCACCGGTCGTGCAGGATGGCGCGGTCGCCCATGTCGTAGCCCTCAGCGCCCCGCGTCAGGCTCTCGTGATGGATCAGCACCGGCCGTGAGGCGCACACGATCCGCCGCCCGCGCTCGCGCAGGCGCAGGCACAGGTCCACGTCCTGGTAGTGCCGCAGGTAGTCGGTGGAGAAGCCGCGCAGGGTGCGGAAGTCGGCGGCGCGCATCATCAGGCAGGCGCCCGTGACGGCGCTGACCTCGCGCGCGGCGGCGAGCGAGCCGCCGTGGCCGTCGGCCTCCGCCGGGAAGCGGCGCATGACGTGGTCGGCGGTGCCGCGCGCGCCCAGCACCACGCCCGCGTGCTGCACGGTGCGGTCGGGGTACAGCAGCACGGGGCCGACCGCGCCCACGCCGTCGTCCTCCATCCACAGGGACAGGCGGCGCAGCCAGTCGGCCTCCAGCACCTCCGTGTCGTTGTTCAGGAACAGCAGCAGCTCGCCGCGCGCGCGCGACGCGCCGAGGTTGCAGGCGGCGGAGAAGTTGAACGGGCGGTTCAGCGGGATCCGGTGCACGCCGTGGCGGGCGAAGGCGTCCAGCGCGACCACGTCGGTGGTGTCGTCGTCCACCAGCACCACCTCGAAGGGCTCGCCCGCGTCGACGCGGTGCAGCGCGTCGAGGCAGCGCGACACCGCCTCGCCCTGGTCGCGGCTGGGCATGACGACCGACACCAACGGACCGGCCCCGGCCGCGCCCGGAGTCAGCACCATGCGGTGCCGCAGGCGGGGCTCGGGATGCGGCTCGGCGCCCCACGAGCGGCCGCGGCGGGCGAGGTGGGCCAGGAGCGCGCGCTTCTGCAGCGCCTCGATCCCCGGCTTGGCGTCGGCATCGGCGGCCAGGCTGCCCGGCGCGGCGCGCCAGCGGTAGAGCGGCTGGGCGAGGTGGCCGATGGCCGCCGTCCGCTCGCTGATGCGCAGGATCAGGTCGTAGTCCTGCACGCCGTCGAACTGCGGGTCGAGGCCGCCGACGGCGCGCAGCTGGTCCGTGCGCGCCAGCAGCAGGTGGCCCACGTACATGACGCCGAGCAGCAGGGCGGGCGACCAGTCGGGCTTCAGGTGGTGGTCGAGCACGCGGCCGTCCGCGTCGATCTTCAGCTGGTCGGTGTAGAGCGCCTGCAGCCCCGGCTCGGCGACGATGCGCTCGGCCACGGCGACGAGGGCGTCGGGCGTCAGTTCGTCGTCGTGGTCCAGGAAGGCGGTCCAGGCGCCCGAGGCGGCCTCCAGCCCGTCGTTGGTGGCGCGGCTGATCCCGCCCTGCTCCGCGCGGGCGACGAGGCGCACCGACCGATGGCGCGCGGCGGTCTCGCGCAGCAGGGCCCGGACGCGCGGGTCGCGCGAGGCGTCGTCCACCAGCACCAGCTGGAACCGCCGGTACGGCTGCTCCAGCACCGAGCGCAGGGCGGCGCGCAGGAACGCCGGGTCGGGATCGTGCACCGGCATGACGACGGAGATCAGCGGGCCGCCGGCCGCCAGGGCCGCCTCCGCCCGGCGCTCCAGCTCGACGAGGTCGAGGATCGGCGGCTCCGGCGCATCCGGAGGCGACACGGCCGGGCGGGCGACGGCGCGCGCCATGGCCAGCGTCGCGCGCGGACCGTGCGTCACGAGGCGGCGCAGCGCCTTGAGCGCCAGCAAGGGCCGACCGGCCACCGTGCGCAGCAGGGCGCTCACGCCGCCGCCTCCGCGAGCCGGCGCGGGCGTGTGACGAGCGTGGTGAGGAAGCGCTCCAGCCCCTCCGCGCTCCGCTCCCAGCTGAGCGTGCGCACCGCCCAGCGGCGGCCGGCGGCCCCCATGGCGGCGGCGCGGGGCTCGTCGCGCAGCAGGGGCTCGGCGCGGTCGGCGATCTCCACCCCATCGCCGCGGTCGAGCACGCAGGCCTCCACGCCGTCGCGCACCTCCAGCCCCAGGTTGGCGCGCGGCAGCAGCACGGGCCGGCCCGTGGTGAACAGCTCCGGCAGTTTCGAGGGCAGGCGCGAGCGGTTGAAGGCGTCGGGCGCGCCCGGCTGCACGAACAGGTCGCCCAGGCGCAGCAGCACCTGCAGCTCGCGCCGGGGCAGGCGGCCGAGCTCGCGCGACACGCGGCCGCGCAGGTGCTCGAAGCTGACGTCCACCCCCGGCGCGAAGTCCTCGCCCGTGCGCAGGAGCGTCACCTCCAGCCCGCGCCGCCGCAGGATCTGCACGGCCACGTAGAGGCTGAACACCTCGCGCCGGTTCGCCGCGTGAACGTTGCCCGGGTAGACGATCACCCGGTGGTGCGCCGGCACGCCCAGCCGCTCCAGCAGGGCGCGGCGCTGCTCGGGCCGCAGCGGCGGGGTCGAGACGTCGAGATCGCAGCCCGGCCGCAGCACGTGCGCGGGCGAGCCGGGGGCGTAGGCCAGGAGCGGCGGCACGATGGCCGTCACCCCGTCGGCGGCGGCCAGGAAGGCGCCCATGCGGTGCGGGTGCGTGAGGCTCGGCGCGATCATGGGATCGAGCTGGTGCGGCGGCAGGCAGGCCAGGTCGCTCCACGACCGGCCGAGGTGGGCGGCGGTGAGCAGGCGCTCGTCGTCCTCCAGGTGCACCACGGTGCGGAACACCGCACGACGGCGCAGCGCCGCCACGGCCAGGCGCACGCTCTCCCGCGGCGTCCAGGCGATCACCACCGTGTCGCCGGGCGCCGGTGCACGCCCGTCGAAGGCGAGCGCCGCGGCCGGGTGGGCGTGCAGCTGGTCGCGCCCGAAGGCGGCGAAGGGCGTCTCGCCCCACTCGCGCGCCGCGTCGACGGGCCCCTCGGCCGCCACGCCCACCGCGTGCCCGGCCTCGTGCAGGGCGCGCGCGAAGCGGGCGATGTGGCCGCCGCTGTTGCAGTCGAACCGACCGTAGCTGACGAACAGAACCTTCATGCAGCCCTCTCACTGGCGCTGCACCGTGACCGACTACTCTCTTATAAGTTGTAAACGAGGAGCAGGCACACGCATCGAGCGCACCCGGCCGCCGGGGATCAGTAGATCGACTTGCCCGACCAGCTGAGCCACGGCGAGCGCGGAGGAACGGGCGCGGGCACGGCGATCGTCACCACGGGCGGCGGCGGGGGCGGGGCGGCGGCCAGGTTGCAGCACGGACCACGCACCATCGGCGGCGGCGGCAGCGGCATGGGGAGGGCGATGGGGATCGGCCGCGGTCGGCGCGGGACGGCGACGCGGGCGTGCACGACCTGCCGGTCGCAGCGCACCCGCAGCCAGCCGCGACGCTCGGCGCGGATCTGCACGGGAGGCGCGCCGGGCTCGGTCACGAGGCACCAGATCGGCCCGGGCGAGCCGGGCCGCAGCCGCCAGCGCGCGTTGGGCGGACCGGGCGGCGTGAAGGCCGCGTCCTGCCGCACGCGGGCGTAGCAGACGCCGGGCGACGCGTGGGTGGGGAGGCTGGCCAACAGCCCGTCCCGCTCGCCGGCGCGGGCGGGCGCGGGCGCGGCGGACAGCGCCATGGGGATCAGCGCGGCGGCGGCGGCGAGGATGAAGCGCGGGGACATGTGCCCTCCTGGGACGATCTCGCCCGGCACGTGCAACGCCCGGGCCGCCCGGCTACACCGCGGGGCGACAGGGAGGCGGCGATGGCGGAGACCAGGGCGGGGCGGATCGGGGCGCAGGCGGCGCTGGCGCGGCTGGAGGGCTGGGCGGCGGCGGACGGGCGCGACGCCCTGACCAAGACCTACCGCTTCGCCGACTTCAACGCGGCCTGGGGCTGGATGACCCGCGTGGCGCTCAAGGCCGACGCCATGGACCACCACCCGGAGTGGTCCAACGTCTACAACCGCGTGGAGGTGCTGCTGGCCACCCACGACGCCGACGGGGTGACCGAGAAGGACGTGGCGCTCGCCCAATTCATGGACGCGGCGGCCCCGTCCGGTCCAGAACGGCGCCAAGCATAAGGGAGACACACGCATGGCGGGACGGCTCGAAGGCAAGAAGGCGCTGGTGACGGGCGCGGCGCAGGGGCTGGGCGAGGCCATGGCCCGCCGCTTCGCCGCGGAGGGCGCCCGCGTGACGCTCACCGACCTGAAGATCGACCAGGCGCAGGCCGTCGCCGACGATATCAACGCCGCCCACGGCGCCGGGACCGCCTTCGCGCGCCGCCACGACGTGACCGTCGAGGCCGACTGGGACGCCGCCGTCTCCGGCGCCGCGGCCGACATGGGCGGCCTGTCCGTGCTGGTGAACAATGCCGGCATGTCGATCCGCGGCGACCTCGACACGCTGGAGCTGGAAGGCTTCCGCCGCGTGATGAGCGTCAACGTCGACAGCGTGTTCCTAGGCTGCAAGTACGCCGTGCGCGTGATGCGCGACCACCAGCCGGGCTCGAT
Source organism: uncultured Caulobacteraceae bacterium (assembly GCA_964242895.1). GTDB lineage: Bacteria > Pseudomonadota > Alphaproteobacteria > Caulobacterales > Caulobacteraceae > JASLDZ01. The sequence continues at coordinate 2,319 of CAXTBN010000032.1, read as the reverse complement.
CATCAACATCAGCTCGATCGCCGGGCTGATCGCCGCGCACAACTCGCCCGCCTACAACGCCTCCAAGGCGGCGGTCTGGCTTCTGTCGAAGAGCGTGGGGCTCTACTGCGCCCACAAGGGCTTCGACATCCGCTCCAACTCGATCCACCCGACCTTCATCGACACGCCGATCCTCGACCCGCTCCGCGCCATGTTCGGCAAGGAGGAGGCGGAGGCCAAGCTGTCGCGCCAGATCCCGCTGAAGCGCCTCGGCAAGCCTGAGGAGATCGCGGCGGCGGCCGTCTACCTCGCCTCGGACGAGAGCCGCTTCATCACCGCCTCCGAGCTCAAGCTGGACGGCGGCATCAGCGCGATGTGACGTGAGGGCGAGCGGAAGGTCACCCTCGCCTTCACCCGCCTCCGTCGCCCTCGGGCTTGACCCGAGGGCCGGGCGCCGGTCGTGCGGAGCGGCGGCGCACCACGCTTGGCCTTCGGGTCGAGCCCGAAGGCGACGAAGCTCATGGACTCCGTGCGCCCGCGCTGATCACCCCACGATCACGGTCCCGATCAGGAACCGCGCACCAGGGCGGCCGACCACGCGGTCGGTGGCCGCCTGCAGGCGCTGCACCAGCGCCTCCACGTCGGGCGGCGCACCGGGGGAGAGCGCGGCGGCGAACTGAGCCATCACCGTGTTGTAGGCGTCGCGCAGGCGCGGCTGCAGCAGGTCGACCTTGGCCTTGAGCGCCGGGTCGGGCGTGTCGACTCCGGCCTCCGCGGTGAGCACGCCGTTCGCTCCCGCGCGCAGCAGGGGCGCGGTGAGGGTCGGGAACTGGATGTACGACGCCCCGCCGCCCTTCTTCCGCTCCTCGGCCGCCCGCACCGCCGCCGGCGCCGCGGCGGCGGCGGCGAGCGCGCCCAGCAGCAGGCGGCGGCGCGGCGTCACACGTCCACCTCGGCGTCGAGCGCGTTCTCCTGGATGAACTCGCGGCGGGGCTCGACCAGGTCGCCCATCAGCTTGGAGAACATGTCGTCCGCGTCGTCGGCGTGGCTGACCTTCACCTGCAGCAGGGTGCGGGCGTTGTCGTCCAGCGTGGTCTCCCACAGCTGCTCGGCGTTCATCTCGCCCAGCCCCTTGTAGCGCTGGATGGAGAGGCCCTTCTTGCCCGCCTCCGTCACCGCGTTCAGCAGGTCGAGGGGACCGCGGATGCGCGTCTCCACGTCCTTGCGGCGGAAGGTGGACACCTGGGCGTAGGCTTCGCTCATCGGGCCGAAGCGCTCCGCCAGCCGGCGCGCGTCGCCGGAGGAGAGCAGCAGCTCGTCGAGCACGATCCGCTCCGACACGCCGCGCTTCAGGCGACTGAACGAGAAGCCGCCCGGTCCGTGCCCGAGCCCGCCGAGCCCCGCCGGCTCGCCCGACCAAGCCCCGTCGCCCTCCTCCGCGTAGAGGTCGAAGCGTGCGGCGGCCGCGGCGGGATCCGGATCGTTCCCCATCAGCCCGGCCAGCGCCGACTGCTCCACCGCGAAAGCGGGCGCGCGGGCGGCCAGCCGCTCGATCAGCGCCTTGGCCGTGCGCGCCTCGCGCACCAGCCGGCCGAGGTCGGCGCCGGTGATCTGCTCGCCGCCCGAGAGCGTGAGCGAGGCCCCGTCCGTGCCTTCGTCGATCAGGAACTCGTCCATCTCGGCGTCGTCGCGCAGGTAGCGCGAGGTCTTGCCCTTGGCGGCTTTGTAGAGCGGCGGCTGGGCGATGTAGAGGTAGCCGCGCTCGATCACCTGCGGCATCTGCCGGTAGAAGAAGGTCAGCAGCAGCGTGCGGATGTGGGCGCCGTCGACGTCGGCGTCCGTCATGATGATGATCTTGTGGTAGCGGATCTTGTCGATCGCGAAGTCCTCGCGGCCTATGCCGGCGCCCAGCGCGGTGATCAGCGTGCCGATCTGCTCGGAGCCCAGCATCTTGTCGAACCGCGCGCGCTCGACGTTCAGCACCTTGCCCCGCAGCGGCAGCACGGCCTGGTTCTCGCGGTTCCTGCCCTGCTTGGCGGAGCCGCCGGCGCTGTCGCCCTCGACGATGAACAGCTCGGAGCGAGCCGGGTCCTTCTCCTGGCAGTCGGCCAGCTTGCCGGGGAGAGAAGTGATGTCGAGCGCCGACTTGCGCCGGGTGAGCTCGCGCGCCTTGCGGGCGGCCTCGCGCGCGGCGGCGGCCTCCACGATCTTGCCGACGATGGCGCGGGCCTCGGCCGGGTGCTCCTCGAACCACTGGTTCAGGGTGTCGGCGACGAGGTTCTCCACCGCCGGCCGCACCTCGGAGGAGACCAGCTTGTCCTTGGTCTGCGAGGAGAACTT
>CAXTBN010000031.1:0-32694 GCA_964242895.1 uncultured Caulobacteraceae bacterium | reverse complement strand
TCGCTCCAGTAGTGCTGGAGCGTCAGGATCAGGTCCTGGAACGAGAGGCTGTCGGGGTTCGGCGCGGCCATCGGCCTCTGGCGGGAACGGCTAAGACGAAGGGCGGCGGACCCCTTACGGCCCACCGCCCCCCGATGCAAACCACGTGCGCGGAAGCGCCGTAGCGGTCCCCTGTCAGTGCGTCTTGCGCGTGGTTTTCTTCTTGGTCGTCGTGGTGTCGGTGGTGGTGGCCGTCGTCGCCTCGGTCGTGGTCGCCGGCGGCGGGACGAAGTCGGGCGAGAGCACCTTGTCGATCGGGTAGATCGTGGCCCCGCCCGCGGCCGCGACGGCGGGCTGCAGCGCGGTGGCGTCGTTGATCTTCACCTTGTCGCCCGTGCCGTCGAGCGTGACCTTGCTCTGTGCGGCGGTGGCGACCTGCGTCTGCGCGTGGCCCTTGATGGACGGGATCTTCGCATTGATCAGGTGGTAGGCCAGGAGCTTCTGCAGCTGGGGCAGGTTCTCAGGCTTCATCAGGTTGTCGAGCACGCCAGCGGGCAGGGCGGCGAAGGCCGCGTCGGTGGGCGCGAACACGGTCAGGCCCGGCGTTTTCAGCACGGACGTCAGGTTGGTCGCGTCCGCGGCCTTGAGCAGGGTGGTGAACTGGCCTGACTGCGTCAGCACCGTCACCACGTCGGACCCTGGAGAGGGCGTGATGGCCGTGAACGCTGCGCCCGAGGGCGGCGTCGCAGCGCCGGCGTCGGCGGGAGCGGACGGCGGCGTGGCGTCCACCGCGGGCGGGCCGACGGGTGAGGTCGGGCTCTGCGGGCTGGTGGTGGACATGGGCGTGCCTGCGCGCGCGCCGCCCGGCGCGGTCTGGGCGGCGGCCCGCGCGGCACCGGTGGACTGCGCCTGGGCGGCCCCGGCGGCGAGCAGCACGGCGGCGGCTGTCAGCAGGCGGATACGGATGGTCAAGGGGGAGGTCTCCTTCGGTGTCGGTTCGGAAACGCCCCCGGGCGGCGCCGGTTTCGCGCGACCTTCGCCGGAGGCGGTCAGCGCCAGGGTCCGCCCAGGCGGCACGGCGTCACCCACCAGCTTGGATGCGCGCCCGCCAGCGACCCGGCAAGCTCCTGAGCTCCCGCGGCTCCGTCGGCCAGCGCCCACACGGTGGCGCCCGAGCCCGACAGGCGTGCGAGACGGCAGCCCGGCTGTGCGCGGACGGCCGCCAGGGTCTCCGCCACTGCGGGGACGAGCCGGGCCGCGGGCCGCTCCAAGTCGTTGCGGGTGTCGGTCAGGAAGGCGGCGAGCGCGTCCGCGCTCTCCCAGCTCGGCGGAAGCTGCGGCGAGGTCGCGTCGGCGGGCGGGCCGGCGTCGTAGGCGCGGTAGACGGCGCCCGTGGGGCAGGCGACGCGCGGGTTGACCAGCACGGCGTGCAGGTCGGGCAGGGCGGGCGCGGGGGCGAGCACCTCGCCGTAGCCGGCGCCCAGCACGGGTGCGGCGCGCAGGCAGGCGGGGCCGTCGGCGCCCAGGGTGGCGGCTACGGCCGCGAGGTCGTCCTCCTCCAGCTCCGGTGCGAGGAGGTCGCGTACGAGCCGAAGCGCGGCGCCCGCGTCCGACGAGCCGCCGCCCAGGCCCGCCGCCACCGGCAGCCGTTTGGTCAGGCGCAGGCGGAAGCCGCCCGGCGGCCGGCCGGCGCGGGCCAGCAACGCCCCGGCGGCGCGCAGCACCAGATTGTCCGCAGCCGGCGTGGCGGCCAGTTCGGGCGCGAAAGGGCCGTCGACGACGAGATCGGCGACGTCAGCCTTCGCCGGTTCGATCGCCAGCTCGTCGCCCGCGTCGGCGAACACCATCAGGCTGGAGACCGGGTGCATGCCCGCCCCGTCCACGGGGCCGACGTGCAGGAACAGGTTGACCTTGGCCGGCGCGAGCCGACGCAGCGACGGCGCGCTCACGCCTTTGGCGCGGCCGTAGGCTCCGCGGCGGCGGGCGGGAGCGGAGAGTCGCCCGCGGCGCGCAGCTTGGCCTCGGTGGCGGCGCGGGTCCTGGCCTCCGGCTCCAGCGTCAGGACGCGCCGCCACTGGTAGCGCGCCTCCGCCCGGCGGCCCGTGCGCGCGTAGATGTCGCCCAGGTGATCGTTGATCTCAGGATCGGCGGGCTCCAGCGCGACCGCCTTCTCCAGATCGCGCACGGCCCCGCGCAGGTCGCCCAGGCGGAAACGCGCCCAGCCCACGGAGTCCAGCACCGCGCCCTGTTCCGGCTGGGCGGCGGCGGCGTGCTCCAGCATGGCCAGCGCCTCCTTCAGGTGCTCGCCGCGGTCGGCCCAGGCGAAGCCGAGGTAGTTCTGCACCTCCGCGTCGTCCGGCTTGAGCTGCAGCGCGCGCTTGAGGTCGGCCTCGGCCTGCGGCCACCGGCCCGAGCGCTCCAGCGCCGAGCCGCGCAGGAACAGCAGGCGTTCGAGCGCGGGGCCGTCGGGCTGGGCGCGGTCCTGGGCGGCGATCAGCGGGTCGAGCACGGCGACCGCCTCGTCCAGCTTTTCCTGCGAGCGCAGCACCTCGGCCAGCACCACGCCGGCCTGCGGGTCGCCGGGGGCGAGGGCGTGGGCGCGCCGCGCAAGGCGCAGCGCCTCAGCCTTGTCGTCGGACGCCTCTGCGGCCAAGGCGAGCCGCTCGGCGGCGGAGGCCCCCTCCGGCCCGTCCTCGCGGACGCGGCGGTAGGCGTCGCGCGCGGCGTTCCCATCGCCGGCCGCGGCGAGGCTGTCGCCCAGCACCAGCCACGCCGCGTCGCGCGCCGGATCGAGGCGGAGGGACAGCCGCACGTAGATCAGGCCCAGGTCGGCGCGGCGTGCCGCGATCAGGGCGGATGCCGGCCCCAGCAGCGCCTCGGCCGCGCCCTCGCGCAGGGTGGGTTCGCGCGGCGCAGGGCCTCCGGCGCTGGCCCGGGCGCGCGCCGCCGAGAGCGCCGCGTCGGAGCCGGAGGCGAGGGCGGCGTCGTACAGCGCCGTCGCCTCCGCGCGCCGGCCGCGCCGCTCCAGGAAGCCACCGTAGGCTTCCGCGAACAGGGGATGGTGGTCGGCGGCGAGCGGCTTGAACACCTCCTCCGCGCCCTTCAGGTCGCCCGCCCGCTCCAGCAGCCGAGCGCGGCCGAGCGCGGCGAAACGACCGACGGTGCGGTCGGCCCCCGCCGGCGGAGCGGCCGCTGCGGGGGTGCGGGCCCCAGCCTCCGCGGCGGCCCAGGGCGTGAGCAGCGCGACGGCGCCTCCGTAGGCGCGACCCGCGCCCGCGTCGGACAGGAGCGCCGCCGCGTCGCGGCCGCGGCCGTCGGCCAGGGCGTCCACCGCGCGGACCAGCCGGCCGAGCGCGGCCGCCTCGGGCGCGGCCTCGGCGCCCTCGGGCGCGAGGCGGGCGGCGGCGGGCACATCGCCCGCCAGCAGGTTGGTGGTGAAGGCGCGCTGGCGCAGCGCCGCGTCGCCCGGGTCGGACGCTGCGGCGCGGGCGAACAGCTCGGCCGACCGCGCGCCGTCGCCCGCGTCCAGCGCCGCCTCGGCCGCCAGGTAGAGACCGAGCGCGGAGCTGTCGTCGCCCGCCGCCAGGCTGGGTCGAAGGCTCGGGGGGCCAGCCCGCGTCGGCGTGGGGGCGGAGGCGACCGGTCGGGGCGTGGTGGCGCACGCCGCCAACGGCAGGCCGGCCGAGAGGACGAGGGCGACGGCGCGGAGGCGCAGGGCGAGGGGACGCATGTCGCCCCGACCCTGGCCCTATCGCCGCGCCGGGAGCAAGGCCCCTCCGTCGCGCCTCCATGACGGGGCTGCAACGCCGGCGCGACGTCCCGCCCAGCTTTGGTCGCCGTCGCCTGCCAAGCGGGACCGTCGGCCATGCGGGGGCGCGCCGGCGAGGATTCGAGGGGATCGGTCTTGGGGATGGGGTCGCCGCGCGCGAGCGAGGAGGAGGTGCGCCTGTGCGCCGCGAGCGGCGGCGTGCTCGCCCTGGTGTTGGCCGCGACGCCGGCGCTCGCCCAGACGGCGCCCGCTCAGGCGGCGGCCCCGACGCCTTCCGCCCAGACCGCGCCCGCGCCGACGCCCTCCGTCCAGACGACGCCACCGGCGTCCGCTCCGGCGGCGCAGGCCGCCCCTGCGACGCCCGCCCGATCGCGCCGCGTCGCGCCGCCGGCCTCCGGCGCGGACGAGGACGACGGCGAGGCCGAGGTCGAGGTCCGCGCCGGGCCGCGGATCCAGCCGGGCGCGGTGGTGGGCGACATAAAGCCCGAGCTGCAGCTCTCGCCGGCCGACATCCAGAGCTACGGCGTCTCCACCCTCACCGAACTCCTGGACGAGCTCGCGCCGCAGACGCGCTCGGACCGGGGGCGGGGCGGCGAAGCGCCGGTCGTGCTGCTCAACGGCCGGCGCATCTCCAGCTTCAACGAGATCCGCGACATCCCGACGGAAGCCATCCTGCGGGTGGACATCCTGCCGGAGGAGGTGGCGCTGAAGTACGGCTACACGGCCAACCAGCGCGTGGTGAACGTGGTGCTGCGCCGCTTCTTCCGCGCGCTCACCGTCGAGGGCTCCGCCGGCGCGCCGACCGAGGGTCAGCAGGTCTCCGGCACGGGCGAGATCGACGCCCTGCGCATCCAGCGCGAGACGCGGCTGAACCTGGACGTGAAGTACCAGGCCACCAACAACCTGCTGGAGTCCGACCGCGACCTGCAGTCGATCGCGGCGGGCACGCCCTTCGACGTGGTGGGCAACGTCACGCCGGCGCAGGGAACCTCCCTCTTCAACGGGCTCGGCCCGGGCGTCTCGGTGGTGGGCGTGCCCGCGTCGGCCGCGGGCCGGGCGCCGACGCTGGCGGACTTCCTCGTCAACGGCGCGGCGCTGCCCGCCAACGCGGGGGAGGTGGGCCAGTTCAGGACGCTGCTGCCCGCGACCCAGTCGCTCTCCGCCAACGTGGTCTGGGCCAAGCCGCTGCCGTGGCGGCTCGCCGGAACGGTCAACGCCACGCTTGGCGCGACCACCAGCGACGCTCTCCAAGGTCTGCCGGGCGTAAGTCTGGCGCTGCCCGCGGGGACGCCCTTCAACCCGTTCGGGCAGGACGTGCTGGTCGATCGCTACCTGACGGGCGCGGGCCCGCTGACGCAGAGCACGGACGGCTGGACGGCGCACCTCAGCGGCACGCTGAACCGCGACCAGGGCCGCTGGCGCTTCTCTCTGACCAGCGCCTACGACCATGCCGACACGCTCACCGTCACCGACAGCGGCTACGACGCCTCGGCGCTGAACGCGCTGCTGGCCATGGGCTCGACCGCGCTGAACCCCTACAGCGCGCTGCCGATCAGCCAGTTCGCCGCCCTGCCGGTGACCAAGGCGCGTTCGATCACCGACACGATCAACGGCCAATTCCTGGCCAATGGGCCGTTGCTGCAGGTGCCCGCCGGCCAACTCTACGCCAGCTTCAAGGTGGGCGACACGGAGAGCCTGCTGGACTCCACCTCGCAACGCTTCGCCGTGGTGCAGGGCGTCGATCTGTCGCGCAACGACTTCAACGCCCAGGCCAACTTCGACCTGCCGGTGATCAGCAGGCAATATCACGTGCTCGGCTTCCTGGGCGAGGCGTCGCTGAACGGCAACGTGGCCGTCGACGAGCTCAGCGACTTCGGCACGCTGCTCACCTACGGCTACGGGGTGAACTGGAAGCCCTGGGACGGGCTGGCGCTGATCTTCTCCGACACGCACGACCAGGCTGCGCCGACGGAGGCGCAGCTCGGCGGCCCGGTGGTGGTGACTCCCGGCTCGCGCGTCCTCGACTTCGTCACCGGGCAGGTGGTGGACGTGCTGCGGACCGACGGCGGCACGCGCGGCCTCGTCGCCGACCAGCGCCAGGTGATGAAGTGGGAGGTGAACTGGAAACCGTGGGAGAAGCAGGACCTCACCTTCAGCGCCAACTTCATCAAGAGCCGCATCGACAACCCGATCGCCACCTTCCCTGCGGTCACCGCCGAGATCCAGGCCGCCTTCCCCGACCGCTTCACCCGCAACGCCGACGGCGAGCTGACGGCGGTGGATTTCCGCCCCGTGAACTTCGCCCGGCAGGACCGGTCGGAGCTGCGGTACGGCGTCAACTACACCCGCCCGGTGGGGCCGCAGCCGCAGCCCCGCCAGCGCCGCTTCGGCCCCGGCGGCCCGGGTGGAAACGGCGGCTATCGCCAGCGCTTCGGGGGTGAAGGCGCTCCGCCCCCGCCCGCGCGCAACGCCGACGGCTCGACGCCGCCGCCGGCGGCCGGCCCGGACGGGCAGCCGGCCCCGCCGCCGGGCGCGGACGGGACGGCGGGCGCGCCTGACCGGGGCGGCGACGCCGGAGGAGCGGGCGGCCGCGGCGGGAACGGCGGTGGCTTCGGTGGCGGTGGCGGCGGCTTCGGAGGGGGCGGTGGTCGCGGCGGCGGCGGCGGGCGAGGCGGCTTCGGCGGCGGCGGGCAGCAGCCCGGCGGCGGGCGGCTGCAGTTCGCGATCTACCACACGGTGTTCTTCGACGACACGATCCTGGTCCGCCAGGGCGGGCCGGTGTTCGACCTGCTGAACGGCTCGGCGTCAGGCTCCGGTGGCGGCCAGCCGCGACACGAGATCGAGGGGCAGGCCGGGCTGACGATGTTCGGCCTCGGCGCGCGCATGTCGCTCGACTACAAGAGCGGCACCGTCGTGGACGGCGGAACGGGCTCCTCGACGGGCAACCTCAGCTTCTCGGGCCTGACCACGGTGAACTTCCGCCTGTTCGCCAACCTGGGGCAGATCCCCGGACAGCAGCGGAACCTGTGGCTGCGAGGGGCGCGGCTGACGCTGAACGTCACCAACCTGTTCGACGAGCGCATCCTGGTGCGCGACGCCTCCGGAGCCACGCCGCTCATCTACCAGCCCGCCTACCTCGACCCGGCGGGCCGCACGGTGCGGGTAAGCCTGCGCAAGCTGTTCTACTGACCGCGGCTAGTCGGCGGCCAGGTGGCGTTCCAGGGCGTCGCATCCGCCGATCCGCTCGCCGCCGATGAACACCTGCGGGGTGGTGTCGACACCCTCCTCCCGCTCGTACCGGTCGACCTCGCTGCGGGTGCTCAGGATGCGGTCGTCGACCCGGTAGCCGGCGTCCTCCAGCAGCGCCTTGGCGCGTACGCCGAACGGACACGTGTGGTCGGGCAGGATCATCCTGTAGAGGACGGCGTCCTCGTGGTCGGTCATGTCGTCGTTCCCGAGCGTCTCCTTAGGAAGGGGCGCCGCGCCTGCGCCGTTCCGTCCGGAACGCCTGGCGGCCGGTCAGGGCTGACGCCCTGAACGGCGATCAGCTATATCGCCCCCGTCCGTCAGAGACCCCGGGAGAGTACGACCATGCGCGAGCACCTGCAGTTCTTCATCGACGGCGCCTGGGTCGACCCGGCCGAGGGCGTCCACCCGCTGGACGTCATCAATCCCGCCACGGAGGAGAGCGCCGGCCGCATCGCCATGGGCTCCGCCGCCGACGTGGATCGTGCGGTCAAGGCGGCGCGCAAGGCGTTCCTGCCCTGGTCGCAGACCTCGCGCGAGGAGCGCGGCGCGGTGCTGGAGCGCATTGTCGCCGAGTACCAGAAGCGCTTCGGCGACATGGCGAGCGCGATCACCGAGGAGATGGGCGCTCCCGCCTGGCTCTCCCAGCGCGCGCAGGCCGCCATGGGCGTGGCCCACTTCTCCACCGCTATCGAGATCCTGAAGGGCTACACCTTCGAGGAGCCGCGCGGGAAGACCACCATCGCCAAGGAGCCCATCGGCGTCTGCGGCTTCATCACGCCCTGGAACTGGCCGGTGAACCAGATCGCCTGCAAGGTCGCGCCCGCGCTCGCCGTCGGCTGCACGGTGGTGCTGAAGCCGTCCGAGGTGGCGCCGTTCAGCGCGATCATCTTCGCCGAGATCCTGCAGGCGGCTGGCGTACCGGCCGGCGTGTTCAATCTGGTCAACGGCGACGGCCCGACGGTGGGCGAAGCGATCAGCTCGCACCCCGACGTGGACATGGTGAGCTTCACCGGCTCCACCCGCGCCGGCATCGCGGTGGCCAAGGCGGCGGCCGACACGGTCAAGCGCGTGCACCAGGAGCTTGGCGGCAAGAGCCCCAACATCGTGCTGGAGGACGCCGACCTTCAGAAGGCGGTCACGGGCGGCGTGGCCTCGGTGATGATGAACTCGGGCCAGAGCTGCAACGCCCCCACCCGCATGCTCGTCCCCGCGGCCAAGATGCGGGAGGCGGCGGAGATCGCCAAGGCGGCGGCCGAGAGCCACACGGTAGGCGCGCCCGAGGGCAACTCCAAGATGGGCCCCGTCGTCTCCGAGGTGCAGTTCAACAAGATCCAGGGCTTGATCCAGAAGGGCGTCGACGAGGGCGCCACGCTGGTCACCGGCGGCCCCGGCCGGCCGGAGGGTCTGGACAAGGGCTACTACGTCAAGCCGACCGTCTTCGCCGACGTCACGCCCGACATGACCATCGCCCGCGAGGAGATCTTCGGGCCGGTGCTGTCCATGATGGCCTACGACAGCGTCGACCAAGCGGTGGAGATCGGCAACGACACGCCCTACGGCCTCGCCGCCTACGTCCAGGGCACGGACATGGGCGAGGTGAGGAAGGTCGCCGCGCGCCTGCGGGCCGGCCAGGTGGTGATCAATGGCGCGGGGCCCGACCTGATGGCGCCGTTCGGCGGCTACAAGCAGTCGGGCAACGGGCGCGAGTGGGGCGACCACGCCTTCGGCGAGTTCCTGGAGACCAAGGCGCTGATCGGCGTCGGCGCATAGGCCACGTCAGGCCGGGCGCGTCCGCGCGTCCGGCCGTCGCTCCTCGTCCGCAGGAGCCGTGCGCAGGCGCGTGAGCAGCCACAGGCCCGCGCCGGCCGACAGGAGGCTGCCCGCCAGCACCCCCAGCCGCGCCTCGGCCGCCAGGTCCGGCCGCGAGGCGAACGCGAGCGCGCCCAGGTAGAGGCTCATGGTGAAGCCGACACCGCACAGGGCGGCGGCGGCGACCATGCCGTTCCAGCCCACGCCCGTGGGCCGGCGCGCCAGCTTGAGCCGCACCGCCAGCCACGACGCGCCCAGCACGCCCGCCGGCTTGCCGACCAGGAGCGCGAGGGCGACGGCGACCGGCACGGGGCCCAGCACCTCGCGCGGCGACAGCCCGCCCAGGCGGAAGCCCGTCGCGGCGAAGGCGAACAGCGGCAGCACGCCCCACGCCACATAGGGGTGCAGCGCCTCCGAGACGCGCTCCAGTACGCCGCGCTCGCCCGCTCGGCGGGGACGGATCGGCACGCACAGCGCCGCGGCCACGCCCGCCACCGACGGGCTGACGCCCGACTCCAGCGTCAGCGCCCACAGCACCGCCGCCACAAGGACGAACAGGCTCGCCGGCGCGCCCCGCCAGCGGCCGACCAGCGCCAGCGCCCCGAGCGCCAGCAGGGCTCCGGCCAGCATGGCGACGTCCAAGTCGTGGCTGAACAGCACGGCGATCAGCACCACCGCCCCCAGGTCGTCGGCCACCGCCAGCGCCAGCAGGAAGGTGCGCAGCGGCGCCGGCGCCCGCCGGCCGGCGATCGACAGCACGGCCAGGGCGAAGGCGATGTCGGTGGCGGTCGGCACGGGCCAGCCCGCCTCCGCGCCCTTCGCCCCCGCCGTCCCGGTCACGACGAGGTAGACCAGCGCCGGCGCGACCATGCCGCCCGCCGCGGCGATCACCGGCAGCGCCAGCCGACGTGGAGACGACAGCTCGCCTTTCACCACCTCGAACTTGATCTCCAGTCCGACCACGAAGAAGAAGAGGGTCATCAGCCCCTCCTTGATCCAGTCCAGGCCCGACAGGGCCTCGCCCCAACCGCCGATCTGCAGCGGGATCTCGGCCTCAAGCGCGCCGAAGTAGGCGGGCGCCCACGGGCTGTTGGCGGCGGCCATGCCCAGCACCGCGGCGAGGGCGAGCACGGCGCCGCCGGCCGTCTCCGTCTTCAGGAAGTCCAGGGTCAGGCGGCGGGCCACGCGCGGCCTCCGGTCGTCGGGGCCTACGCGCTACAGGGGGTTCCGAGCCGGCTCAACACCGCGGGCGCGTGCACCCGGCCCGGCCGCCCGCGCGTACTGGAGCCATGCCCGTCGACGCCGCCTATACGCCCCAGCCCGTCTTCGCCGCCCTCGGCCCGGAGTTCTCCGACCCGGTCGCGCCCGCCGGCTTCCCGCAGCTGACCCCGCGCTTCTGGAACGCGCGCGCCGCGGCCACGGTGGGGCTCGCCGGCCTGACCGAGGCCGAGCGGGCGGAGCATTTCGGCCGCTTCGTCCCGCTTCCCGGACAGCCGGGGCCGCGGGCGATGCGCTACCACGGCCACCAGTTCCGCACCTACAACCCCGAACTCGGTGACGGCCGCGGCTTCCTCGCCGCCCAGCTGCGCGCGGTCGACGGGCGCCTGCTCGACCTCGCCACCAAAGGTTCGGGAACCACGCCATGGTCGCGCTCGGGCGACGGGCGCCTGACGCTGAAGGGCGGCGTGCGCGAGGTGCTGGCCGCCTCAATGCTGGAGGCGCTGGGCGTGCCCACCTCGCGCGCCTTCGCCCTCTATGAGACCGGCGAGGCGCTGGTGCGCGGCGACGAGCCCAGCCCGACGCGCTCGGCCGTGCTGACGCGCCTGTCGTGGAGCCACGTGCGCTTCGGGACCTTCCAGCGGCTGGCCTACTTCGACCGCGCCGACCTGATGGCCGAGCTGATCGACCACGTCGTGCGCCTCTACTACCCCGAACTCGAACACCTGGACGGGGCGGCCGCCCGCGCTCCCGCCCTGCTGGAGGCGGTCGCGGCCCGCACGGCGCGTACGACGGCGGGCTGGATGGCGGCCGGCTTCGTCCACGGCGTGCTCAACACCGACAACATGAACATCACCGGCGAGAGCTTCGACTACGGCCCGTGGCGCTTCCTGCCGCATTCCGACCCGGAGTTCACCGCCGCCTACTTCGACCACTCCGGCCTCTACGCCTTCGGTCGCCAGCCGCACGCGGTGTTCTGGAACCTGCAGCAGCTCGCCGCGGCGCTGACGATCGCGGAGCCCGACCGCGACGCCCTGGTCGCCGCCCTGAACACCTTCGTCCCGGCCTATCGCGCGGCGGCGGCGACGGCCCTGCTCGACCGCTTGGGCGTCGGTTCGGCGGGCAGGCCCGACGCCGATGAGACGTTCGCCGACGCCGTCTTCGCCGCCTTGGGCGAGGGCGGCGAAGAGCTCCGCTGGGAGCCCTTCTTCCACGACTGGCGGAGCGGCGAGCCGGCGGCCGACCGCGCCCTGTCCGGTCCGCGCGCCCACCTCTACGACGGCGAGGCGTCGCGCGTGTTCCGCGCTCTGCTGCACGAGCATCCGCCCGCCGCGGTCCCTCTGGACGGCGGACCGGAGGAGATGCTGATCGAGGAGGTGGAGGCGATCTGGGCCGCCATCGACACCCATGACGACTGGGCGCCGTTCCACGCCAAGCTCGGCCGACTGGAGGCGCTCGGCCGGACACTCGGCCATATCCGCTGAGCCGGAACCGCCCGGCGGCCGCCCCGTTTCCCGCCCGACATGACGGCGCGTCGCCGGACGCCGCCGCACGCCCCTCAGGAGACCTCCCATGGCCAAGGACATCGACGAAGCGCAGCCGCAGCTGCACTCGAACTGGCGCGTGATCCAGGATTTCGACGACCTCAAGGATCTGCCGCTCGCCCTGCCGGACAACGCGCGCAAGAAGAGCGTCGTGGCCCTGAACCAGATCCTCGCCGACACCATGACGCTCCGCGACATGTACAAGAAGGCGCACTGGCAGATCTCGGGCGCGACCTTCTATGCGCTGCATCTCCTGCTCGACAAGCACTACGAGGAGCAGGCTGAGGCGGTGGACAAGATCGCCGAGCGGATCATGTCGCTGGGCGGCATCAGCTACGCGACGCCGTGGGACGTGGCGGAGGCCACCAGCCTGCAGCGCCCGCCCAAGGGCCGCGAGGACGTGCCGTCCAACATTCAGCGTCTTCTGGAGGCGCATCGCAAGTGCTTGGCCTACATGCGCCCGGCGGCGTCCGAGGCGGCCGACTACGGCGACGACGGCACCAACGACCTGATCGTCTCCGACCTGATCCGCACCCACGAGCCGCAGGTCTGGTTCCTGGCCGAGCACATGGCCACCACCCGCCTCCTGCCCGAAGAGAGCCGGGAGATGGGCAACCAGCCGCCCGTGCGCTGACGCCACGGGCTCGAGCTGGCCGGTTCTGGGCGTCCTCCTGCTGCGGCGGGAGGACCTCCTGGCCGGCCACCCCGCCGCATCGACTCCTGACCAGGCGCGACGAACGCGGGAGAAGGTCGACCGCGGAGCCTAGGTGGGCGGCGGGTTCGCCCATTCGTCACGAGCGACATTCAGCCGGGGGCGCAGGCGCGCTATGGGTCGATCATGCGCGTCCTCCTCTTCGCCGCCCTGACGGCCGCAGCGCTCGCCGGCGGCGCCCTCGCCCAATCCGCTGCGTCGGGCGCCGACCCGTTCCAGTGGCTCGAGGATATTGAGGCCCCGCGCTCGCTGGACTGGGCCAAGGCGCAGAACGCGCGCACCGCCGCGGTTCTGGAGACGGACGCGCGCTACGAGACCTTCCGCCGCCAAGCGTTCGACATCTTCAGCGCTCCCGACCGCATCCCCGAGCCGGAGTTCCTGGCTGGCGGCTTGGCCAACTTCTGGCAGGACAAGGCGCACCCTCGCGGCGTCTGGCGGCGCACCACGGTCGCCGGATACCGGCTGGCGCAGCCCCCCTGGGAGACGCTGCTCGATCTCGACGCGCTGGCGAAGGCGGAGGGACGCGACTGGATCTGGAAGGGCGCCGAGTGCCTGCCGCCCGACGAGCGCCGCTGTCTCGTTCGCCTGTCCGACGGCGGCAAGGATGCGGTGGAGCTGCGGGAGTTCGACACAGCGACCAAGAGCTTCGTCCCCGGCGGCTTCCGCATCCCGGAGGGCAAGTCGGGCGTGTCCTGGCTCGACGCCGACACCTTGCTGGTGGCGCGCGACTGGAGCGGGACGGGCGCCGACCTGACGCGTTCGAACTACCCCTACATCGTCAAGGAGCTGAAGCGCGGCCAGCCGCTCCCGCAGGCGCGCGAGGTGTTCCGCGGCGAGCGGAGCGACGTGCGCGCCGACGGCCGTGTCCTGCGCGAGCACGGGCGCGTGCGCGCCGTGCTGCTCGAGCGCGGGCTGACCTTCTTCACCAGCGCGCATTTCCTGCTGACGCCCTCCGGCCCCAAGCCGCTGCCGCTGCCGCCCAAGGCGCAGGTGGACGGACTGGTGGACGGCCGCCTCGTGTTCACCGCGCGCGAGCCGTTCGCGGGCCATGAGGCGGGCTCGCTGTTCGCCTACGACCTCACCACGCTGGAGCGCGACCCGGCCTCCGGCCAGCCCGAGCTGATCCTGCAGCCCGGGCCGACGCAGGCGATCCAGTCCGTCCGCCGCACCCGCGACCGCATTCTCGTGACGCTCCTCGACAACGTGCACGGGGCGGTCGAGAGCTACGCCCACGGCCCGGGCGGATGGACGCACGCGCGCCTGCCGCTGCCCGCCGACCAGGCGCTGACCGTCCACGAGACCTCGCAGGAGGACGACCGCTTCTTCGCGTTCTCGGAGGGCTTCCTCACCCCGCCCACGCTGTGGCTGGCCGACGCCGGCGCGCTCAGGGCCGACAGGCTGCGCAGCCTGCCGGACAGGTTCGACGGGTCGAAGGACGTGGTGGAGCAGCTGTTCGCCACCTCCGCCGACGGGACGAAGGTGCCCTACTGGCTGGTGCGGCCGAACGATATCAAGCGCGACGGCTCCACGCCCACGCAGATGTTCGGCTACGGCGGCTTCGAGATCAGCGAGACGCCCGCCTACAAGCCCGAGCTCGGCAAGCTGTGGCTGGAGCGCGGCGGCGCCTACGTCATGGCGAACCTGCGCGGGGGCGGCGAGTACGGGCCTCGCTGGCACGAGGCCGCCCTCCGCGAAAACCGCCAGCGCGCCTTCGACGACTTCGCCGCCATCGCCCGCGACCTCGACGCGCGCGGGATCGCGAAGCCACGGCGCCTCGGCATCTACGGCCGCTCGAACGGCGGCGTGCTGACCACCGTCTCGATGACGCAGCATCCCGAGCTGTTCAACGCGGTGGTGGTGGAGAGCCCGCTGGTGGACATGCTGCGCTACCAGAAGCTCTCGGCCGGCGCGTCCTGGGTGGCGGAGTACGGCGACCCCGACGTGCCCGCCGACCGCGCCTTCATCGCCAGGTATTCCGGCTATCAGGCGCTCAAGCCGGGGGTGAAGTATCCGGAGCCCTACGTCACCACCAACACCAAGGACGACCGGGTCCACCCCGGCCACGCGCGCAAGTTCGCGGCCAAGCTGGAGAGCCTGGGCGACCCGGTTCTCTATTACGAGAACACCTTCGGCGGGCACGCCAACGACGCCGACCCGGAGTTGAACGCCCGGCGCTGGGCGCGCCACTACGTCTACCTGAGCCGCAAGCTGATGGATTAGCGGGGCTTTCGCGGTCGGAACCGGGGCGCCGCCCAGGCTTTGCGCCTCGTGTGAGGGGGCTCGACGGTCAGGAGGGCGGGGCTGGCGCGGGGAGGCGCTTCGGCGCGCTGATCGCCGTGCCCGCCCGCTGCGAGGCCGAGCGCATCGACGCCTGCCTCACCGCCCTTGTGCGCGAGGTGCGCGGGGCCGACGCGGCCGTCCTGGTGCTCGCCAACAACTGCCGCGACGACACCGCCGCCCGCGCGCGCGCCTTCGCTGCGGCGGGCGCGCCCGTGATCGTGGAGGAGGTGGAGCTCGCCCCCGCCGACGCCCACGCCGGCGGCGCGCGGCGCCGGGCGCTCGCCTTCGCTGCGAGGCTGTTGCGCGCGCCGGACGGGATCCTGCTCACCACGGACGCCGACAGCCGCGTCGCACCCGGCTGGCTGGCGGCCAACCGGCGCGCCCTGGCGGCGGGAGCGGACGCGGTGTGCGGCGTGGTGACCTTCTGTCCCGACGAGGCGCGCGTGCTCGCCTTCCCCGACGACCGACGGCGCGAGGCGCGCTACGCCACGCTCCAGGCTGAGCTGACCGCGCGCCTCGACCCGCAGGCGCACGACCCCTGGCCGAACCACCTGTGGGCCTGGGGCGCGAGCCTCGCCGTCCGCGCCGACATGCACGCGCGCGTCGGCGGCGTGCCCGACCAGCCGCTGGCGGAGGACCGGGCCTTCGTCGCACGGCTGGAGCAGGTGGATGCGCGCGTGCGCCACGCGCTGGACGTGCGGGTGGTCACCTCCGCCCGCCGCGAGGGCCGCGCGCCCGGCGGCCTCGCCGCCCTGGTCGACGCCTACGCGGGCGGAGAGGCCGCACCCTGCGACGCCGCGCTGGAGCCCGCCGCCGGCGCCGCCCGCCGCGCCGACCTGCGCCGGCGGTTGCGCGAAGCTTGGCGCGACGGGGCGACGCCGGCGGGGCTTCCGCGACGGCTCGGCCTTCCGTCATCGCGCGTCGAGACGCTCCTGGCCGAACCGACCTTCGGCCTCGCGTGGCGTGACGCGGAGCGGGAGAGCCCGCGCCTGACGCGCACCCGGCTGTTCCCCGCCGACCTGCCGCGCGAGGCGGCCCGGGCGGAGCGGCTGCTCCAGCGGCTCAGGCCGGAGCGCGCAGCAACTCCAGCCGATAGCGCTCGCGCCGCTCTCGCCGAACTGTGGTGAGGGGCGGGCAGGCGGCCGCCAGGAAGCCGTCGGCCGCCGCGTCGCCCGTGAGCGGATAGTCGGGCGTCTCGCCCAGCCAGTGCACCAGCAGCACCTCGCCCTCCGGCCCCAGCCGATCGACGACCGTGGACGCCGCCCGGCGCAGGTCGGCCGCCGACAGGTAGTAGAGCACCTCCGAGAGCACGATCAGATCGAACGGGCCTTCCGGGGTCTCGCCCGGGAAGGCGGTGCGCTCGAAGCGGACGCCGGGCGCGGCGTCCAGGCGTTTGCGGGCGACGGCCAGGGCCGCCTCCGCCACGTCCGTCGCCACGAGGTGGTCGGCGCGTTCGGCCAGCATGGCGGTGAGCACGCCGATGGAGCAGCCCACCTCCAGCACGCGGCCGTAGCGGGGAAGGGAGAGCGCGGCGACGGTGTCGGCGTACTTGCCGCGCTCGTAGTCGCTGGTCTCGAAGCGCCAGGGATCGGCGTCGCGGCCGTAGAGGTCGTCGAAGTAGCTGGCCGGAAGGGATGAGGCGTCGCTCACGGGTGTAGCGCCCCGGGCGCACCCTCCAGCCGGTGCGCCGCGGCGGCGTCGCGCGCACCGTCGGGGAAAGGTTGGCGCAGGTAGGTCGCGAGGTCGCGGGCCACGCGTTCGATGCGCGAGGGCCGCATGCGGCCCTCCAGCCCCACGGAGCGGTCCACCAGACCGAGGAGCTCCGTCGCCGCCCGTTCCACCGCCCCTCGGGCGAGGTTGACGTACGCCTCGGCCGCGTCCGGATCGCCCGTTCCGTCCTCCGCACGCCGCGCGGCCGAGGCGACCCACAGGCGCGCGGTCTCCACGGCGTCGGCGGCTTCGGCGAAACGCGCGCGCTGGTGCGGGTCGCCGGTGCGGCCCCGCGTGCGCAGGTGGTCGGCGAGGAGACGCTCCAGCCGCTCCATGGCGCCCAGGTGCACGGCCAGGAAGCGCCAGGCTCCGCCCTTGAACAGCGGCGCCCGATAGTAGTCGCCCGGCTCGCCGACCGTCTCGTCGGGGGCCGGCGCCACGCCGGTGAAGTCGACCGTCCCCGTCGCGGTGGCGCGCATGCCTGCGGGCGTCCAGCCGGACACGTCGGCGCGGCCCGTGTCGCGCGGGGCGAGCAGGCGCACCGCGCCGTCTCCGTCGCGCGCCGTCACCAGCGGCCGGGTGAGGAAGCCCGCGCCCGAGCACCACACCTTGCGCCCATCCAGGCGGCCGTTCTCCAGCCGCAGGCCGGGCGGGGCCTCGGCGTTCCACACGCCCGACCAGGCTCCCGCCGCGACCTCGGCGAAGAAGGTCGTGGCCGCCTGCGGGCCGGCGTAGCGGTCCACCAGCTTGACGGCGTTGACGTGCCCCTCGAACAGCCGCCCCGCCGACAGGTCCGCACCACCGACCCGCCGCAGCACGCCGGCCAGCACCGGCGCAAGCGCCGCGTCCGTCGCGAGAGAGGCGCCGCCCGCCGCCCGCGGAATCGCCGCGCGGGCGAGCTCGGACAGGGGTGCGAGCAGCGCCGGTAGGTCGGCGTCCTCCCGGTCGGTGTCGGGCGCGCGCCGCCACAGCGTCTCAGCCGCGACGTCGGCGGCCAGAAGCAGGTCGGGGGAGGGCGCCTCGGCGGCGGCGTCGAAGGGCAAGGCGGCGGTCTCCTGCGCCTGCCGACAACGGTCGCGCCGCCACCGGGTTCAGCCCGCGGCGAGGCGTCGCGGCCCCTTGGCGTCGCAGGACCCGCATGTACATGATGCGGCGGGGTGGACAGTACCGAGCGCGTGGACCCATCCCCATGACTTCGTTCTCAGATTCCGCCCTGGCGGACGACACCGCCTCCACCGCCCTCGCCGCCAGCGCCGCGTCGGAGCCCGCGGCCGGAACGACGGTGAACGGCAAGACGGTCTGGGGCGAGGCCCAGATCGTCAGCAACCTCGAGCGCTACAACGAGAAGTGGGCGGGCGCGACGCCCGTGGTCACCTACCAGTTCTACGACAGCCAGCCGGCCGGCTTCCCGACCGACTCCACGTTCGCGCCCCTGACCTCGGACGAGCGCGCGCTGGCGCGACAGGCGTTCTTCGAGTGGAGCGAGGTCGCCAACGTCAGCTTCGTCGAGGCGTCGGACAACGGGATCTACGGCGCGGCGAGCGGCCGTGTGTCGCTGTTCCTGAACAGCGCCGCCCCCGACTACGAATGGGGCGACACGGTCACCTACACGCGTGGCTTCACGGGAAGCCGCTCAGCCATCTCCGGCGCCGAGATCGCCATCAGCCCCTCGGCCGTGGCCGAGCGCAAGCTGTTCGTCGGCGGCTACAACTTCCAGGCCATGATGCACGAGATCGGCCACTCGATCGGACTGCCTCACCCCGGCGACTACAACGCCGACGGCTCGACGATCACCTACGCCAACAGCGCTAGGTACTACCAGGACAGCCGTCAGTACACGGTGATGTCGTACTTCGACGCGTCCTCGACCGGCGCGAACTTCGTGCCGCCGGGGGACACCGCCTCCTATTCCAGCGCCACGCCGCTGCGCGACGACATCGCCGCCATCCAGGCGATCTACGGCGCGAACATGACCACGCGGGCAGGCGACACCGTCTACGGCTTCAACTCCAACACCGACGACCCGTCCGCGTTCGACTTCACGGTCAACACCCACCCGATCGTCTGCATCTGGGACGCGGGCGGCAATGACACCATCGACCTGTCCGGCTCGTCGTACGGAGCCAACCTCGACCTGCACGCGGGCGCGTTCAGCGACGTCATGGGCATGGTCGGCAACCTGTCCATCGCCTTCGGCGCGACCATCGAGAACGCCGTCGGCTCCACCGGGAACGACGTGATCGTCGGCAACGACGTGGCCAATTCGCTCAAGGGCGGAGCGGGCGACGACACGCTGCAGGGAAACGGAGGCAACGACACGCTGGACGGCGGCGAAGGAAGCGACACCGCTGTCTACGCCGCGGCTTCGTCCAACTACGACTGGTGGCGCAACGCCGACGGGACGTGGACGGTGGACGACGGCCGCACCACGCCGACCGACGGCACGGACAAGCTCGCCAACGTCGAGAAGCTGCAATTCGCCGATACGACCGTGACCCTGGCGACCCCGTCCGACGGCGACATGATCACCGCCGCCCTCAGCCGCGTTCTGTCGACGCCGCTGACGAGCACGACCCAGGCCTTCCTCAGCACCCTCTCGACCGAGCACAGCCAAGGCGAGAGCCTGACGCAGATCTACGGTCAGATCGCGCAGTATGCGGCCTCGACGACGGCGGTGGCCACGATGTCGTACGAGTTCTTCACAGGCGCCACACCGAGCAAGGTCGGGCTCGACTACCTCGTCGACAGCGCGGGTGGCAATCCGAACAGCCTGAACTCGGCCTACTACCAGACCTTCAGCCTGGAGAACCGCTACATCAACTTCGCAGTCAATCTCGGCAAGCTGGGCGACGGCGCGGCCGCGTTCACCGCGGCCTACGGGGCGCTCAGCTTGGCCGACGCCACGTCCAAGGCCTACGCCGCGATCTTCGGGACCACGCCCACGGCCGACAAGGTGGCCGCCATCCTGAACGCGGCCTCCACCCTGCCCGGCGAGGCCACACGGGCCGACTACTTCGCGTACTACGGGCAGGACGGCGCGAACGGGATCGGGACCAAGGCGGCCATGGTCGGCTTCCTCCTGGCCGAGGCGGTCAAGGCCGACGTGGGCACCTACGCGAAGGCCGACGACGCCTACCTCACCGCGCTCGGCGCCGGCGCGCACCAGCATATCGATCTTGTGGGAGTCTACGGCCAGCCCGGCTTCGCCTACACAGGCGGCTGAGGCGCGGCGGCGCGCCCGGAGACCGCCTCGTGGCGACGGACGAACAGGCCCCGCTCCCGGTGCGCATCGACGGGTCGGACGTCGCCCTGCCCGACGGAGGGCGGCGCACGGTGGTGGTGAGTCCCGACGAGGTCTGGGGCGCACCGGTCCCCTCGACGGAGACGCCGGAGGAGATCGCGCGCGAGGCGCGCCGCTCCTTCTTCGCGCCCATCGTCATGGTGATCGCGCTCTCCGCCGCGTTGCTGGTCGCAACGCTGCTCGTCCTCGCGCTGGCGCTGCGGTTCGCCCGCTGAGGAAGCGGTGGCGCGGCCCGTCTCAACGACGTCGGTCGAAGGCCTCCAGCTCGTAGGCGATGCAGCGGTCGATCAGCAGGCGCCACACGGGCTCGGCGATCGCTTCCGACAGCCCCGCAGCTCGCGCGGCGGCCCTCACCTTGGCCACCACGTCCTCGATCCGGGCGGCGTCGTGCACGCGGTCGCGCGTGGGCTTGAGGCGCGCGGCGGCGTCCATGTAGCGCTGGCGCTCGGCCAGGAGCGCGACGAGCCCGCGGTCCAGCGCGTCCACGCCGACGCGCACCTCCGTCATGTCCGCGCAGGCCTCGGGCGCGGGGCGCGGATCGAGGCTCAGCGAGGTGGGGGCGAGGTGCGTCGGCGAGGTCAGATGCCGGCTCCGTTGTCCATGGTGGCGAGCTGCGCCTCGTGCGCCTGCGCCTCGGCGGCCATCCAGGCGGCGAAGGCGCGCACGGGCGCGAGCCGGCCCTTCGCCTTGGGGTGGACGAGGTAGTAGGCGAAATCCACTTCGGTGGTGATGGAGAGCGGGGCCACCAGCCGCCCCGCGTCGATGTCGGCCTGCGCCAGCGCGCGCTTGGCGAGCGCCACGCCGCGTCCGGCCTGCGCCGCCTCCAGCACCAGGCTCGACTGGTTGTAGCGGGGCCCGCGCGCGCCATCGACGTCGGCGAGCCCGCGGGCCGTCAGCCACATGGGCCAGTCGGGGCAGCTGTCGTCGCCTTCGGGACTGCCGTCGTGGAGGAGTACGTGGCGGTGCAGGTCTTCGGGGCTGTCCAGCGGCTTCTCGGCCAGAAGCTCGGGCGACGCGACGGGGATCACGGTCTCGCGCATCAGCCGGCGCACCTCCAGGCCGGGGTAGCGGCCCGAGCCGTAGCGGATGGCCACGTCGATCTCGCCCGACGCGAAGTCGACGAGCTCCATGCCCGCCTGCAGCCAGACATCCATCTCCGGGTGCGCCGCCTCGAAGCGGCCCAGGCGAGGCATCAGCCACTTGGCGGCGAAGGAGGGGGCGACCGACACCGTCACGCGCCGCCCGTCCACGCCGGCCGTAAGCAGCGAAGCGGCCTCGGCCAGCTTGTCGAAGGCGTCGCGCAGGGCGGGGAGGGCGGTCTGGGCGGAGTCGGTCAGCAGCAGGCCCTTGGGCGTGCGGCGGAACAGAGCCGATCCGACATAGTCCTCCAGGTTCTGGATCTGCTGGCTGACGGCGCCCGGCGTCACCGCCAACTCGTCGGCGGCGCGGCTGAAGTTCATGTGGCGGGCGCTCGCCTCGAAGGCGCGCAAGGCGTTGAGCGGCGGGAGGCGGCGGCGATCCATCAGATTTTCTGGGGAGCTTGGCGCGAGTTGCGGCTTGCGCTTACGCCTCATCGGGCGTGAAAGGCAACCGTCGTCGTCACAGATGTCCTGCAAGGACGCGTCACCCTTTTGGCTCGCCCCGACAACCTCGTCCCGCTCACCGGAGGAGCTCCAACGGCCGTCCGCGGCGGCCGGGTGACGCTGGTCGGCGCCGGGCCGGGAGATGCCGAGCTCCTGACCCTCAAGGCCGTCCGGGTGCTCGCCGCGGCCGACGTGGTCGTGCACGACCGGCTGGTGTCCGACGAGGTGCTGGCGCTGATCCCGCCGAGCGCGCGGCGGCTCTACGTGGGCAAGCGCCGCTCCCAACACTCCGTCCCGCAGGCCGAAGTCGACGCGCTCCTCGTGGCCCTGGCGCGCGAGGGGCTGGAGGTCGTGCGGCTGAAGGGCGGCGACCCCTTCGTGTTCGGCCGCGGCGGCGAGGAGATGCTGGCCTGCCGCGCAGCGGGCGTGCCCTGCGAGGTCGTGCCCGGAATCACCGCGGCGCAGGCGGCCTCGGCGGCGGCGGGCGCCCCGCTGACGCATCGCGGCATGGCGCAGGCCGTGACGCTGGTCACCGGTCACGCCGCACCGGACGGCGAGGGCGGCTGGAGCGAGCCCGAGCTCGACTGGGCCGCCCTTGCTCGGCCCAACCAGACGGTGGCGGTCTACATGGGGCTGGCCACCGCGCCGATGCTGGCGGCGCGCCTGCTCTCCGCCGGGCGATCGCCCTCTACGCCGGCGCTGATCGTGGAGAACGCCTCCCGTCCGGAGGAGCGGCGTGTGCTCACCACGCTCTCCGGGCTGGGCGAGGCTGCGGCGGGGCTGAGCGGCCCGGCGGTGTTGCTGATCGGCGAGACCGCAGCGCTGGTCGACGTCGTCGCTCCGACGCTCGCGGCGGACCTGCCGATGGCGGCGGCCCGGTGATCCAGGCGCTGACCGCCAATGACCTCCTCACCGGCGAGCCCGTGTTCGGCGGCGCGGCCGGATGGGTCGCGCGCTGGGCCGAGGCGCAGCTGTTCGACGCCCCCGAGCCCGCCGCCGTAGCGCTGGAGAGGGCCAAGGCGCAGTCCACCGTCGTGGTCGACCCCTACCTGGTCGACTGCGTCTCGGAGGGCGCGGTCGCCGTCCCGGTCAGTTATCGTGAGCGCGTGCGTGCGCTTGGTCCCACCATCCATCCCGACATGGGCAAGCAGGCCGAGGGCGGCGAGACGGTGCGCGCGCTCCAGGCCGCCCACGGCGCCGGGCGCTCCACCGGCCGTCTCAGCCTGATCGCGCGGAAGAAGTAGCCCGATGTACCGCTACGACCAGATCGACGCCGACATCGTCCGCGACCGGGCCGCCGAGTTCCGCGACCAGGTGGCGCGCCGCCTCTCCGGCGAGATCACCGAGGCGCAGTTCAAGCCTCTGCGGCTGATGAACGGCCTGTACCTGCAGCTGCACGCCTACATGCTGCGCGTCGCCATCCCCTACGGCGTGCTGGACTCGGCCAAGCTGCGGGCCCTGGCCGCGGTGGCGCGCACCTACGACCGCGGCTACGGCCACTTCACCACGCGCCAGAACCTGCAGTTCCACTGGATCAAGCTGCGCGACACGCCCGACGTGCTCGACGCCCTGGCCGACGCCGGGCTGCACGCCATCCAGACCAGCGGCAACTGCATCAGGAACGTCACCAGCGACCCCTGGGCGGGCGCCGCGGCCGACGAGGCGGACGACCCGCGCGTGTGGTGCGAGGTGCTGCGCCAGTGGTCGACGCTGCACCCCGAATTCTCGTTCCTGCCGCGCAAGTTCAAGATCGCGGTCACCGCCAGCGCCGCTGACCGCACCGCCGCCCGGGTCCACGACGTCGGCCTGATCGTGAAGCGCGACGGCGACGGCCGGCTTGGCTTCGAGGTGGTGGTCGGCGGCGGGCTGGGCCGCACCCCGTACGTCGGGCCGACCATCAAGCCGTTCCTGCCGGCCGAGCACCTGCTCAGCTATCTGACCGCCGTGCTGCGCACCTACAACCGCCACGGTCGGCGCGACAACCTCTACAAGGCGCGGATCAAGATCCTGGTCGCCGCGCTGGGAGCCGACGCCTTCGCCGCGGACGTGGAGCGCGAGTGGGAGGCGATGGACCGCCGCGCCGTCGACCTGCCCGACATGGAGCTGGCCCGCATCCGCGCCGCGTTCGGCTTCACGCCGTTCGAGACGCTCCCGGCCCGCTCGCCGGAGCTGGAGGCGGCGCGGGCGGCCGATCCGGCTCTGGCGCGCTTCGTCCGCACCAACGTCGCGGCGCACAAGCGGGCGGGCTACGGCATCGTGAACGTCACGCTCAAGACGCCGGGCGAGGTGCCGGGCGACGCCTCCGCAGACCAGATGGACGCGCTGGCCGCCCTCGCCGAGCGCTACAGCTTCGACGAGATCAGGGTCACGCACGAGCAGAACCTCGTCCTGCCGCACGTGCGGCTGCGTGACCTGCCGGTGGTGTTCGCCGAGCTGCAGCGCCTGGGGCTGGCCACCGCCAACCTGGGCCAGGTCAGCGACATCATCGCCTGCCCGGGCCTGGACTACTGTGCGCTGGCCAACGCGCGCTCGATCTCCATCGCGCAGGACATCGCCACGCGCTTCGCCGCCCCCGAACGGGCCGAGGCGGCGGGCGAGCTGAAGGTGAAGATCTCGGGCTGCATCAACGCCTGCGGTCACCACCACGTGGGCCACATCGGCATCCTGGGCGTCGATAAGCGCGGTGAGGAGTTCTACCAGCTGACCCTGGGCGGCTCCGGCGCGGAGGACGCGCGCATCGGCGACGGCCTCGGTCCCGCGCTCCCCGCCGACCGCGTCGGCCCGGCGGTGGAGGCGCTGGTCGACGCCTACATCCGCGCGCGCCAAGACGGCGAGCGATTCAACGACACCTACGCCCGGCTCGGCGTCGCCCCCTTCCGCGAGGCGGTCTATGCCCAGCCTGATCCGGCTTGAGGCCGGGCCGGACGGGCCGGTCTGCCGCGACGTCGACGACCCCTTCACGGTGCTGGCCCCCGGTGAGGAGCCCGCGCCCGGCGAGCCCGTCCTGGCGCATCTGGACCGCTTTCGATCGGAGGGCCTGTGCTGGCTAGACGCCGGGCTGACGGTCGGCGTGCGCGTGCCGGCCGACGAGAGCGTCGAGAGCCTGTCCAACATGCTGCCGCGCCTGGCGCTGGTGGCGCTCGACTTCCCCGTGTTCCGCGACGGCCGCGCCTACACCTCCGCCACCCTGTTGCGCGAGCGCCTGCGCTGGACGGGCGAGCTTCGCGCCGTGGGCGACGTGCTGCGCGAGCAGGCCTGGCTGATGGTCCGCTGCGGTTTTGACAGCTTCGCCCCGGCCGACGGCTCCAGCGCCGCGCAGTGGGCCGCCAAGGCCGGCCGCTTCCGCCACGTGTACCAGCCCGCCGCGGACGGCCGCCCGCCGGCCTGGGCGGAGCGGGCCTGAACGCCACACCGCGAACGGTTCTCACCCGGGTGCATTCCGCACCGCAGCGACCTGACCTATCTAGCGCCCCATGACCGACGTGCTCGCTCCGCCAGCCGCCCAGACCTCGCCCAAGCCCAAGCTCGAGTCCGCCGTCCATCATGTGGAGACGGTGCTGTGGGTGAAGCACTGGACGGACCGGCTGTTCTCCTTCGCCCTGACGCGCCCCGCCTCGTTCCGCTTCCGCTCGGGGGAGTTCGTCATGATCGGCCTGCCCGGCGAGACCGGCGGCAAGCCGATCATGCGCGCCTACTCCGTCGCCAGCCCCGGCTTCGCCGACGAGCTGGAGTTTTTCTCCATCAAGGTGGCCGACGGGCCGCTCACCGGCCGGCTTCAGAAGATCGAGCCGGGCGACCAGATCTTTCTTGGCAAGAAACCCACCGGTACGCTGGTGCTCGACGCGCTGAAGCCCGGTCGCCGCCTGTTCCTGATCGGCACGGGCACCGGGCTCGCGCCCTGGCTCTCCGTGGCCCGCGACCCCGACGCCTACGAGCGCTTCGAGCAGGTGATCGTCTGTCACACGGTGCGCGAGGTGAAGGACCTCGCCTACCGCGACCTGTTCGAGCGCGGCTTGAAGGAGGACGAGGTGTTCGGCGAACTCGCGGGCCCGCAGCTCCGCTACTACCCCACCGTGACGCGCGAGCCGTTCGACACCCCTGGCCGCATCACCGACAGGATCGCCTCGGGCGCCCTGTTCCGCGACCTCGGCCTCGACCAAGAGCGGTTCGACCCGGCGCAGGACCGCATCATGGTCTGCGGCTCCATCGACATGACCAAGCAGGTCGCCGCCCAGCTGGAGAGCCACGGCCTCGTCGAGGGCTCCAACGCCGAGCCGGGCGACTTCGTGATCGAGCGGGCCTTCGTGGGATGAGCCGCGCGGGCGGTCGGTCCACGGCCGCCCTGCTCAGCCTCGCGCTGGCGCTCGCCGGGTGCGGCGGGCCGGAGCCCAGGCCCGCCGGCCCGCCGCGCCCGGCCACAGCCGCCGCCCTGCCCGCGCCCTGCCTGATCCTCACCGACCCGCACGGCAAGGACGCGCTGACCGTCAACTCGGGCGCGCAGGTGGAGGCGCCGCGGTGCGAGCTGCACGTGGACTCCGACGAGATGTTCTACGCCGCCCAGCTGAACGCCGACTCGCGGCTGGACGTGGCCGCCCTGTGCGTGACCGGCGACATCAGCCGCCACGGCGGCCTCGTCAGCGACGCCCGCCGCGAGTGCTCCGCCGCCGTGGACCGCTTCCGCCGCCCGCCCCCGCCCGAGGCCGCCGCGCCCTGCGGACCTTCGCCGCCGCCGGTGAACGGGGGCGGGGTGACGCTGCGGCCGGGCGTCTACTGCGGCGGCTTGGCGTTCAGCGGCGCGCCGCACGTGACCTTTGCGCCCGGACTGTACGTGATCCGCGGCGGCGACTGGACGTTCGGCGGCGCGACTACACGGGCGGGGGCGTCTCCTTCTTCTTCGCGGACGCGTCCAAGCCCGTGTTCAACAGCGGCGTCTCGGTCGACCTTGCCGCGCCCGTCGCCGGCCCGCGCGCGGGCGTGCTGATGGACGAGGCGGCGGGCCTGCCGCCCTCCGACCTCGCCTTCGACGACGCGCGCCGCTTCAGGCTGGACGGCCTCGTCCACCTGCCGAGCCGACGCGCCGTGTTCAATGCGGGCTCGCGGCTGGAGGGCAAACACCTCCTGGCCGTGTTCGACAGCGCCGTGCTGAACGGCACGCAGTGGACGATCGGCGGCCCTTGGAGGCCCTCGGCGTGAGCGGCGTGCTGATCGCCGGCGCCGGGCCCGCGGGGCTCGCGCTCGCAATCGGTCTGCGCCTGCGCGGCGTGGAGGCGGTCGTCGTCGACCGGGCGACCGGCCCCAAGCACGAGCCGCGCGCCGCCGTGGTCTGGCCGCGCACGGCGCGGGCGCTGGCCGGCTGGGGGCTCGCTCCGGCGCTGGAGGCCGAGGGCCTGCCGCTCGCCGCCGCGCATGTGCATGTCCGCGGCCGCGCGCGCGGGACCCTGCGCTTCGGCTCGCTGCCGGCGCCCTTCTCGCGCCCGCTGGTGATCGAGCAGCATGCGGTCGAGCGCCTGCTGCTGCTGCGTTTCGAGGCGCTGGGCGGACGCGTGCGCTGGGGCGAGGCGCTGGAGAGCGTGGACGCCGGCGCAGGCGAGGCGACAGCGCGACTCGCCTCAGGTCAGGAGCGCTTCGCCTGGGTGGTCGGGGCGGAGGGCGCGCGCAGCGTCGTCCGCAAGGCGATGGGCGTGCGCTTCGCCGGCCGGCCGAGGCCCGACGTGGTCTGCATCCAGGCCAACGCCCGCCCACGCTGGCGCTTTCCCGACATCCCCGGCGAGGGCCGCTTTTTCCTGCAGCCCGGTGCGACGCTGGGCGCCTTCCGCACGCCCGACGGCGACCACCGCCTCTACATTTTCGCTCGTGACGACGACCCGGCGCGCACGGCTCCGCCGACGCTGGAGGAGATGACCGCGCGCGTGCGAGTGCTGACGGGCGACGACGGGCTGACGCTGGAGCCGCCCGCGCACTCCTGGCTGAACTTCGCGCGCTTCCAGGAGCGCGTCGCCGAGCGCCTGCGCGCGGGGCCGCTGTTGCTGGTCGGCGACAGCGCGCACGTGTGGCCCGCGGTGGGCGGGCACGGCATGGCCATCGGGATCGCGGGCGCGCACCGGCTGGCGGGCGCGCTCGCCGACGCGGTCGGGGGCCGCGGCGTAGCCGGGCTCGACGCGTACGACCGCGCCCAGCGCTCGCTCGCCCGACGCACGGCGCGGTTGGCGGACCTCGACGTGCTGGAGCGGCCCAACGGGGCGGCGACGCTGGCCGTGCTCGACGCGCTGCTGCCCGCGCTGCTGGCCGTCCCGGCCGTGGGGCGCGGCGTGGAGCGGGTGATCGCAAGCCTGGACCACCCCGAGCCGCGCGCCCTCGCGCCCGCCGCGCCGGTGTGAGAAACCGTCGCCGCGATCCCGCGGCACGGCGGGGCCACCCGCTCCGGAGAGCCGCCGCATGCCCCGCCCGTCCCGCCGTCTCGTCCTCGCCGGGACCGCTGCGGCCTTCGCCCTGGCCGCTGGTCAGGCGTGGGGCTGGGGCTCGACGGGTCACCGGCTGATCGGGCAGGCGGCGGCGCTGGCGCTGCCCGCCGACGTCCCCGACTTCCTGCGCACGCCCGCCGCGGTCCAGCAGCTTGGCGAGATCGACCGAGAGCCCGATCGCTCAAAGGGCGGCGGCAAGCCGCACGACGCTGATCTCGACCCGGGCCACTTCGTCGACCTGACCGAAGACGGCCACGTTTTCACGGCCGCCGGGCCCTCGGTCGACGCGCTTCCCGCCGACCGCAACGCCTTCTCCGAGGCGCTCGTGAAGGCCGACATCTCGCTCTTCAAGGCGGGCTGGCTGCCCTATTCGATGATGGACGGCTACGAGCAGCTGGTGCGCGACTTCGCGCTCTGGCGCACGGACGAGGCGCTGGCGAAGAACGCCAAGGTCCCCGCCCCGCAGCGCGCCTGGTACGCGACGGACCGGGTTCTGCGCGAACAGCTGACGGTCCGCGACCTGGGCTGGTGGGGCCACTTCGTCGGCGACGCCAGCCAGCCGCTGCACGTCTCCATCCACTACAACGGCTGGGGCCACGACTACCCCAACCCGAACGGCTACACGCTGAACCCCGTCCACGGGCCGTTCGAGGGCGATTTCGTCAGCGCCAACGTGAAGCTCGCCGACGTGCAGGCGGCCATGGCCGCGCCGAAGCCCTGCGCCGGTCCCCTGCAGGCCTGCACCGCCGCGTACCTGCGCACCACGCTCGCCGCGGTGGAGCCCTTCTACAAGCTGTGGAGCGCGGGCGCCTTCACCACCGTGGGCGACACGCGGGGCAAGGCCTTCGCCGTGGAGCGGATCGCCGCCGGGGCGTCGCAGCTGCGCGACCTCACCGTGCGCGCCTGGCGCGAGAGCGCGGACGCGGACGTCGGGTACAAGCCGTCGTACAAGGTTCGCGACGTGGAGAACGGGCTCGTGATCCCCTTCAGCGTCATGCACGGCGATGACTGACGAACCATTTGTCGAGTGGGCGCTGCGCAGCCCCGGCCCGCTGCAGTTCGGCCGCGCGCCGGAGGGCGCGGCTCCGCGCGACCGCCCCGCCGCCTTCGCGGTGGTGGTCCGCGACGGCAAGGTCGCCACCGCCTTCATCACCCGCTCGGACGGAACCTACACCGACCTGCCCGGCGGCGCGCTCGAAGGAGACGAGACCGATGCGGAGGCCTGCGTGCGCGAGGTGGGCGAGGAGACGGGGTTGGTGGTCCGCCCCCTGCGCCTGCTCGGCCGCGCCTCTCAATTCCTGCGCACCGTGGAGGGCGAGCAGGTGAACAACCGCTGCGCCCTGTTCGAGGCCAAGGTCACGGGCGAGGACGCGTCGCTCAAGATCGAGGCCGACCACACCCTGCAGTGGCTCGACCCGGCCGAGGCCCTGCGCGTGCTCCGCCACGACGCCCACGCCTGGGCGGTGCTGGCCTGGATGCGCGGCGGTTGAGCGTCTAGGCGGGGAAGGTGACCGAGCTCAGCCCCGCCTTCCACCTCTCGACACCGGCCGGCGAGGACCGCGAGCGCCGCGTCTGCGACCACTGCGGCTTCGTGGATTACCGCAATCCGCGGATCGTGGTCGGCTCGGTCGTCACCTGGACGCCGCCGGAGCCGAACGCCGAGCCGCTGATCCTGATGTGCCGCCGCGCCATCGAGCCGCGCCGCGGCTTCTGGACGCTCCCCGCCGGCTTCATGGAGACCGGCGAGACGGTCGACGCCGCCGCCGCCCGCGAGGCGCGGGAGGAGGCCGAGTGCGAAATCCGCATCGACGCGCTCCTGGCCGTCTACGACGTGGTTCACGTCGAGCAGGTGCAGATGATGTTCCGCGCCACCCTCGCCGAGCCGGTGTTCTCCGCCGGGCCGGAGAGCCTGGACGTCCGCCTCTACGCCTGGGCCGACATCCCGTGGGACGAGATCGCCTTCCCCTCCGTCCGCTGGGCGCTGCACCACTGGCGCGCGGCGCGGGGGCGGACCGGCTTCGCGCCCTACACCAATCCCGGGCCGGACGAGGCGGAGCCGCGCTGAGCGTCAGGCGCGCGTGAAGTCGAGGAACACGGGGGCCACGTCGCCCAGCCGCTTCTCCTCGTAGCGCGTCGTGACGTGGTCGGCCGGCGGCGTGCGCCAGTCATCCGCCCGGCGCGCCGTCCACGTCAGCCGGGGCTCGGCCCGCAGCGCCAGGAGCGCGCCGTCGGCGTAGTCGGCCCAATCGGTGGCGAAGCGCAGGCGTCCGCCGGGCTTCAGCACCCGCGCCAGCTCGGCGGCGAAGACGGGGTTCACCAGCCGGCGCTTGCGGTGGCGCGCCTTGGGCCAGGGGTCGGGGAAGAGGATGAACACGCGCGCGACCGCCGCGTCGGGCAGGGCGGCCGTGAGGTCTCGCGCGTCGCCCACGTGCAGCCGCACGTTGTCCAGCCCGCGCTCGTCGATGTGGCGCAGCGCGGAGGCGGCCCCGTTCAGGAACGGCTCGGCCCCCAGGAAGCGCACGTCGGGGCTGCGGGCCGCCTGCTCGGCCAGGTGCTCGCCCCCGCCGAAGCCGATCTCCAGCCAAGTCTCGCCCGCGCCCAGCGGCGGAGCCGCGAGGTCCACGGCGATGCGCGGCAGGAGGGTGTCGAGGAGCTCCGCCTGCCGCGGCTTGATGGGCCGCGACTTCAGCCGTCCGAAGGAGCGGAGGGGGCCATGGGGCGCTTGCATGGCCGCGCTCTGCTGCGCCCGGAGCTAGGCCAGTCCGCGCAATTCCTCGGCCAGATCGGTGCGCTCCCAGCTGAAGCCGCCGTCAGCGTCGGGCTCGCGACCGAAGTGGCCGTAGGCGGCGGTGCGGGCGTAGATCGGCTTGTTCAGGCCCAGGTGCTCGCGGATGGCGCGTGGGGTGCAGCCGCCCATCATCTCGGGCAGAGCAGTCTCAAGCTTGGCGGGGTCGATCTCACCGTCCACCAGGTCGACGTAGAAGCTGAGCGGCTTGGACACGCCGATGGCGTAGCCGATCTGCAGGGTGCAGCGGCGAGCGAGGCCGGCGGCGACCACGTTCTTGGCCAGGTAGCGGCAGGCGTATGCGGCCGAGCGGTCGACCTTGGTCGGATCCTTGCCCGAGAAGGCTCCGCCGCCGTGCGGGGCCGCGCCGCCGTAGGTGTCGACGATGATCTTGCGGCCGGTCAGGCCCGTGTCGCCGTCGGGGCCGCCGATGACGAAGACGCCCGTGGGGTTCACGTGCCACTCGGTCTCGTCGGTGACGAAGCCGTCGGGGAGCACGCTGCGGATGTGCGGCTCGACGATGGTCTTCACGTCCTGCGGCGAGAGGCCTTCGCGGTGCTGGGTGGACAGCACGATGGAGACGGCGCGCACCGGCTTGCCGTTCTCATACTGCAGGGTGACCTGGCTCTTGGCGTCCGGCTCCAGCCCGCTGTCGGGCGTAGACTTCCGGAACTCGGCCAGCTTGCGCAGGATGTCCTGGCTGTACTGCAGGGTGGCGGGCATCAGCGCCGGCGTTTCGCTGGTGGCGTAGCCGAACATGATGCCCTGGTCGCCGGCGCCCTCGTCCTTGTTGCCGGCCGCGTCCACGCCGACGGCGATGTCGGCCGACTGGGCGTGCAGGTGGCAGGCGTAGTCGGCGTGCGCCCAGTGGAAGCCCTCCTGCGCGTAGCCGATGTCCTTGATCGCCGCGCGGACCTTCTCCTCCAGCGACTCGACGATCCCGTCCGGCCCGCGCACTTCGCCAGCGAGCACGATGCGGTTGGTGGTCACCAGGGTTTCGCAGGCCACCCGGGCGTAGGGATCGGCGCTCAGGAAGGCGTCGACCACTGTGTCGCTGATGCGGTCGGCGACCTTGTCGGGGTGGCCCTCCGAGACGCTCTCGCTGGTGAAGATGTAGGAGGGACGGATCACGCGCGCGCTGGCTCCAGGCGGAAGGCGGCGGAACATATAAAGATGTCCTTATGTCCGCAAGCGATGCGCTGAGCCCCTTGCGAACCCCTCGCGACCCCTTGCGTTGACACGGTTCCAGCACGGACTAGAACCCGCGCGACCCCCAACCCCGGAGCCTCATGAGCCAGGTCAGGACGGACGCCGCCACGCCTCAGGCGCAGGCCGGCCCCGCCGGTGCGATCCGCGCGCGGCCGCTCTCGCCCCACGTGCAGGTGTGGCGTTGGCACGTGACCATGGCGGCCTCCATCGCCACCCGGATCGCGGGCTTCGCCCTGTTCGCGGGCGCGCTGATCGCCGCCTACGTGCTGGTGTCGCTGGCTAGCGGGCCTGACGCCTACGCGACCGCGACGGGCGTGGTGGGCTCGATCCTCGGCAAGCTGGTGCTGTTCGGGATCACGGCCGCCTTGTTCTACTACATGGCTTCGGGCGTGCGGCACTTCGTGTGGGACTCGGGGACGGGCTTCCAGCCGGGCGTGGCGAGCCGCACGGCGTGGTTCTGCTTCGTCTTCGGCGCGGTGGGCGCCGTGGTGGTCTGGGCCGCCGCCTTCGCGACCGGCGTCGCGTGATGTCCAAGCCCTCCACCACCGCCGGCTCGTTCAAGACCGCGCTGCGCCGCGCCCGCGGCCTGGGCGCCGCGCACTCGGGCGTGGGCGGCTTCATAGCCGAGCGCGTGAGTTGGATGGCGCTGATCCCGCTGGGGCTCTGGGCCGTGTGGGCGGTCATGCGCGTGGCGCCGGCCGGCTACGACGGGGCGGTCGCCTTCCTGCGCGACCCGGTCGAGGCGACGCTCGCCGTGCTGTTCGCCTCCGTGCTGTTCTTCCACGTCCGGCTCGTGGCGAAGGAGGCGCTGGAGGACTACATCGGGGGTCATCACCTGCGGCTGGCGACGCTGCTCCTCAACACCGCCGTGGTGATCCTGGGAGGCGCGCTGGCCGTGGTCTCCATCCTGAAGGTCGCCTTCTCCGCGACCGTCTGACGACAGCGAAGGTTCAGTCTCCCATGGCGTCGAGCTACCAGTTCATCGACCACGACTTCGACGTGGTGGTCGTGGGCGCGGGGGGCTCGGGCCTCCGCGCGGCGCTCGGCTGCGCGCAGGCGGGGCTGAAGACGGCCTGCATCTCCAA
>CAXTBN010000030.1:29736-32744 GCA_964242895.1 uncultured Caulobacteraceae bacterium | reverse complement strand
CCCTTCTCCGGCTTCCTGGCGCAGGCGCTCGGCACGCGCTGGCTGTTCGCCCTGTCCGCCGGCCTGTTCACCGCGTCGAGCGCCCTGTGCGGGCTGGCGTGGGACATCAACAGCATGATCGCCTTCCGCGCGCTCCAGGGCTTCGTCGGCGGGGCGATGGTGCCGACGGTGTTCTCCACCGGCTTCCAGCTGTTCAGCGGGCGCGAGCGGGCCATGGTGCCGGCCATCCTCGGCATGGTGTCGGTCATGGCGCCGACGCTCGGCCCGACAGTGGGCGGGATCATCACCGACACGGCGGGCTGGCGCTGGCTGTTCTACATCAACGTGATCCCCGGGATCGCCGTCACCACCCTGGCGCTGCTGGTGATCCGCGGCGTCGACCGGGCCACGCCCGGCATGATCCGACGGATCGACTGGTCGCACCTGGCCTCCATGGCGGTGTTCCTCGGCGGCCTCGAGTACGTGCTGGAGGAGGGGCAGCGGCGCGGCTGGTTCGGCGACCCTCTGATCGCGACCGCGGCCTGGTGCTCCCTCGTCGCCTTCATACTGTTTCTGGAGCGCTCATTCCGGTCGGGCGGACCGATCGTGCGGCTGACGCCGTTCCGCAAGCCGACTTTCGCCTTCGCCTGCGTCTTCAACCTCGTGATCGGCTTCGGCCTCTACGCCTCGACCTATCTCGTTCCGGTCTTCCTCGGACGCGTGCGCGGCTACTCCAGCCTGGACATCGGGCTGACGGTGTTCGTCACCGGCGGGGGACAGCTCCTGGGCACGCTGATCGCGGCGCGGCTGTCGCAGACGGTGGATCCGCGGCTGGTGATCACGCCGGGGCTGATCCTGTTCGCCACGAGCCTGTGGATGATGTCGGCGATCGGCCCGGAGTGGGGGTTCGCGCAGCTCCTCCTGCCGCAACTCGTGCGCGGCTTCTCCGTGATGCTGTGCATCGTGCCGAGCGTCGGCATGGCGCTGACCGGCTTCGTCCCGCCCGAGCTGCGCTCGGCCTCGGGGCTGTTCAACGTCATGCGCAATCTGGGCGGCGCCATCGGGATCGCGGTGTGCAACGTGTGGCTCTACGACCAGACGCGGGGCGCGACGCAGCGGCTGGGCGAGGCGCTCGGCGGCGGGCGCGCGACGCCGGACTTCATCGGCGCGCTCGCGCAACGGCTCGGGCAGGTCACGCCCGACCCGGCGCGCGCCCTGAAGCTCGCGCGCGGCGAGTTCGCCCGGCTGATCGGCCGCCAGACGCTGACGCTCGGCTTCGACGAGGTGTTCCGGATCATGGCCTTCGTCTTCCTGGCCGCCCTGGTGCTGGTGCCGCTCTGCCGGCCTGCGCCCCTGCCCGGTCCGGCCGCTGCGCCCGCCGCTCCGGTGGAGGCGCACTGATGCGACGCGCCGTCCTGGCCGCGCCTCTCCTGCTCGCGGCCTGCGTCGTCGGGCCGGAGCACGCCGCGCCGCAGCTCGCCCTGCCGGCGGCCTACCGCAACGCCCCGGTCGGCGGGGAGGCCGAAGCGGCGCAGAGATGGTGGACGGCGTTCCACGACGCGGAGATGAGCCGGGCGGTGGAGCGGGCCCTCGCCGCCAGCCCGGATCTCGAGCTCGCGGCCGCCCGCATCGCGCAGTCCCGAGCGCAGGCCGCCGCCGCCGGAGCGGCGCTGCGGCCGCGGGCGGAGCTGCAGGCGTCCGTGCAGGACGTCGACCAGTCGCTGGACAGCCCCATCGGGCGCATCTTGCAAGCCCTGCCGGGCGTCTCGCGCGACTACCAGCTCTACGACGTCGGGACCTCGGCCAGCTGGGAGATCGACCTGTTCGGCGGCCTGCGCCGCCGCCGCGAGTCCGCCCAGGCCGTGGCGCAGGCCGCGTCCGAGCGTCGGGCGGCCATGGCGCTGTCCGTCGCGGCGGAGACGGCCGACGCCTACCTGCAGCTCCGCGCCTTCCAGGCGCGCCTGGGAGTCTCGCGGGAAGAGGAGGAGCGGCGGGGCGAGCTGGTCCGCCTGACGACGCGGCTGGAGCAGGAGGGCGTCGCGGCCGACCGCGAGCTGCGTCGGGCGCGCGCCTCGCTGGAGGAGACCCGCGCGGCCTCGGCGCAGCTGCGCGCCGGCGCCGAGGCCGCCGCCTTGCGGCTGGACGTCCTCATGGGCGATCCCGCCGGGACCGACGCGCTCGGCCTGCGGACGCCGAGGCTGGTCCCGGACGCGCCGTCGGAGGTCGTCCGCGCCCCGGCGCAGCTCCTGCGCGAGCGGCCGGACGTGCGGGCGGCGGAGCGGGACCTCGCCGCCGCGGACGCGACGATCGGCGCCGCCCTGGCCGAATACTATCCAAGCATCTCCCTGACGGGGGCGCTGGGGGTGACGAGCCTGGACGCCGGCACGCTGCTCACCGGCGACGCGCTGCAGCACACGGTGGCCGCCGGCCTGCGCTGGCGGCTGTTCGATTTCGGGCGCGTCGACGCGGAGGTGTCCCGGGCGCGAGGCGCTCGGGCCGAGGCGCTGGCGGCGTGGCGCGGCGTGGTTCTGCGGGCGACCGGCGAGGTCGAGACCGCCTACTCCGACCAGCAGCAGGCGCGCGTCCGAAGCGACGCGCTGGTGCGGCAGGCGGTCGAACTGACGCGGGCGCGGGACCAGGCGCGCCACGCCTTCCGAGAGGGGGTGCTCAGCCAGATCGAGGTGCTCGACACCGATCGCGACCTCCTCCTCGCGCGGGATCAGCTGGTCCTGTCGCGCAGCGACGAGGCGCGCGCCGCCGTCCGCCTCCGCCGCTCCCTGGGCGCCTGACCGCGCCCGTCCCCGCCGACAGGAGCGTGGGACGCCTTCCGGCCGCGGGCGAGAGGTCGGCACGCGCGCCGGTTGCCAGGACCGCTTCCGCGAGCGAGCCTGCGCCATGCCCCGCTTCGGCCTCCTCCTGCTCCTCGCCGCCCTTTTCCCCGCCGCCCAGGTGCACGCGCAGACGCACGGGAGGACGGAAGCCTGGAGGACGAGCTGGGCGGCTCCTCCCGGACCGCCGATGGGCGCGGT
>CAXTBN010000030.1:0-29636 GCA_964242895.1 uncultured Caulobacteraceae bacterium | reverse complement strand
GACGCCGGTCTTCAACGACCAGACCGTCGTTCAGGTCGTCAGGCTGAGCGCCGGCGGACACCGGCTCCGGCTTCGGCTGAGCAATGAATACGGCGCCGCCCCGCTCGTGATCGGACATGTCCGCGTCGTCGCGCTGCGGGACGGCGCGGCGGGGAGCGGGGACGCCCGCGAGGTGACGTTCGGCGGTTCTCGCGCAGCGCGCATCCCGCCGCACGCGCCGCTCCTCAGCGACCCCGTCGAGCTCCCCCTCGGGAGCTTGGCCACACTGCAGGTGAGCATCTACCTGCCAGACGCGACCGGTCCGTGCACATGCCACGCGGTGGGTGCGCAGAAGGCCGCGATCTCGCCGCAGGGCGACTACACCGAGCGTCCGTTCACGCCGGTCTCCCAGCCCGAGGGCCGCGCCTTCCTCTCCGCCGTGGAGGTGGAGGGCGTGGCCGGACGGCTCGGCGTGGTGGCTTTCGGCGACTCGATCACCGACGGCTACAAATCGACGACCGGAACGGACCGGCGTTGGCCGGACCGCTTCGCCGAGCGGCTCGTCGAGGCTCACAGGGACGTGGCGGTGGCGAACGAGGGCCTGAGCGGCAACCGTGTGCTCAGCGACGGCGCGATCCCGACGTTCGGCGAGAGCGCGCTCACCCGCTTCGACCGGGACGTGCTGGGCCTCGCGGGCGTCACGCACGTGATCGTGCTGGAGGGCGTGAACGACCTCGGCGGAAAGCCCGAACCGTCGGCGCAGGACCTGATCGCGGGCTACCGGCAGATGATCGCGCGGGCCCACGCCCACGACATCAAGGTCATCCTCGCGACGATCCTGCCCTACAAGGGCGCGGCCTACTTCCGTCCCGAAGGCGAGGCGGTGCGGGGCGCGGTGAACACCTGGATCCGCACGACTCGCGAGGCGGACGGCCTCGTCGACTTCGACGCCGTCGTGCGTGACCCGCACGACGCCGCCCGGATGCGGGCCGACCTGCAATCGGGCGACTGGCTGCACCCCAACGACGCCGGCTATCGCGCGATGGGGGACGCGGCGCCCGTCGTGCTGTCCCGCTAAGGCCATTTTCCTTAGGACCAGACCGCCGTCGGACCAAGCCGCGCATGGCGTGGCGCATGGGTCACCGCCCGGGTCTGCACCCGGCGTTCACCAGAAGCGGCTGCCCGGGACGCCCTTGAACGGACCCGCCTCGTGCGCGGTGATCCAGCCGCCGTAGAAGCCGCCGGGCTGCGGCGTGACGCGCTCGCCATCCACCAGGCACTCGTCAAAGGGGGCGGCGTAGAAGGCGACGTGGTCGCGCAAGCTCGCGAACGGGGCCGTGGGCGTGGGGTAGCTCCAGGCGGCGCCGGGCAGCACGTCGCCGCCCGCCAGCACGTCGAAGTAGACGGCCTGGCCCTTCCACTCGCACAGGGAGCGTTGCGGCGTCGGCCGCAGGCCCCCCGGCGCGACATCCTCGCGGGGGAAGTAGTAAGTGGGCGGGTGGCTTGTCTCGAGAGTGCGGACCGCTCGGGCGGTTTCGGCGACCACCGTTCCGCGGTGGACGATGCGTAGGCGCCGCGGGGTCGGCTCGGCGATCGCCGGCCGCGGATAGCTCCAGACGCTCTCCTGCCCCAGGGCGGCGGGATCGGGCTTGACGCTCATCGCGACGCCCGTGGGCGCGACGCGCCGATGGCGAGGCCGGCCCCGAGCGCGGCGTAG
This sequence comes from uncultured Caulobacteraceae bacterium, assembly GCA_964242895.1. GTDB lineage: Bacteria > Pseudomonadota > Alphaproteobacteria > Caulobacterales > Caulobacteraceae > JASLDZ01. The sequence continues at coordinate 27,940 of CAXTBN010000030.1, read as the reverse complement.
GCCACCGCCATCGCCGTCGGCGTCAGCACGAACTCCCAGCCCGGCGTGAAGCGCTTCGGCGTCGCCCGGTAGTCGACTAGGGCGGCGACGCCCGCGATGGCGGCCGCCTTGCCCACGACGTCCGCCCGCGTGCGCGATCCGCGTCGAAGCCAGAACTCGAAGAGGGCGGCCCAGAAGCCCGTGGCCGCCGCATGCGTCACGAGGCCCACGCCCGTCGTGCGCCATCCCGCCCGCGAGTCGGCGGCGGCCGCGGGGCCGTTCAGCCAGAGGCTCGTGGCGTTGAGCGGCTGCAGCGGCCCGCGGCCCTCCCCAAGCGCCACCAGCGCCAGGGCGAGAGCGGAGGCGGCCGTGGCGATGACCGTCTCGAGGAGCACGTCGGGCGGCGAGGGGCGGGACATGTGGTCAGAGCCTTTCCGGGTTCGACCTAACGACAACGATCGGCGCGCCCGAACGTCGCGGAGGCGCAGGCGGAGATCGCAAGTCCGCCAAGCCCGCACCCTGCGGATGCGCGCGGCGCGGCCATGGCGAGGACGCTCGCCAGCGCCGGCCCGTCATGGCTTCAGCCGAACCCGAAGACCAGGGCGACGATCGCCGAGCCGCGCACGCGCCGAGCGCGGACCGATCCCGCCGCGATCAGCCCCATGGCGGAGGCATGAGCACCTGGGCGGCTCGCGCTCAGCGCCGAGTTGCGGAGGCGCCCACCGGCCTGTCGCCGCGGAGCGCCTCGCCCATGAAGGCGAGCGTCGCCTCCCAGGCGCGGCCGGGACCCCGCCCGTCCGCAGGGACCAGTCCGCCGCCAAGCGCTCCTTCATCGCCCTCGTTGGCCCGGATCGGGCCGTCGCCCGTTCCGCACTGGAAGTGGCCGGCGTCGGGGTTGGAGAGCCAGGTCACCGATCGGGCCCGCCCGGCGCGGGTCATGCGCGCGACGATCTCGGCGGACATGGCGTCCGAGGGCCAGACGGCGTCGCGATCGCCCGAGATGAGCAGCAGCCGCGCCCGGCTCCTCTCGACCGGGATGGCCGCGCGGGCCACCGCGTCCGGGGCGGCCGCGGCGCGATCGCGCTGGTGGCGCTGCGCGCTGGTGATCTCGCCGCGCTCGACCGGGCCGTAGTCGCCGTAGGGCACGTAGGGCACGGGGGAGCCGCCCAGGGTGAATGACTCGGGATGGGCGCCCAGCGGCGCGCCGAAGCCGCCCCAGACGATCGAGCTCGGCACGCACGCGGCCACGGCGCGGATCCAGGGGTAGGTGCTCGCGGCCAGGAGGCCGTACTCCGCGCCTTTCGATCCGCCCGCGACGCCCAGCCTGTTTACATCCGCCTCCGGCCGGAGCTTCAGCCAGTCGCGCGCGGCGGCGATGCGCTCGACCGGCAGGTGCGTGAAGGCGGGCGGCGCGTTCGGCACGTGCGCGTAGGGCCAGGCGAAGTAGATCAGGGCGAAGGCGGCGTAGCCGTGGCTGGCCCACAGGCCCGCGGCCGCCTTCGCGGAGGCGAAGTCGCCACCCTCGCTGCCGTGCAGCAGGATCACCGTCGGCACGTGGCGGCCGTGCGCGGGCGCGGCGAACACGCCCGTCAGGCCCGGCGTGTCCACCTGGGTGAAGCTCACGTCCTCGGCCCAAGGCTTCAGCGTGAGGCGTTCGGTCGCCACGACCGCGCCGCCGACGCGGACGGACAGGCGGACCTCGCGCGGCTTGAGGTCCGCGGCCTCGGGGCCCGCGGCGGGTTCGGGCGCGCGGCCGGCCACCGCGCCCGACCAGAGCAGGCCCCGGGGGTCCGCGCCCGTGTAGGAGCCGTCGATCGGCGGCGAGCGGTCCACGTCCACCTCGCCCCGCGCGTCGGCCCAGAACCGCGCCCGGGCGTGGAACACCAGCGGCTGCGTCGTCCACTTCCCGTCCGCCTTCACGGAGGTGGAGACGGTGCGGAGCGACTCGACCGTGACCTCCGACAGAGGCGCGAGACCGGAGACCACGATCCCCGGTCGCTCGCCGACCAGCAGGGTGTCGGGTGCGGTCAGGACGACGGGCGCGGCGTCCGCGGTCGGCGGAGCGAACGCCGCGGCGGCGCAGGCCAGGGCGCAGGCCGAGAGCAAAGGGCGGAAGGCGGGCAAGGGCGGCTCCATGTCGAAGCCCCAAGTCCCACGCCCGGCGCCCGGGCGGCGCGGAAAGCCGCGAACGGGCCCGATCCCGCCGTGAACGGACAAGAGCGGCGGCGAGCGGCGGGCGGCGCGTGCGAACGGCGTTGTCGCTGCGGCGGACGCGCAGGTATCGAGCGGGGATGACTTCGCCCCCGCCCTCTCCCGTGGAGCGCGAGCCGCCGCGCCGGCGCCCGCCCCCGACGGTGGCGGGCCTGTGGCTGGCGGGCGCCGGCCTGCTCTGGGTCGGCTACGCCTTCGTCTTCGTCGGCACCGGACGCGCCGGACCGGCCAGGGCGGCGCTGGACGCGGTCGCCAACGTCCTGCCCCTCATGCTGCTGGCGGTCACCGTGCGGGCGATCCTCAAGGCCGAGGTCATGCGGCGGTCCACCGCCGCACAGGCGACTTGGCACGCCGGCCTGGCGGTCGCTTTCGCCTTCACCTGGTACGCGACGCTGATGGCGCTCCTGGCGCTGCTGTCCGGCCTGCAGGGCGGAAGCTTCGCCCTCGTCGGCTTCTCGGGCCCCGCCCTCACCTGGCAGGTGTTCCAGGGCCTGATCCTCTACGCGGCGATCGCGGCGGTCTGCTACGCGGTGCGCGGCGGGCGCGACGCCGCCGAGGTGACCCTCGTGGCGCCCTCGCCGCAGGCGCCGCCCCTGGTCCGCTACCTCATCCGCCAGGGCGAGGAGATCACGCCGGTGGAGGTGGACGACATCGTCAGTATCACCGGCGCGCAGGACTACGCCGAGGTGAGCACGCTCGGCGGCCGCCACCTCGTGCGCCTGTCCCTGGCCGAGTTCGAGGCGCGGCTCGATGCGGCGAGCTTCGTGCGCGTGCACCGCTCCGCCATCATCAACCTGCGCCGCCTGTCCCGCGCCGAACCCGCCGGCGCGGGGCGGCTGGTCGCCCACATGACGACGGGCGAGCAGATCCAGGTCAGCCGATCCGGCGCGCAGGCGCTGCGACGGCTCATCGTGTGATCGCCGGCGGTTGGGTCAGCTGGTCGCGCCGCAGCTCCGACAGCTTGCGTGAGGCGGGGGCTCGGAAGGGCGACCCAGCCAAGTCCTGCCTTGGAGAGATCACCCTCCCGTCGCCGCGCTCCACCCACCGCCCAGCGATCGGTAGAGGTCGACCAGGCGCACCGTCATGTCGGCCTGCGTCTGGGCCAGGGTGTCCTGCGCGCGCAGGAGGTCCGCCTGGGCCACGGTGACGTCGATCAGCGTGTCGACGCCGTCGCGGAAGCGGCGCTCGGCGACGCGGAGCGAGACCTGGTCGGCCTGCACGGTGGCGAAGACGTCGGCGCGGCGGTGCTGCACCTCGGCGTAGGCGGTCATGGCGTCGTCGACCTCGCGCCAGGCCTGCAGGACCGTCTTGCGGTACTGCAGCGCCGCCTCGCGCTCGGCCGAGCGGCGCAGCTCCAGCACGCCCTTGAGCCGCCCACCCTCGAACAGCGGCACGGTGACGGTCGGGCCGACGACGAAGGCGCGAGAGGCCCAGTCGAACAGGTGGTCCGTGCCGAGCGACTCGAAGCCGAAGGTCCCGTTGAGCGTCACCTGCGGATAGAAGTCGGCCACCGCCACGCCCGTCTGCGCCGTGGCCGCGTGCAGCCGCGCCTCGGCCTCGCGGATGTCGGGGCGCCGGCGCAGGAGTTCGGCGGGCAGTCCGGTCGGCACGGCGGGAGGGACCAGCGGCTGCGTGGCGGGGCGGGTCAGTTCCGCCTGCAGGGCGCGGGGCGGCTCGGCCAGGAGGACGCCCAGGGCGTTCACGGCGCGCGCCTGACCTTCGCGCAGGTCGGGCAGGCCCTCGGCCACCGCCGCGGCCTGAGCGTCGGCCTGCGCCACGTCGGCCAGGGTGGCGACGCCGTCGCGGTAGCGGTCGCGCACCAGCTTGCGGCGCAGGTCGGCCTGGCGGATCACCGCCTCCACCACCGTCTGGCGCGCCTGCAGTCCGCGCAGCTGCATGTAGGTCTGCGCGAGATCGGCCAGGGCGGCGAGCGCCAGGCCGCGACGCGCCTCCACGGCGGCTTGGCGCTGGGCGTCGGCGGACTCCACGGCGCGGCGCACGCGGCCGAACAGGTCCAGCTCCCAACTCGCCGCCAGCATGGGCTGGGCCAAGTCGAACTCCAACGGCGCGCCCGGCGCGGGTTCGGTCAGGGAGGCGAGGCCGTTCTTGCTCTCGCGCTCGCGCACGTAGCGGCCGTCGCCGCTCACCTGCGGCAGGCCCTGCGAGCGGACCACGGCGCGGGCGGCGCGAGCCTGCTGGATGCGCTCGGCCGCGGTCTGGAGATCGAGGTTCTGGCGCACCAGCCGGCCGACCAGGGAGGTCAGCTCCGGGTCCCGGAAGCGCTCCCACCACGTCTCGTCGACTGGTCCGGACGTCGTGCGGCTCGGCGTGTCGGTCGGCTCGGGCGCGTACGCCGGAGGCGAGGCGGTGACGAGCGGCTTGAAATTCGGACCGACCGTGCATCCGGCCGCGAGCGCCGCCAGCCCGGCCACGGCGGCGAGCCGGGCGCCAAGCCGCGTCAGCGGCCGCCTCCCGTCACGCGCAGGTCCTGGCGCCGCTGCTCAGCCACCACGTCCTCCAGCCCGGTGTCGACGCTGGTCTCCGCCGACATGCCGACGCGCACGAGGCGGGTCAGCCGCTGGTTCGGCCGGAAGACGATCTTCACCGGCAGGCGCTGGACGATCTTGGTGAAGTTGCCGGAGGCGTTGGTCGCCGGGATGGGCGAGTAGGACGAGCCGGAGGCCGGGGGCAGGCTGTCCACCACGCCCGCGAGGTCCACGTCGTAGGCGTCGATATGCACGCGCACGGGCTGCCCCGGCCGCATGTGCCTCAGCGACAGCTCACGGTAGTTGGCGAGCACGTACACGCCGTCGAGCGGCACCACCGTCATCACCGCCGCACCCGGGCTGACGATGTTGCCCACCTGCACCTGCCGCTGGTCCACCACCCCGTCGATGGGCGCGACCAGGCGCGTGTAGCTCAGGTTGAGCTCGGACTGATCCACCTGCGCACGATCCACCAGCGTGCGGCCCTGTGCGGCCGAGGCGGTCGCCTGCAGAGCGTTGAGCTGGCGCTGCTGCGCCGTGAGTTCGGCCTGCGCCTGCACCAGGGAGGCGCGGTCCTGCTCAAGGGTGGCGTCGGCCTGCTGGTGCTGTTGGACCGTGCCCGCGCCGGTGGAGGCGAGGTCGGCGAAGCGGGCGCTGTCCGCCCGCGCCAGGCGCAGGCGCGCCTGCGCCGCGGAGACCTGCGCCTGCGCCTCGCGGATCAGCGCGGGTTGGCGGAGCACCTGCGCCTGGGCCTCGGCGACCCGGGCGGTGTCGCTGGCGAGCGTCGCCCGCGCCTGCTCCAGCGCGGCCTGGAAGTCGCGCGGATCCAGCGCCAAGAGCAGGTCGCCGGCGCGGACGCGCTGGTTGTCGGTCACCGGCACGGCCGCGACCTGCCCAGCCACGCGCGGCGCCACCACGGCGAAGTGCGCGGTGACGTAGGCGTCTGAGGTGCGCTGGCGGCGGTGCGGCGCGAAGATGACCCAGAGCACCAGCACCACGAAGGCGACCACCACCACGCCCGCCGCGATCCACGGCCAGGGGGAGCCGGACTTCTTCTCGTCGCCGGCCTTCTTATCGCCGCCGCCGGAGCCGCCGCCGCCACCCCCGCTGGAGCCGCCGCCCTCATCCTTCAGCCGCGGATCGGGCTCGGCGCGGTAGGACCGGTCGTCCTTCAGGTCCTCGCCCTCGTCTCCCGCCACGTCGCTCAGCCCTGACCGGCCAGCGCGATGCGCGGCGGGTATGTCCTCTGCGGGACGGTGATCTGCAGCACCAGGAGCAGCAGCGCCAGCCCGGCCATGACCGCGTAGGTGTCGATGGTCACCAGCGTCATGGACTGCTGGCGGACCAGGGCGTCCAGCGCGCTCACCGCGTCCAAGTGCGGGCCTCTGAGCATCGGGCCCGATTGGAACAACACGCCGGGCAAACGGCCGCTCTGCTCCAGGGCCACGCGGTTGTCGCCCAGCGTCTCCAGGATGCGCGTGCGGTGCAGGGCTCCCCCGTAGCGCATGATGATCGTGAGCAGCCCGGCGCCGGCCGCCTCTGCGAGGGCGCGCGGCGCGTTGACCAGCGCCGAGCCGAACGGCCCCTCCTCCGGCGTCAGCACGTTGGTCGCCGTCATCAGGAGCGGCATCACCACCAAGGGCTGCCCCACCGCCTGCAGCGCCTGCAGCACGAAGAACTGGTCGCGGTTCCAGCTGGCGTTCAGCGTCAGCCCGAGCACGCAGGCGGCCACGATGAACAGCAGGCCCACCGCGCCCACGGCTCGCGAGTCCACCCATGCGTGGTCCAGCAGCCAAGCAGTCGCCGGCAGCAGCGCGAACTGGCTGAGCGCGATCACGAGCGTGACCCCCTGCGCCTGTTCCGGCCGGTAGCCCTGCACCTCCTGCAGGAAGGTGATCGGCACTTGCGAGGCCGACAGTCCGATGACGATGAACAGCACCAGCGCCACGGCCGGGTAGAGCAGGTTGCGCCGCGCCAGCAGGTACAGCCCCACCGCCGGCGGCTTGGCCACCAGCTCGCGCCAGACGAACAGGGGCACGGCCACGGCGCCAAGCAAGGCGCAGATCGAGATCTTGGGCGAGTTGAACCAGTCGAAGCGCTCGCCCTCGCCGAACATCACCGCCAGCGCGCCGAAGCCGACGGCGCCCAGCGCGACACCGGGCCAATCGTAGGTCTTCAGCTTGTCCCACTGCGGCGGCTGGCGCGGCATGCCGTACCAGAGGAGCAGCGCGGCCAGCGCCGCAAGCGGCAGCGACTGCAGGAAGATGAAGCGCCAGTCGTCGACCACGTCGGTCCACAGCGCCGCCACCGTGGTCGCCAGCGCCGGGATCACCGTCGCGGTCAGGGCGTAGAAGACCAGCCCGTAGAGCCGGATCGCGGGCGGCAGCACGCGCAGCGCCACCGAGATCAGGTTGGATATGATCGCCCCCTCCGCCACGCCCTGCAGCACGCGCGAGCCGTAGAGCAGCGGCAAGCTGTTGGAGAGCGGCGTGAGCAGCGCCGTGGCGCAGGCCAGCGCCACCCCGCCCAGCAGGAAGCGGCGGGGACTGAAGATCACCGCCATCGACGGCCCGACCACGGCGCCCAGGATGTAGCCCAGCAGGTAGAGGGTCCGGAACCAGGAGGCCGCGTCCTGCCCCAACCCCAGCCCGCCCGCGATGTCGGGCAGCGCCAGCCCCACCACCTGGTCGTTCATTTCGGCGAAGGAGACAGCGACGACCACGCCGGCGAGACCGAACAGAGGGCGGGTTTCCACGTGTCGCCCGTCCCTTACGCCGTCGGAGGTCGGTTACATCACGCCGTGTCCGGAGAAAAGGCGCGCGCGGCGAGGTGCACGGGTCCCCTGCCCCGGCTCGCCTCGGGCCGAGACGGTCCGTCACGCTCGAACGTCAGGTCGACGCCGGACGGCGCTCACCGAAGAGGCTGCGCTGTTCCTCCAGGAGCGCTTCGAGCGCCGGTCCGAGCGTCCGCTCTGGTGTCCAGGCGAGGCGGTGCCGGGCATGGGTGTTGTCGCCGAGGACGCGGGGCGAGGGTGCGGTGCGCAGTCGGGTCGGGTCGACGCGGACCTCGATGGCGGCTGGCGACAGGGCGAGGAGCTGGTGGAGGACGTCGCGGACGGGCCGGGGGCGGCCGGAGCAGATGTTGAGCACGGCGCCGTGGAGTTCGGCGCGGCGGTCGAGCGCCAGGACGTAGGCGTCGACGGCGTCGTCGACGGGCAGGAAGTCGCGCTCGTCGTCCAGGGCGCCGACGGACAGCACGGGCGGCTGCAGGCCCGCCTCGATCCGGGCGATCTGCGCGGCGAAGCTGGGGAGCGCGAAGGCGTCGGACTGGCCGGGGCCGATCTGGTTGAAGGGTCGCAGCACCGTGGCCGCGAGGCCCTGCGCCGCGGCCTGACGCACCAGGAGGTCGGCGGCGGCCTTGCTGGCGGCGTAGGGGTTGAGGGGCTGCAGCAGCGAGCGCTCGGTGAGCACGCCCTCGGCGGCGCTGGCGCCGTAGACCTCGGCGCTGGACATGTGCAGCAGGTGGGCGGCGGGCGCGCGGCGCTGCAGGGCGAGCACGAGGTTGAGCGTGCCCGTGAGGTTCACCTCCCAGGCGAGGCGCGGGTCGCGGGCGCCGGCGGTGACGGCGGCGATGGCGGCCAGATGCACCACCATGTCGGGCCGCACGCGCGCGATCCACGCCTCCAGCCCTGGTGCGTCGAGGATGTCGAGCAGGGGCTCCGGGCCGCCCCGCGCCTCCGGCCCGGGCGGATCGACCACGGTCCAGTCCGGCCGGCGCTCGGCCAGGGCGCGGCGCAGCGCCGAGCCGACGAAGCCGCGGCCGCCGGTGAGGAGGACGACCGGGGCGCGGTGGCTCACAGCCACGGTCAGGCCGCGAGCGGGCGCAGGCGCTTCAGGTCGGCCTCGACCATCTCGACGATCATGTCCTCGAGGCTGGTCTTGGGCCGCCAGCCGAGCACGCGCGCGGCCTTGGCGGGGTCGCCCAGGAGCACGTCCACCTCCGCGGGGCGGAACAGCTTTGGGTCGATGAACAGGTGGTCGTCGATGTTCAGGCCGACGTGGGCGAAGGCGATCTCGCACATGCGGCGCACCGTGGTGGTTCGGCCGGTGGCCACCACGTAGTCGTCGGCCGTCTCTTGCTGCAGCATTAGCCACATGGCCTCGACGTAGTCGCGGGCGTGGCCCCAGTCGCGCTGCGCCTCGATGTTGCCGAGGGAGAGCTTCTGCTGCAGGCCGAGCTTGATGCGCGCCACCGCGTCGGTGACCTTGCGGGTGACGAACTCGACGCCGCGCAGCGGGCTCTCGTGGTTGAACAGAATGCCCGAGGAGGCGTGCAGGCCGAAGCTCTCGCGGTAGTTGACCGTGATCCAGTGGCCGTAGAGCTTGGCCACGGCGTAGGGCGAGCGCGGATAGAAGGGCGTCTGCTCCGACTGCTGCGCCTCCTGGATGCGGCCGTACATCTCCGACGAGGAGGCCTGGTAGAAGCGCGCCTGCGGCCGCACCAGCCGCACCGCCTCCAGCACGTTGGCGACGCCCACGGCGGTGACCTGGGCGGTGAGCAGCGGCTGGTGCCAGGAGGTGCCCACGAACGACTGAGCGCCGAGGTTGTAGACCTCGTCGGGCTCGAGCTCCTGGCACAGGCGGACGAGGCTGGAGAGGTCGGTCAGGTCGCCGTCGACGATGCGCACTTCGCCGATCACGCCCAGCCACCGCAGCCGCCCGTCGTGGAAGCCGCCGTTGCTGGTGCGCCGCGCAAGGCCGGACACCTCGTAGCCCTTCTGCAGCAGCAGCTGGGCCAGGTAGGCCCCGTCCTGGCCGGTGATCCCGGTGATGAGGGCTCGGGGCAAAGGCGGAACCTTCAAGCGGCGGTGTGGACGCAAGACGCCGGCTGCGCATCGCGGCGCCGGCTGTAGCAACCCCCCCGCGCGGGTCAACGTCCGCTCCCCCGCAGGCGGCTGGAACGGACCGACGAGCGCTCCCCACGTGCGATCGGTCGTCGACGTCGAGCGTCGCGTGAAAGGCGCATCGCCCTTCGCGCACCAGGTGCTGCATTCTGGGTCGAACGGAGGCGATCAGCCGTCAGTGCCGCTGCCTCTCAGCGGGCCGTCTTTATGCGGGCTTTACGCCGTCGCCGATCTCCCACGGCGATCCTTGATGGGGGTCCGGCCTAATCACCTCGTCCGGAGGTGATCCATGGGCGATCTCGTGTTCCTGGCGCTCGGCGCGGGCATTTTCGCGCTGCTGGCGGGGTATCTCGCCGTGCTGCGGGGGCTCTGACGTGCTCGCGCTGAGCTACGCCGCGGCGGCCCTCGGGGTCGCCGTGTACATGGTCGCCGCCCTCGTGCGCCCCGACAAGTTCTGAGCGGGCGCACCCGATGACTTGGCAAGGATGGGCGGAGATCGCCCTGACGCTGGCGCTCGCCGTCGCCCTGGCGTGGCCGCTGGGCGACTACATGGCGCGCGTGTGGCGGGGCGAGGTGCGCTGGCTCGCGCCCGTGGAGCGGCTGTTCTACGCCGCGTCCGGGATCGATCCCGACATGGGGCAGACCTGGACCGTCTACACCCTGGCCATGATCGCGTTCAGCGCGGCGGGGTTCTTCCTGCTCTACGCGCTCCTGCGCGTGCAGCAGCTCCTGCCGCTCGATCCGCAACACTTCGCCGGCATGAGCCCGCACCTGGCGTTCAACACCGTGATCAGCTTCGTCTCGAACACGAACTGGCAGTCCTACGCCGGCGAAAGCACGCTCGGGCACCTGGCGCAGATGGCCGGGCTGACGGTTCAGAACTTCGTCTCTGCGGCGGTGGGGATCGCCGTGGCCGCCGCCCTGGCGCGAGCGTTCGCAGCCGACCGCGGCGCGACGCTCGGCAACTTCTGGGCCGACCTCGTGCGCATCACGCTCTATGTGCTGCTGCCGCTGTCGCTCCTGACCGCCCTCGCCCTGGTGGCGCTGGGCGTGCCGCAAACCCTGGCGGCCCACGTGGACGCCCACACGCTGGAGGGCGCCCGGCAGACGCTGGCCGTCGGCCCGGTGGCCAGCCAGGAGGCCATCAAGCAGCTCGGCACAGACGGAGGCGGCTTCTTCAACGCCAACTCCGCCCACCCGTTCGAGAACCCGAACAGCTGGACCAACCTGATCGAGGTCGTCTCGATGCTGGTGGTCTCCTTCGCCACCTTCTTCGCCTTCGGCAGGACGGCCGGCGCGCCACGCGAGGCGCGGGCCCTGGCGGCGGCGGCCCTGCTGATCGTGGCCGCCGGCGCCGCGGCGATCTACGCGGCCGAGACGCAGCCCACGCCCGCCCTCGCCCACGCCGCCCAGGTGGCGGCCGGCGTGAACATGGAGGGCAAGGAGACGCGCTTCGGCGCCGCCTCCACCGCCCTGTTCGCCTCGGTGACCACGGCCGTGTCCGACGGCGCAGTCAACGGCGTGCACGAGAGCTTCACGCCGCTGGGCGGCGGCGCGGCCATATTCCTGATGCAGCTCGGCGAGTTGGCGCCCGGCGGGGACGGCTCCGGCCTCTACGCCATGGTGCATATGGCCCTGCTGGCGGTGTTCGTGGCGGGGCTGATGGTCGGCCGCACGCCCGAGTACCTCGGCAAGAAGATCGAGGCGCGCGAGATCAAGTACGTGATGATCTCCGCCCTGGTGATGACGGTGTCGATCCTGGGCTTCGCCGCCGTGACCGCCGTCTATCCCGAAGCGCTGAAGGGCGTCTCCGCACCGGGCGGCACGCCGCACGGCCTGTCCGAGGTCCTGTACGCCTACACCTCCGCCACGGCGAACAACGGCTCGGCCTTCGCCGGCCTGACGGCGAACGCGCCCTGGTGGAACGCCACGCTCGGGATCGCCATGGCGATCGGCCGCTGGGGCTACATGATCCCGGTGATGGCGGTGGCCGGATCGCTGGCGGCCAAGCCCAAGCTCGCGCCCACCGCCGGCACCCTGCCCGCGGACACGGGCCTGTTCATCGGGCTCGTGGTGGGAGTGATCCTCATCCTCGGCGGCCTGCAGTTCTTCCCGGCCCTCGCGCTGGGACCGTTGGTCGAGCACTTCCAGATGCTCGCCGCCACCCGCTGACGCGCTCCCAGAAGGACCCGAACCATGGCATCCGCTGTCACGGCGCAGGGGTCGCAAGGGGCGATCCTCGGCCGCGCCCTTTCCGACGCCTTCCGCAAGCTCGACCCCCGCGCGCTCACCGGCGCCCCCGTGATCCTGGCGACGGAGGTGGTGGCCGTGCTGGCCACGTTCTCCACCGTCGCCGTCTTCCTGAACGGCAAGGCGCCGCTGTTCGCCGTCCAGATCGCCCTGTGGCTCTGGGCGACCGTGCTGTTCGCCAACTTCGCCGAGAGCGTGGCCGAGGGCCGGGGCAAGGCCGCCGCCGACGCCCTGCGCTCCGCCCGCGTCGACACGAAAGCCAAGCTGATCGTCGACCCTGCGACAGGCCGCACCACGCCCACCCCCGCCAGCCAGCTGCAGGTCGGCCAGCTCATCCTGGTGGAGGCCGGCGACATGGTCCCGGCCGACGGGGAGATCGTGGAGGGCGTCGCCTCGGTGAACGAGGCGGCCATCACCGGCGAGAGCGCGCCCGTGATCCGCGAGTCCGGCGGCGACCGCTCCGCCGTCACCGGCGGCACCACGGTGGTGTCGGACTGGATCAAGATGCGCGTCACCGCGGCCCAGGGCTCGAGCTTCCTCGACCGCATGATCGCCATGGTGGAGGGCGCCGACCGGCGGAAGACGCCCAACGAGATCGCCCTGGCCGTGCTGCTGGCGGGCCTGACACTCGTCTTCGAAATCGCCGTGGTCACCCTGCTCGGCCTGGGCAAGTTCTCCGGCGTGACGCTGGACCCTATGGTCCTGGGCGCACTGTTCGTCTGCCTGATCCCGACGACCATCGGCGGCCTGCTCTCCGCGGTGGGTATCGCGGGCATGGACCGATTGCTGAAGTTCAACGTGCTGGCGACCTCCGGCCGAGCGGTGGAGGCCGCGGGCGACTGCGACACACTCCTCCTCGACAAGACCGGCACCATCACCTTCGGGAACCGGATGGCGACGGAAGTGGTCTCCGCCGCCGGCCTGCCCGAGGGCGTCGCGTTGCGCGCGGCGATGATGGCGAGCCTTGCGGACGAAACACCCGAAGGCCGCTCGATCATCGAGCTCGCGGCGGTGGACGGGGTGCGGTCCGACATGCCGGCGGGCGCGAACGCCATTCCCTTCAGCGCCACGACCCGCCAATCCGGGCTGGAGGCGGGTGGCCGCGCCTGGCGTAAGGGTGCGGTCGATGCGGTGCTGGCGTCGCTGGGCCTGGACAGGGCTCAGATGCCGGCCGAGCTCGCCCAGGCCGTGGACCGCATCGCCCGCTCGGGCGGCACGCCGCTGGCCGTCACCGAGGACGGCCGCCTCGTGGGCGTGATCCACCTCAAGGACGTGGTGAAGCCCAACATCAAGGCGCGCTTCGCCGACCTGCGCCGCATGGGCATCCGCACGGTGATGATCACCGGCGACAACCGCGTCACCGCCGCCGCCATCGCCTCGGAGGCGGGCGTCGACGACTTCCTCGCCGAGGCCACGCCCGAGGACAAGCTGCGCCTGATCCGCGAGGAGCAGGGCCGCGGCCGGCTGGTCGCCATGTGCGGCGACGGCGCCAACGACGCACCGGCGCTGGCCCAGGCCGACGTGGGCGTGGCCATGCAGACCGGCGCCCAGGCGGCGCGCGAGGCCGGCAACATGGTCGACCTCGACAGCGACCCCACCAAGGTCATCGAGATCGTCGAGACCGGCAAGCAGCTGCTGATCACCCGCGGCGCCCTGACCACCTTCTCGATCGCCAACGACGTGGCGAAGTATTTCGCCATCATCCCGGCGATCTTTGTCACCGCCCTGCCCGCGCTCGGCGCGCTGAACGTCATGCATCTCTCGAGCCCGCAGAGCGCGATCCTGTCGGCGGTGATCTTCAACGCCGTGGTGATCGTGGCGCTGATCCCGATCGCGCTGCGCGGCGTGAGGTACCGCGCCGTGGGCGCCGGCGCGCTCCTGAGCCGCAACCTCCTGATCTACGGCCTGGGCGGCGTCGTCGCGCCGTTCGTCGGCATCAAGGCGATCGATCTCGTGGTCGCCGCCCTGCACCTCGCCTGAGGAAAGCGATCATGCTCGCCCACGTCCGCCCCGCCCTCGTGATGATCGCGTTGATGACGATCCTCACCGGACTTCTCTACCCGCTGGCCGTCACCGGCGCGGCCCAGACGCTGATGAAGGGGCCCGCGGACGGCTCGCTGGTGCGCGACGCGGCCGGCCGGGTGGTCGGCTCCGCCCTGATCGCCCAGGGCTTCGCCAGGCCTGAATACCTGCACCCACGCCCCTCGGCGGCCGGGACCGGCTACGACCCGACCTCGTCCGGCGGCTCGAACTTCGGACCGATGGACCCCAAGCTCGCCGACCGGGTCAAGGCCGACGCCGGCAGGCTGGCCGTGGAGGCGCCGGGCGCGGCCATCCCCGCCGACGCCGTCACCACCTCCGGCTCGGGCCTCGATCCCGACGTGTCGCCGGAGAACGCCGCCCTGCAGACGCCCCGCATCGCTGCGGCCCGCGGCGCCTCGCCGGAGGCCGTGCGCGCGGTGATCGACGGTCTCGCCGAGGGCCGCACCCTCGGCGTCTTCGGCGCGCCGCACGTCAACGTCCTCGCCGTCAACCGCGCGCTCGACGCGCGTCTGCCGCTTCGCCGGAGGTGACCCCGTGACCTGCAGCAACGTCATGACCCGACCCGCCGGGCGGGCCGTCGTCCCCGCCGCACTCCTGTCGGCCGCGCTTCTCCTGACGGGGCGGGCCGCTCACGCCCAGACGGCGGCCCCGCCCGCGACGGCGACGCCGTCAGCGGCCGCCTCGGAAGATCTGCCCGCCATCTGCACCGACCGGCCCACCAAGTCGAACTTCGCCTGCGTGGTGGAGCCGGGGCACTGGCAGGTGGAGTCCGACCTGTTCAACGGCGCCTTCCTGCACGCCGACGGCTCCCGGACCGACACCTACCTGATCACCAACCCCACCTTGAAGTACGGCCTCGCCAAGGACGTCGACGTGGAGGTGAACATCGCCCCCTACGAGGTCGTCCGCAGCCGCGCCGCCGGAGAGCCGTCCTCCACCCTGACGGGCGTCGGCGACCTCTTCCTGCGCGCCAAGTGGAATTTCCTGAACGTCGGCGACGCCAAGCTGCAGATCACCGCCCTGCCCTACGTCAAGGCCCCCACCGCGCGGCTGGGGATCGGCGATGGCGCGTGGGAGGGCGGCTTCCTGTTGCCGGTCAACTACAAGCTCAGCGACAAGCTGACCCTGACCACCGTGCCCGAGGTCGACGCCTTGAAGGACTCGGTCGGCGACGGTCGCCACGCCAACACCGCCCAGCTGGTGAACCTCGGCTACAGCCTTCCGCACGACCTGACGCTCTACGGCGAGCTGTGGACGGACTGGAACTTCGACCCGGCCAGGACCGTCAACCAGACCTCGGCCGACGTCGCGCTCGCCTGGGGCGTCTCCAAACACCTGCAGCTCGACGCCGGCCTGAACTTCGGGCTGAATCGCGCCACGCCCGGGGTGCAGGCCTACGTCGGCGTTTCGAAGAAGTGGTGAGCCCGCGCTGACGCCGCCCTCGCAGACCCGGCCCGACCCGGACGCCCTCCTCGCGCAGGCGCGGCGCGAGGGGCGGGGCCGGCTGCGCGTCTACCTCGGCATGTCGCCGGGGGTGGGCAAGACCTACGAGATGCTCGCCGCCGCGGGCCGCCGGCGAGCGGACGGCGGCCCGAACGGCGGGGAGGTGCTGGTCGGCCTCGTCGAGACGCACGGCCGGCGCGAGACCGAGGCCCTGCTCGACGGCCTTGAGGTGCTCCCCCGCATCCCCATCGAGCACCGCGGCCGCACCCTGATGGAGTTCGACCTCGACGCGGCCCTGGCGCGCAAGCCCGCCCTCATCCTCGTCGACGAGTACGCCCATTCCAACGGCCCCGGCGCGCGCCACCCGAAGCGTTGGCAGGACGTGGCCGAGCTCCTCGCCGCCGGCGTGGACGTGTGGACCACCCTCAACGTCCAGCACCTCGAGAGCCTGGTGGACGTGGTCTGGAAGATCACCGGCGTGCGCGTGCGCGAGACCGTGCCGGACGACGCCCTCGCCGAGGCCGACCAGATCCGCCTGGTCGACATCACCCCGGAGGAGCTGCGCCAGCGCCTGGAGACCGGCCGGGTCTACGTGCCGGAGACGGCGCGCTTGGCCTCCGAACGCTTCTTCAAGCTGGAGAACCTCACGGCCCTCCGCGAGCTGGCGCTGCGCCGGGCCGCGCAGCGCGTGGACGACCAGCTCACCGCCCACATGCGGCGCCAGGGCATCGACGGGCCCTGGGCGGCGAGCGAACGCATCCTGGTGCTGGTCGCCGGCGACACGATGGCGCCTGCGCTGGTGCGCGCCGGCCGCCGCCTCGTCGACCTGATGACGGACGCACCCTGGACGGTCGCCACCGTCGAGCTCTCCGACCGCGCCGCGCCGTCGCCCGACCGGGGCCGCCGCCTCGCCGAGGCGCTGAAGCTCGCCGAGCAGCTGGGCGCCTCCACCCTGGTGCTCACCGGCGACGACCTGCCCGGCGCGGTGCTCGACTACGCGCGGCGCAACAACGTCACCCAGATCGTGCTGGGCAAGTCCCGGCCGCAGCGCCTGCAGCGCCTGTTGGGCCGCGACCTCGCGCAGGCGCTGCTCGACCGCTCCGGCGGCGCGGCCCTGCACTTCGTCACCGAGGGCGCGCCCGAACCCGCCCCGTCGCCGCCGAAGGCTCAGGGGCGCCGCCCGTCGACGGCCTGGGCCGACTACGCGACCGTGACGGCGCTGGTGGCGCTCGCGACCGGCGTCTCCGCCGGCCTCGATCAGGTCGCAGCCAGCGCCAACCTCGGGATGATCTACCTGGCGGCGGTCCTCGTCTCGGGGCTGCTGAAAGGCTTCCGCCCCGCCCTGTTCGCCGCGCTGCTGGCCATCCTCGCCTACAACTTCCTGTTCCTGCCGCCGCGCTTCACGTTCATCATCGGCCACGCGTCGGACGTGATCACCTTCGCGATCTTCTTCGCCGTGGCGGCGGCGACGGGCTGGCTCTCCGGCCGGGTGCGCGACGCCGCCCGCCTCTCCGCCCGCCGTGCGTCGGCGGTCGCCGCCCTTCTCGCCGCCAGCCGGCGCCTCTCCGGCGCCGCCACCCGCGAGGAGACCGCTCGCGCCCTCGCCGAGCAGGCCAGCGCCGCCGCGGGCGGCGAGGCGCTCGTGCTTCTGCCGGACGCCGAGCGCGGCGGCGAGCTCGCGCCCGCGGCCGGCGCACCCGTCCAGCCCGTGCTCTCCACCGCCGAGATGACCGCCGCCCGATGGGCCTGGGAGCGCGGCGAGGCCGCCGGCCGCGGCACGGGCACCCTGCCGCAGATCGGCTGGACATTCCGCCCGCTCGACGGCGTGCGCGGCCGGGCCGGCGTCGCGGGCGTGGAGGCCTTGGCCGACCGGGCGCCCGAGGACGACCGCCTCTTGGCCGCCCTGCTGGACCAGGGCGCCGTCGCCCTGGAGCGCGCCGACCTCGCCGCCGCCCAGGCCCAGGGCGAGGCCGCCCGCCGCTCGGACCAGCTGCGCGGCGCGCTGCTGAACTCCATCAGCCACGACCTGCGCACGCCGCTGGCCACCGTGATGGGCTCCGCCTCCTCCCTGATCGAGCTCGGCGCCAAGATGCCGGAGGCGACCCGCGCCGACCTGCTCCTCTCCATCCGAGAGGAAGCCGAGCGGCTGAACGGCTACGTCGGCAACCTCCTCGACATGACCCGCCTGGAGGGCGAGGCGCTGAAGCCACGCCGCGAGCTGGTGGATGTCCGCGACGTGCTCGCCGCCGCCGTCGCGCGCGTGGAGCGCCGCATGGGTCGCCGCACCCTCGATCGCGACTTCCCCACGGACCTCGCCTTGGCTGAGCTGGACCCGGCGCTGCTGGAACAGGCCGTGGTCAACATCCTGGAGAACGCGATCGCCTACAGTCCGGACGGCTCGCCCATCGAGATCGCCGCCTACGAGGACCGCGCCAACGTGGTCGTCTCCGTCGAGGACGAGGGCAAAGGCATCCCCACGCCCGACCTGCAGCGCGTGTTCGACCGCTTCCGCCGGGTGGACGCGCCCACCGACCGGTCGCGCGAGCGCGGCAAGGGCATCGGCCTGGGCCTGTCGATCTCGAAGGGCTTCGTGGAGGCCATGGGCGGCCGCATCGCCGCGGCCAGCCCCATCCATCCCGACGGCGAGGGCGGCATGGTGGGCACGCGCATCCTGATCAGCCTGCCGAAGGCGCCGCCGGCGCGCGCCGCGGGTTAGAAGGCGGGATGGCCTCCCTCCCGCGCATCCTCGTCGTCGACGACGAGCCGCAGATCCACCGTTTCATCGGCCCGGCCCTGGAGGCGGCCGGCTACGAGCCGGTGCGCGCGGAGACCGGCGCGGACGGCCTCAACGAGCTCGCCACGCGCCCGCCCGACGCCTTGGTCCTCGACCTCGGCCTGCCCGACATGGACGGCAAAACGGTGCTGGAACGCGCCCGAGCCTTCTTCTCCGGCCCGATCCTGATCCTGTCCGCCCGCGACCGCGGGCTGGACAAGATCGAGGCCCTGGACCTCGGGGCCGACGACTACGTCTCCAAGCCTTTCGACGTGGGTGAATTCCTGGCGCGCCTGCGCGCCGCGCTTCGAAACAAGGCGACGCGCGAGGCGGGCAGCCCCGTCGTGCGCGCCGGCGAGCTGGAGATCGACCTCGCCCGCCACGTGGTCACCCGCTCCGGCGTCGAGGTGAGCCTCTCGCGCCGGGAGTTCGCGCTCCTGGCCCAACTGTCCTCGGCGGGCGGCAAGGTGATGACGCACGCCCAGCTGCTCACCGCGGTCTGGGGCGCGGCGCAGGTCAACGACGTCCAGTACCTGCGCGTGTTCATCCAGCACCTGCGCCAGAAGCTGGAGCCCGAGCCCGCCAAACCGAGGCATCTGCTCACCATCACGGGGGTGGGTTACCGATTCCAGCCGTGAGACGCGGGCCCACGCTCGTCAGACCCGCTCCGGAGCCGCCCTCAGAACTGGACGTGCCCGCGCAACGCGACGACGTCCACCGGACCGCGGTCGCGGTTGAACGCCGGATCCCAGATGTGCTGGTAGTCGGCCGACAGCTGCAGGTGCGCGTTGATCTGGGCGCGGTAGTAGGTCTCGACGATCTTCTCCGAGCCCGGGTGCGGCAGCCGGCCGTCTCCCACGAGGATCCCCAGGCCGCCGGCGTCCAGGTAGGCTTCGCGTGAGCGCGAAGCCTCGTTCACCGCGCCGCCCACTCCGATCGCGTCGTCCTTGCGCGACCAGCGTGCGCCGTTGAGCGACGCGCCGCCCGAGAGACTGCGGTCCACGTCGGTGAACTCGTAGGCCTCGAAGCGGCCGTCGGCCCAGCCCGCCCGCGCGAAGACGCCGAGGTCGGAGGTGACTTGCTGCTCGAGGTTGACGCTGAACCCGGGCCGGCTGGCGTATCGCCGCACGTCCGCCACGTCGGGCGGCGCACCCGTGCCGGCCGCCGCCGCGACCGCGTCATCCAGGCGCGCCATCCGCCCTCGGCTCACGAAGGCTGTGACCCGGGCCGCGCCCGAATGGCCGGCGAGCTCGAAGCGCCGCTCCAGCTCGCCGACCAGCTGGAATTGCTTGAAGCGCACGTCCAGGTCGGGGCTGTTCGGCACGTCGGAGAGCAGGAAAGCGCCCAGCCGTCCCGTCCATGCGCCCTGCGCCCACTCCACCGCGCCGCCCGCGGAGTAGCCCCACGAGTCGGCCGCGTAGTCGAACGTACCCGCGTCGATGATCGTCCAGTTCAGGAAGTCGTTGCGCGGGTCATGCGCGTACTTATTGGTGTCAAAGATGTCGCTGACGGCGAACTTGCCGACGGTGATCGTCACGTGGTCGGCGGTGCGATGGCCGCCCAGCTGGTTCAAGTCTCCCGCGACCGCCTCCTCGTCGCCGCCCAGATCGATCGTCTGGCGCACGAAGATGCGCTGCACGCGGAAGTAGGGCGTCGCCGCCCCGACCTTGTAGGCCTCGCCGCTCGGGAAGCCCGCCACGCCGAGCGTGTCGCTCAGGCCGAAGCCCTGGTCCACCTCGCCGTCGATCCAGAGCTCGCCCCCCCGCCACAGCCGCACGCCGCCGTAGAGCGTCACGTCCCAGGTCTCGCGGGCGTTGGCCGTGGGGTTCAGGCTGTTTGCGCCCCGATAGGGGGAGTCGAAGGCGTCGTGGCCCTGCATCACGAAGGTCGACTGGGCGTGGAAGGCCGCCCGCTCGTCATCCGCCGGCGCGGCCGGCGCGACAGCGGGGTCGCGGGAGTCGGCGCTCCCGGCCTGAGCCGCAGCCTTCTCGGGCGCCAGCCAGCCCAGCGCCAGGACGGCGAGCGCGAGTCCCGCGGAGACCCGGACGCGCAGCGCAAGCGTCTTCGGCCACGGCCGTGGCGTGCTGCAGACCCGCATCGTCGCCCGCCCTCGCCGCCCGAATGCGCGTGGTCCTTGGCGTCGCCGCGGCGCACAGGTCAAGGCGTGGAGCCGGCGGTCGTCGCATCTCACCGTCGGCGTGTCGTCGCCGACACCGACTGACGGAGTCGAGTTGGGATCAGCCCGAGGACCGGTCCCCAGACCCCTGCAGCACCACGACGCGAGGCGCGCAACGGCGAATGTTCAATCTGAAGCGCACCTCGCCGTCAGCCGTGGAGAGCCGCGGCTAAGGCGGCGCTTGCGCGGTCCAGATCAGATGCCGGGCGCCGCGGCTCGGACGGCCGCTTCGCGCGGTGTGCTCGCGCACCTTGAAGCCCGCGGCCGTCAGCCGGTGACTGAACGCCGCATCCTGCGACGCCGACCACACCGCAAGCACGCCGGAGGGCTTGAGCGCCCGGAGCGCCGCGCCGAGTCCGCCCTCGTCGTAGAGCCCGCCGTTCGCCGCCTGCACGAGGCCGTCGGGCCCGTTGTCTACATCCAGCACGATGGCGTCGTACGCGGCGCGCGCGGAGGCGATGAGCGCGGCGACGTCGCCCTGGACCAGGTGCACGCGGGGATCGGCCAGGGTCGCACCGAACACGTCCGCGAGCGGCCCGCACGCCCAGGCGAGGACCTCCGGCACGAGCTCGGCGACGGTGATCGTCGCGTGAGGACCCAGCGCGTCGAGGGCGGCCCGCAGCGTGAATCCCATGCCGAGGCCGCCGATGAGGACGTGGGGCGTCGGCGCGCCCCGCAGCCCCTGACAGGCGATCTCGCCCAGGGCCACCTCCGAGCCGCCCCGCCGGCTGTTCATCAGCTCGTCGCTCCCGACCATGATCGAGAACTCGGAGCCCCGCCGCCTCAGCGTCAGCTCGGCGCCGCCCGGCGCGACGGCGGCGGCCAGCAGGACCCACGGGATCATGATCGGCCACGGAAGAGGGACGAGGCTGAGGGTGTGTCGCGGGCAACCATCGTACGGACCTGTGGACCGTCGCCCCGTGTAGCACGGCGCGGCGGAGCGCCGAGCTGCGAGGACGCGGCCGAGAGCGCCGTCCGGTCATGGGCGCCGGGAGAGCGGGCGGCTCGGTTCGGCAGCCTCGGAGCAGCCGGCGCGTTGCGGAGCAGAACGAGAGGATCGCGCGATGAAAGAGACGAAGGGCAAGCCGAAGAAGGAGGCCGCGCCGAAGCCGAACGCCTCGCAGCCAAGCACCAAGGGACTGCCCGCGTCCCCCGCCAAGGGGCGGTAGACCAGTCCCGAGCCGCTCCGTCGGCCGAACGCGTCGGCGGAGCCGGGGCTCGCCCCCCGGTCGGAGGATGGCTCCACCGCCCTCCACGGGAGATGATCGAACGCCATGCCGCGCGAGACCGTGCACATCGTCCAGGCCTACGTCGCGGGCCGGGGAAACGGCCTGAGGGCGGAGCAGGCGGTCGGCTGCAAAGACGCCGCGGAGGCCGCGCGGAAGGCGGAGCGCCTGGCCCCGGCGCGCGAGGGCGTCATCGCCTACAGCGTGTCCGCCGACGTCGAGATGGGCGACTACGACGAGAACCCCGTCGTGCTCTTCAAGTCGGGCCGCCTGCCTCCGCCATGGGACGACGTCTGAGGCCGGCGCGCGCCGAACCCACCACTCGCTCGCGGTCCGGATACGTACATCCTCGGCGGACGCCCGCCGCCCCGCCGCCCGACATCTCCCACGGGAGGGCGCGGTCGATGGACGGTCAGACGTGAGAGCGGAACGATTGATTGGCGTCGACCGCTCAATCCATGGTCACATGATCCGCAAGCGAGAGAGCGGGTCGAGGGTTCAGCATGGAGCTTGTTCAGCTCATCTACACGTCGCACCCCTTCGGGTTCGACGAGGGAGCCTTGAACGGCATCCTCAGCGACGCCCGTCGCTGTAACCGCCGGGATGACGTGACCGGGGCGCTCATATGCCGCGCCGACGCCTACCTGCAGATGCTCGAAGGGCCGGGGCCGGCGGTGGACGCCACCTTCGCGCGGATCCGCAAGGACGATCGCCATGTCGACGTCCAGCTCCTCTACCGACGCCCCGTGGCCGAGCGCCTGTTCCCCGGGTGGTCCATGCGGGACGACCCAAGCCACACGTGGCTCTGGACCAAGGAGGAGGTCGCCGGCGGCGCCCTCTCGCGAGCCACCGCCGCCGAACTGTTGTCGGTGTTCGGCCGCGTGACTGCGGCAGAGCCCCACTTGCCGGCTGACGGCCAAGCGTAGACGTGGTGCGCCCTAGCGGAACTTGGCCGCACTCAGGATAGCAGACATACAGTAGCGGACAGTCGAGGATCCGCTCCATGTTCACTGTGCTCAGCGACGTCGTGAAGGGTCGCGTGTGATGGTCCGGACGCGAACGCCGCCGCGCTACGTCGTCCTCGGCGGAGGTGCGGGCGGCCTGGAGCTGGCGATCCGGCTGGCGCGACTGACGCGGCCGGGAAACCGCGCCCGCGTGACGCTGGTCGATCGGCGCCCCACCCATATCTGGAAGCCGCGGCTGCACGAGATCGCCGCCGGGCTGCTCGTGGCGGCGCAGGAGGAGGCGGGCTATGCCGCGCAGGCGCGACGGCACGGCTTCGAGTTCGTCCTCGGAGAGGTCGAGCGGCTCGACCCCGAGCGCGGTGAGCTTGGGATCGCCGCGACGCCCTACCCCGCCGACGATCACGTGGCGCACGCATCGGGCGACGATCTCCTGCCCGCACGCACGCTGAGCTACGACACGGCGGTGCTGGCCATCGGCAGCACCGTGGACGACTTCGGCGTGCCCGGCGTGCGGGATCATTGCTACACGCTGGACAGTCCCACCGGTGCGGAGAGGCTGCACCGCGCGCTGCTGGCCCGGGCGGCGCGCGTGAAGGCCGGCGTGCAGGCTCAGTTGCGCGTCGTGATCGTCGGGGCCGGCACGACCGGCGTCGAGCTCGCGGCGGAGCTGCGCAACGCCTCGGGTCGGCTGTCGCAATACCTCAGCCTGCTGAAGGCCGGACAGCTCGGCATCACGCTCTTGGAGGCCGCCGACCGGCCGCTGCCCGCCTCGCCTCGCGGCGTCTCGGCCTATGCCCGCGACATGCTGGCGGCCCACGACGTCGACATGCGGTTCGGCGCCAAGGTGGTGGGGGTCGCTGCGGACGCCGTCTCGGTGGAGGGCGGCCCAGACGTGGCCGCAGACCTCGTCGTCTGGGCTTCGGGCGTGAAGGCCCAGCAGCTGGCGCAGCCGATCCAGAACCTGCGGCTGGAGAGGAACGGCCGCATCGCCGTCGACGCGCAGCTGCGGGTCCTGCGGCGCGACGGGAGCGCCTTCGACACCCTGTACGGCCTCGGCGACTGCGCGGCCGCTCCGCTCGAAGGCGGCGGCGTCGTCGGCGCGACCGCGCAGGCGGCGCACCAGCAGGCCGTGCTCCTCGCGCGCTCCCTCGCGCGACAGCTGCGCGGACGCGACGCGCTGCCCTTCAGGTACAGGTACAAGGGCAGCCTGGTGTCGTTGGGCGAGGGATCGGCGGTGGGCGACGTGCCCGCGCCGAGCGGCGGCGACCTGCGCGTGTCGGGCGTCGGCGCCAAGCTGGCGTACGCCGGGCTGTACGAAGCGCACCTCGTCGAGCTGTTCGGCGTCTGGCGCACCGCCGCCCTGGCGCTCAGCGGAGCCCTTCGTCGCTCGGCGCAGCCGGCGATCAAGCTGTACTGGTGAAAGCGATGAGCCGACGTCGGCCCGGCTCCGGTCAGCGGACGTGCGAGCGGCCCGGTGCGGCGCGCCCGGCGAACGCTCCGATCCTCACGGGTCTTGGCCTTCGACCACGCTCGAAGGTGTAGCCTGCCTATCGGAGGTGACGTCGATGCAGGATCTGGTGCTTGTCCCCGGCCTCGGCAGCGATGCGGCCGTGTGGGCGAGGACCGTCGCGGCGCTCGGGGGAGACGTCCGCTGCATGGTGGGCGACACCCTGCGGGACGACACGCTGGCCGGCATGGCCGCGACGATCCTCGCCGAAGCGCCCGAGCGTTTCATCCTCGCGGGCGTGTCCATGGGCGGCATGGTGGCGCTGGAGATCATGCGCGCCGACCCAGGGCGGGTGAGCGGTCTTGCGTTGGTGGACACCAGCGCGCGGCCCGACACGCCGGAGCAGCAGGCCTACCGGCGCATGGTCAACGCCGCCATGCTGCAGGCGTCCGACCTGACCGCCCTTGCGGCGCCCGCGATCCGCGCCATGGTCCATGCCGACGCGGATCCGAGCGTGCACGCCGAACTCGAGGAGATGACCCGGCGCATCGGCGCACAGGCCTATGTGCGGCAGAACGAGGCGGTGCTGGCCCGCGCCGACCTGCGGCCCGTGCTGGCGACGATCACCGCTCCCACCCTGGTCGTGGTCGGCGCGAAGGACACCATGACCCCCGTCGCCTTCGCCGAAGAGATCAGGGGCGGGATCACGGGTGCGGAGCTGCACATCGTGCCGGACTGCGGGCACCTGCCGCCGATCGAGACGCCGCAGGTGATGGCCGACCTGCTCAAGAGCCTGATGTCTCGCGTCGACAAGGCGGCCTGCTGAGCGCCCCCGACACGCGTTCGGGTCCATGCGGTCCGGACGTCGGTGTAAAGCCGCCCTGCGCCCGTATCGACGGTGGTTCCCGATTCTGGTGACGCCCGATGCGACAAGGGCCGCCACCCGAGCGTTCGGTGTTTCATGAACCAGCACGCAGCGCCCATCATCGACGCCCTCGGCAAGGTGGAGCGGACGATCCTTTCCGGCTTCGGCGCACCCGGGCACGGAGCCGGGCGGGCCGTGACGCGCGACGTGCTGAAGCTCGTGGGCCGGCGCGCCTTCGAGGCGGACGTGCTCACGCCGAAGGGTCTGGACGACCGCACCGAGCGCGGTCAGGTCGTGCAGGAGGCTCACGCGCTCGCCGCCGAGGCCTGGGGCGCGGACCTGTGCCGCTTCTCGACCGGCGGCTCAACCCAGAGCCTGCACACCGCCCTTGCGGCCGTCGCGCGGCCCGGCGAGACGGTGATCCTCGCCCAGAACTGTCACAAGGCCGAGTTCTCCGCCGCCGTCTTCGCCGGGCTGGACGTGAGGGTCGCACCCTGCCGCGTCGACCCGGTTTGGGACGTGGAGCACGGGGTGACGCCCTCGGCGCTCGAAGCGGCCCTGGACGCCGCGCCCGCCGCGAAGGCGGTGGTCGTGGTCAGCCCCACCTATTTCGGCGTCACCAGCGACGTGAAGGCGTTGTCGGAGCTCTGCCATCGCCGCGGCGTGCCGCTGATCGTGGATGCGGCCTGGGGCGCCGCCTACGGCTTCTCGCGGCTGCTTCCGGCTAATCCCATGCGCGAGGGCGCCGACGTCGCGGTCTGCTCCGTGCACAAGACCATGTCCGCCCTGGCGCAGGGGTCGGTCATCCTCCTGCGGGGCGATCGCGTGGACCCGCGCCGCTTCGCCCTCGCCTACGAGCTGTTCGAGACCACCAGCCCGTCCATCGCGGTGATGGCCAGCCTCGACGCCACCCGACGTGAGCACGCCCTGCACGGCGAGGCGATCTGGGCGCGGGTGGTCCGCCGCGCCCGCAGGGCCCGGGCGAAGCTCGCCGCCGTCGACGGTGTGCAGGTGATGGGGCGGGAGGTGACGGGCGCCGTCGGCGCCCACGATCTGGATGAGACCAAGGTCCTGATCGACATCTCCGCGCTGGGCCTCACCGGCTACGAGGCGGACGACTGGCTGACGCGACACCACCACGTCAGCATGGCCCTGAGCGACGCCCGGCGCCTGCTGGCGGTCTTCAGCGTCGGCGTGACGGCCCGGGACACGACCCAACTGCTCGACGCCGTGACCGCGCTGGCGGCTCATCGGCGCGGCCGCAAGCCGACGACGGCGGCCCAGGCGACGGCCGACGCGCCCCGCCTGTCGGCGCTCACCGTCCACATGGCCGCGCCCGCCTGCGAGGCGTTCGCCGCCGAGACGGAGATGGTGTCCTACGACGAAGCGGAGGGCCGCATCGCCGCCGAGATCATCGCGCCGGCGCCTCCCGGCGTGCCCCGCCTGATCCCCGGGCAGCGCATCACCGCAGCCCACGTGGCCTACCTGCAGGCCAACGCCGCCGGCGGCGCGTTCATCCTCGACCCTGCCGACCCCGAACAACGCACGGTGCGAGTGGTGCGGGAGACCGGCGCGATCCCTGTTGCTCTCTAGTCTCTGTCATGACAGCCGGTGGCGGAGAGAGAGGGATTCGAACCCTCGTTAGGCTTTCACCTAAACACGCTTTCCAAGCGTGCGCGATCGACCACTCCGCCACCTCTCCTCACCGGTCCGCGGGCCTGGCGAGACGCGCGGCGGGAGGCGGTTTCTAGCCAAGGCCCCCTCCCCTCGCAACCCTCGTCCGGAGGGGGACCTCAGATGTGGATGGCGTGGCCGAGGGCGCGCTGGGCCGCCTCGTGGAAGCCCTCCGTGAGCGTGGGGTGGACGTGGATGGTGCCGGCCACGTCCTCCAGCGTGGCGCCCATCTCGAGCGCGGTGGCGAACTCGCCCGACATCTCGCTGACGTGGGCGCCCACGGCCTGGACGCCCAGCACGCGGTGGTCGTCGCGGCGGGCGAGGATGCGCACGAAGCCGCCGTCGTCGCCGGCCTCCATGCTGAGGGCGCGGCCGTTGGCCTGGAACGGGAAGACGGCGGTCATCACCTCCGGCCCGTCCGCGCCCGGTTCGCCGGGGAGGAGGCCCGCGGAGACGATCTCCGGCTCGGTGAAGCAGACCGCGGCGACGGTGACGGGGGCGAAGCGGCGGCGATGGCCGGCGAGGATCTCGGCGACCATCTCGCCCTGGGCGCTCGCCTTGTGCGCCAGCATCGGCTCGCCCACGAGGTCGCCGATGGCGTGGACGCCGCGGACGCTGGTGGCGCACTGGTCGTCGACGCGCACGAAGCGGCCGTCCATGGCCACGCCGGTGTGCTCGAGGCCCCAGCCGGCCGTGTTCGGGCGGCGGCCGACGGTGACGAGCACCTTGTCGGCCGGCAGGCGCAGGGTCTGGCCGCCGGCGTCCTGCACGACCAGCTCGCCGCCTTCGAAGCCTTGCGCCTTCGCGCCCATGTGCATCGTGACGCCGTTCTTCTCCAGCCAGCGGCGCACGGGCGCGGTGAGGTCGGCGTCATAGAGCGGCAGGATGCGGTCCTGCGCCTCGACCACCGTCACCTCGCAGCCGAACTTGCGGAAGGCGATGCCGAGCTCCAGCCCGATGTAGCCGGCGCCGACCACGACCAGGCGCTGCGGCAGCTCGGACAGGGTCAGGGCCTCGGTGGAGGAGATCACGTCGCCGCCGAAGGGGATGTGCGGCAGCTCGACGGCGAGCGAACCGCTCGCGAGGATGACGTTCTCGGCGCGGATCACCGTGTCGCCGACGCGGATCGTCTTGGCGTCCTCGAACACGCCCCAGCCGCTGACGACCTTCACCTTGGCGCGGCGCAGGAGGTTGGTGACGCCGCTGTTCAGCTTATCGACCACCGTCTCCTTCCAGGCGACGGTCTCGCCCATGTCGACGGTGGGCGCGGCGGCCAGCTTCACCCCGTGGCGGCCGCCTGCGACGCTGGCGCGGCGCATGGCGTCGACCTCGCTGGCCACGTGGATCATCGCCTTGGACGGGATGCAGCCGCGGATCAGGCAGGTGCCGCCCAGCCGCTCGCCCTCCACCAGCACGGTGTCGAGCCCGAGCTGGCCGGCGCGGATGGCGGCCACGTAGCCGCCGGGGCCTGCGCCGACGACGAGGACCTTGGGGGTGAG
>CAXTBN010000029.1:0-34138 GCA_964242895.1 uncultured Caulobacteraceae bacterium | reverse complement strand
CCACCCATGGCCGAAGTTGGGAAGGTCCGCTTGTTGACGGGCTCCTCGACCGAGCGGAACCACGGCGAGCGTCACCGCTTGCGGCTGGGAACCGGAGTACGCCGCATGGGCAAGAGTCACTCACGCGGCGTGGAGAGCACCGCTGCGGTGTTCCATCACCCTTTGCATCCCGTAAGCGTGGCCTTCCCTGTCGCGGCGCTCATGGCCGCCCCTGCCGCCGACTTCGCAGCTCGCGCCACGGGCGATCGCTTCTGGTCTCGCGCCGGTCGGCTCCTGCTGCTCGGCGGGCTTGTGTCCGGCTTAGCCGCTTCGGCGGTCGGCATGGTCGACTACCTGTCGATCAAGCAGGCGCGCCGCCTGCCGAGCGCCCACGTCCACGCCGGCGGCAACGTGTTGGCCATGGCGCTCGTGGCCCTCAACCTGGCGCGCAGGCCGCTGGACGATCGCAGCGCTCCGGACGACACCGACGTGGCCCTCTCGCTGGCGACGGTGGCGCTCCTGGGCTTCACAGCCTGGCTCGGGGGCGAGCTGTCCTACCGCCACGGGATCGGCGCCATCGCCGAGGACAGCCCGACGGCGACCGAGGACCTCGCCCGCCTGGCCGGTCGATGACCGTCCGCGCCGTCCTTTTCGACATCGACGGCACGCTCGCCGACAGCAACGATCTGCACGTGCGCGCCTGGATGCAGGTCTTCGACAAGCGAGGGCTTCAGACGACGCCCGAGGCGGTCCACGCCCAGATCGGCAAGGGCGCCGACCTCCTGGTCCCGGCGCTCGTCTCCGGGGCCGACGACAAGCTGGCGGAGGCGCTCGGCGAGGAGCACGGCGCGGTCTTCAAGGCCAAGTACCTCGACCAGGTGAAGCCGTTCCCCGGCGCCCATGACCTGCTCGCGCGAACCAAGGCGGCGGGCCGCCGCGTCGTGCTGGCCTCCTCCGCGTCGAAGGAGGAGCTCGAGCACTACGTCCGGCTGCTCAGTGCTGCCGACATCGTGGACGCGGGCACGAGCATAGACGACGTGGAGACCTCCAAGCCCGCGCCCGACATCTTCGCCATGGCTTTGAAGAAGGCGGGCGTGAGCGCGAACGGGGCGGTCGCCGTCGGCGACAGCCCCTACGACGTGGAGGCCGCGGGCAAGTGCGGCGTCGCCACCGTCGCGCTCCGCTCCGGCGGCTTCTCCGACGAGGCGCTGCTCGAGGCCGGCGCGACGGCGCTCTACGACGATGCGGCCGCCCTGCTCGCCGACTTCGACGCATCGCCGCTGGGGACGTGATGTCGCCGGAGCCTCAGGGCTCGCCGCCGTCCTTCCTGAAGGTCCTCTCCGCCTCCGACCTGCGGCGCTCCAGACGCTTCAGTTCGGCCTCGCCGTCCCTTCGTGTGCGCTGCTCCTGCCGGTCCAGCTCGGCCCGCTCCCGCGCGAGGGCGTCCAGGTCATGGGAGAGGCGATCGCGCGCGTGCGCCAGCGCCGTCTCCGCCTCGTCCAAGTCGCTGCGGTCGGGCGGCGGGGGAAGCTCGGGAGGCGGCGGCGCATCCGTCCTGCCCTTCCGCTTGTCGCCATTCTCAGCCGCCTCGTTCACCGCCTTCGGCTTCGGCGTCGCGGCCAGCATCGCAGCCATGTCGCCGCGCGGGCGGCGCACCACCTCGCCCGGGCACGCCAGCGGCTCGGCGGTGAGCGCCTCGTCGGTCACGACTTCGGCCTCGCCGATGGCGAACAGGTCGCCGCGCGCGCCCCACGCATTCAGCGCCGCCGCCTGGCTCGGCGCGGCCACGTAGGCGTCGTCGAAGCCGGCAGACGTGCGGTAGACCTTCAGGCGGGCGGCGCGGGCCATCGGGTCAGCGTGGCGGGCTGGCGGCGACGACCTGGGCAGGCGCGGCGATCAGGTCGTGCACGGTGCGCGGAGCCCGGGCGACCAGCCGCTCGGCCAGCACCTGCCGGTGGCAGCAGGACGGGTCCGCCTCGAAGCAGAGCAGGCACGTGCGCCGCGTCCCCGCCTCCAGCGCCAGCCGCTCCAACGCCGCCACGGCCGCAGGCTCCTCCAGCCAACCGGAGAAGATCGCGCGCATCTCCTCGCACCGGCCCGCCCGCGCCGCCTCCCGCCCCGCTTTGGGCGTGCCGAGGTCGCGCAGGTGCAGGTAGCCGACGCCCGCCGCCTCCAGGCTGTTGCGCAGCACCGTCTTGGAGAAGCCCGCCCGGCGCGACGCCGCCACGGCGCGCACGTCCACCAGGAGCTCCACCCCGGCCTGCTGCAGGGCGTCGATCACCTCGGCCGAGGAGGCGCGCTCGTAGCCGATGGTGAAGAGGGGCGGCACGCCTGCGGCTTAGGCCTGTCGCAGCGACCTCGCCAGCCGGGGAGAGCGCAAGCTCCCTACTCCTGCGGGCTGCTGCAGAGGCTTACAGGTCCACCTCGATCCATGCAGGCGCGTGGTCGCTGGCGTTCAGCCGCCCGCGGATGGCTCGGTCCACGCCGCCATCCACCAGCCCAGGCAGCAGCGCCGGCGAGACCAGCAGGTGGTCGATGCGCAAGCCGGCGTCGCGAGCCCAGGCGTCGCGCTTGTAGTCCCAGAAGGTGTAGGTCGCCTCGCCGGGGTGCAGATCGCCGAGGGCGTCCGTCCAGCCCTGCCTGAGGAGGCCGCCGTACGCCGCCCGGGGCTCCGGCTGCAGCAGCGCGTTCTCGCGATAGGAGCGCACGGCGTAGATGTCGCCGTCCGTCGGCACGACGTTGTAGTCGCCGATCAGCAGCACCGGCACGTTCGTCGCGATCAGCTCCGCCGCGTGCGCCGCCAGCCGCTCCAGCCACCGCAGCTTGTAGTCGAACTTGGGCCCCGGGCGCGGATTGCCGTTCGGCGCGTAGAGGCACCCGACCAGCACGCCCCCGACCGCCGCCTCGATGTAGCGCGCCTCATGGTCGGCGAGGTCCCCGGGCAGCTCGCGGCGGGTCAGCACCGGCTCGGCGTCGCGGGCGAGCAGCGCCACGCCGTGGTGCGGCCCCTGCCCCCGCCAGACCGCGCCGTAGCCCGCGCGCTCCAGCTCGGCGCGCGGGAACGCGGCGTCGGTGCACTTGATCTCCTGCAGGGCCACCACGTCCGGCTCCGCCTCGTTGAGCCACTGCAGCAGGTTGGCGAGCCTGCTCACGACGCCGTTGATGTTGAAGGTCGCGACCTTCACCCCCGCCGCTCGACCGCGAGCCTGCCCGCAGGCGAGGGCCGCAGCAGCGCCTCCGGCTCAGGCCCGTCCAGCCACCGCGTCCAGTCGATCGGCGCGAGCACGACCACCTGCCTCGCGTGAAGGGGCGCCACGTCGGGGCCAGGCTCCGTCGTCAGCATGGCGAAGGCGTCCGCCCCATCCGCCGCACCAGGGCGGATCAGGCCGGCGATGCAGAACCAGGGCTCGCCCGTCATCGTGAAGAGCCACTTGGTCTTGCGCGCCCGCTTGGGCGCGGGCGGCTCCGGATCGGTGAACTCGTAGAAGCCGTCCGCCGGGATCAGGCACCGGCCGCTCGGGAAACGCCTCCCGTCAGAGCGGAAGTTGTACACGGGCCTGCCGCCCGGCCCCGGCCAGCTCCACCGCAACTGCACCAGCTCGCGTCCGCCCGCCGCCATGGAGCGCACCACCGGCGCGGCCTCCGTGATCCGCACGTCGTCGCGCGGCTCCAGGTTGGGCGCGCCGCCGGGCGTCTCCAGGCCGGGGAAGCTGTCGCGGAGCGCGTCGAGCGGGATGCGGTTGCGGCAGTCGTTGCACATGCGCAGCCACCCTAGCGCACGCGGCTGTGGACGGCTCAGCGCCGCGCGTTGACCTCTGGCGGCAGGCGTGTCGTTCCTGTTCCGTTCTCGTCGGGCGGAGGGGTGGACGTGATCTGGACAGGGCTCTCGTTCGCCGTGCTCGGGCACCACGACGGCCGCTTCCTGCACCTGCCCGGCCTCTACGGCTTCGCCCGCCGCGACCCGCAGCACGGCTCCCTGCTGCTGTTCGCCGGCCAAGCCAACGACATCTCCCAGGCGACCGGGCCCGCGCACCTGCAGTGGGTCGAGGCCCTCCAGCTCGGCATGGACGAGCTGCACGTGCACTTCCCGGTGCCGCGGCGCGTCGACCGGCTGCAGCTCCTCTCGCGCGTGGTGCGCCACACGCAGCCGCTGCTGAACTGCCTGGAGGAGGCGCACGCTCCGGCCGCCGCGGCCGAGCCCTCGCGCCTCAGGGCCTGACCGTGCCGGAGCGCCGCGTCGTCCAGGTCGAGCGCGTGCACTTCCTGGTCTGCGTGCGCCCGGCGGCGCGGCGGGGGCGCTGGATCTGGTTCGACCTGGCCGACGTGCCGGAGTTGAGGAGCGGCGAGAAGGGCTGGTACGAGATCGAGCGCATCCGCGGCGCGCCGCCGCGCGGGCGCAAGTGGCGGATGATTGGGCCGGCCCCCTGCCCCATCCTGCCCGGCGGTCCGTGCTGAACGGGGCGCGGGCAAGGTGCCTGCACCAAGGGTTGGTCGTCTCGCCGGCGCTGGTGGCGGGGACGCCCGGAGCGCGCCTCCAACTCATGTGCCGCAAGTGCATGGTGCCCCGCGACCTGGACGTGGCGCGGGCGCCCACGCTCCGGCGCGTCTGGGACTTCGACCTGGAGCGCATCTTCCACCACGTCACCTTCCGGTGCCGCTGCGGACTCCACGCCCACGCGCTCCGCGTGACTCGGCCGACCCGCGACGGCTCCGAGGTGCTGCTGCTCGTCGAGAGCCAGCGCAGCATCAACGGATGACGGTGTGCGTCGTAGAGGCGCGATGCGGACCTGGGAGGCAGGGAATGCAGAGGCTCGGCGTCTGTGTAGCGCAGCGGGGTGCGTCGCCGCTCGCGGCCATGCGAGGAGACCTGTCCTACAGGGACAGATCAGGCGCACAAATCCACCTCCCGGCGCGGAAGACGTTCTCCGACCCGCTTGGAGGAGGGGGAGGCAAGCGGGTCGAGCCAGCTCAGGCGGGCGCGCCCCGGGCTGCGCGTCGTCTCCTCGGGCGCTTCCGGGACCGCCGTCCGGCAGCCCGCGCCGGCCCAGGCGCGCGAACATGGTGATCCCATCGCGAACACGGTTCAGGCCGGTGAGCCGGTCGCCCCTCGCGTCGGCAGCCGGGGGGCGGCGCTGAGCCCCACCAGCTCGTCGGGGTGGTGCAGAGGTCGCGGACCGCCGAGATTGCGGGTTGTAGTCCTCGAGGTGAGCCAGGCCGCGGTGAGGTGCTCACTTTGGCCGAAGGCACCGCCTTTTCGGCGACACGCCCAGCGCGGAGAAAGTGACACGGGCGCAGACTCGAGCGCTCCTCACCGGACTTGCGACACAGGCCGCATGAGAACAGACTAGGAACATGACGGGCCTGTCTCTAGCCGACCACCGCCGTCTGTCCTCGGCGGCCCTAGGCGCCCGCACCGCTCGCGTGCAGGGTGCACGGCGGGTGGTCGCATGCCCAGCGCGTAGGCGGGATCGCGGCCGGCGACGGCGGGAGCTGGAGTTGCGGGTTCGCCATCTTGCGGGTGAGCGTAAGGGCATGACGTCGTCGACGCAGTGGTCGTCGAAGGACATGGGCCCGAGCCACTGCCCCATTTACGACAAGAGCCGACCGATGAAGAACGGCTGGGAGTGGAGGAGCGCCAAGGCTGAGGGTGAGCAGGGCGGTAACTACGTCTTAGTCGCCATGTGTAAGCCTGCATATGGGCAATGGCAGGCTACCCTAATCAAGTTCACGCAGGATGGGCCGACGGTCGTGGGACGCCTGGAAGACCACGCTTCACACAAGGGCCTGCATGTTCACGCACATTGTGAGCGCGGCGGTGTCGAAACGGGCCCTGGTGGTATGGACGGTCTGGTCAGGGTGCCGCCCGCTGGCGCGCCTCACCGTCGAGTAAGCACGGAGTGGACGACGGCAACCTTCTGGGCGCGGGCGCGCGCTTTCTTCCGCATTGTGGATGACGTGGAGCCGGACGGCCAACTCTCTCTCTTCAGCCCGCAGCCATGACCCCGGAGACGCTTGAGGGCGTTCTTTGTCGCAACTTTTGCAGCGGCTTGTCAGTGCGGGCCGTGCCGGCGGGGCTCGCGATCGGAGGCGTCTTCCAGGACTCGTCGGGCGACCCGATCGAATTCTACATGGTCGAAGAGGGAGATGGATTTCGCCTTGAGGACGACGGGGCCTACCTGTCGCACCTCGTCGCCCAGGGCATTACCATCGACCAGGGCCACCGCGCCCAAATACTGGAGGCAATTCTTAAGCAGGGCGGTGCCTTCCTCGACGTCCAAAGCTACGAGATACGGACTGACCAGTTCCCCGTTGAAGACGCGGCGAAACGTTCGGTGGCGTTCCTCTCGTCGCTGATCCGCGTCAGAGACATGCAGCTCTTCACGCGCGAGAACGTAAAATCGACGTTTCGCGAGGACGTAGTGGCTGCGATGCAAGCTGCGATGGGAGGTGTCGCCAACATTGAGGAGGACGAGGCCTACGACAAGGAATTGGCCGAGTTCCCCTCTGATCTCGTCGTCCGCCCTAAGATCGCCGGTGGCGTCGGCGGCATGGTGTACCTCGTGTCGACAAGCGAGAGGCTGGGCGAGGCTCAGCTTGCTGAGCGCGAAGTCCGTGACCTCAATCGTCCCGACGTGAAGGTGCTCGCGCTGCTTGAGGACCCGGAGCTGAAGCGCATCGGGGTGAAGAAATACCAGCGTGCGTCGAACCGGGGCCTCTCCATGCCCATTTTCCGGGGCGACGAGGATGCGGCTATCAGGCGGATCGCCCGGGAGCTTGGGCTCGCACAGGCAGCGGGGGAACAGGCCACCTGACCGACACGTCCTCAGACGCCGTGGCCGACAGCCTCCCCGCTGCGCTTCGCTACATCAAGAACGGCGAAGGCGGCCGCTGGTGGAGGGCGGCGCTGGCACACTCGACGATTGAGGCGGGGTGGGACGAGTACGAGGAGGCCGAGCTGCGCAATGTCGGCGAGCTGGTCTGGAAGGATCACCACACGACAAAGGACTACAACGCCCTCAGGACGCTGATCGAAGGCCATAAGTATCTATGGATCACCATAGAGGACGACAGTCTCTGGTGGTGCACGCTCAGCGGCGAGTTCGACGTGCGCGCCGAAAGGTCGACGGACGCCCGCGGCCACATCAGCCTGCGATGCGCGATCCCGTGGAGGAACACGTCGCTGGCAGGGCGTCACCTCGCCGTCTCTGAGCTGCCGGGAGTGGTGGTCAAGACCGCCGGCTTCCGGGGGACCGTGTGCGAGCCCGGCGGGGCCGCGGAGGCCCGCCGGGTGATCCTGGGCCAGGAGGACCCGGACGTCGCCGAGGCCGACGCCGCCCGGCTCGCCTTCATCGGTGCCGTGGAGCGGGTGGTCCGGCGGCTGCGGGACAAGGACTTCGAGACGCTCGTCGACCTGATCATGGCACGCACGGGGTGGGCGCGGATCGCCCGCCTGGGGGGCACGCGCGAGGGCGTCGACGTGGAGGCGCAGAACGCGGCAACGGGGGAGATCGCCTACGTGCAGGTCAAAAGCGCCGCCGGCCAGGGCGTGCTCGACGACTACGTGGGCCGCTTCGAGGCCGCCCGCGGCCGGTACGCCAGGATGATCTTCGCCGTGCACTCGCCCCAGGGCGCGGTCGGCAGCTCTAGGGAGGCCGTCCACGTCTGGGACGGGCGGCGAATCGCGGAGCTGGTAGTCGACCTCGGTCTCGCGAGCTGGCTGCGGACGCGCGTCTAGGTCGCGACACCTGCCGACGACCGCGCTCCTAGCCTCCTGAACCGCCCGTCTTGCCACTGGCCGAGGTCACGGCCTCGACCACCTCGGTCACCAGCGTCCGCGGGTCTTCGCCCAGCGCCTCGGCGAGGCGGACCAGCTCGACCACGTTCAACCGCCTCTGACCCATCTCCATTTTGGCCACGGTCGACGGCAACTGCCCCAGCTTGGCGGCGAGCGCCCGCTGCGTCAGGCCGGCCCGCCTCCTGGCGCTGGCGAGCGCCTCCGCCACCGCGCGGCGGGCAGGCGATGTGACCGGCTCCCGCCGCATGGGCCTCGGCACCTCGAGGGTGGGAGGCCCCTGCTAAGTCGCGTCAACTTTTGCTGCCCAATTGGAAGCATTCCGCCGCGTTTCTGGCTAAGCTCCTCGCGTCGGCACCCGAGGAGTGCCGCGGGGCCATGCGGGCCCAAGAGCTGGAGGTGGGGGAGGCATGCAGGGCAGGACCGGCGGGCTTGGCGCTCGCAAGCCACGGGGGTCGAGCACCGAGCCGCTGAGAGCTGACGCCGCCTGCATCGGCCGCAGCCTGCCGCGGCGCGGAAAGGCGCGACGCGCCTGATGGAGATCGTCGAAGGCCTGGCGCAGCTCGTCGCGTCATACAACAACAGCAGCCTCTACGTCGGGGGCAACCTGAGCCAGAAGCGGCTCTCGTCGGCGGTCAAGTCGCACGGGGTCGACCCCCGCGACCGCGTCATCGCGATCATCGACTCCACCATCATGGGCCACACGTCGGGCGGCTCCGCCGAGAACGGCATGAGCCTGACCCTGTCGGGCGTCTACTGGAAGAACCCGTGGATGCTCAGGACGCGGCGCACCCACTACAGCTGGGAGGAGCTGGTCGAGATCGCGGGCGGCATCGAGGCCAGGGGCGGAAACCTGCAGTTCGAGCCCGGCGTCGAGTTCTACGCCCCGGCCGACTTCAAGTCGGTGCACATCGCCCACCTACTGCAGGCGCTCGCCCGCGTGTTCGAGGAGCTGCGGGACGCGGCTCCTCAAACCGAGCGCGCCACGGCGCGGGACGGGGCGCCGCCGCAGCCGCTGCTCGCGGAGCGGCAGGGCGACCACTTCGCCGCAGTCCTCGGCGCCAGCATGGCGCTGCTCGTCTACGCGTCCGGCACCGCGGACGAGGACCTGCTCGACCAGGCGGTCAGGGTGATCGAGGCCGAGGCGCCGGACGCGGCGGCCGCACTCCAGGTGCTCGATGTCGAGGTCGTGGGTCTGGCACAGGCCGCCGCCAAGTCCGCGGTCAGCGTGAAGCTGCACGCGGCCAAGGTGCTGGCGGGCTCCAGACCGGCGAGCACCGTCGAGGCTGACCAGCTGACCGCCTTCCTGGAGGCGCTGTCACCGTCGTCGGCGGCGCGCCCGGACTTCGACCGAATGTACGCCCGCATCGTCGAGAGCGCGCAGCGCTCGGCCCGGGCGTGATGACACCATCGCCGGGGGGGAGCATGCGACCGAACCGACTGTTGGCCTGGGGCCTGAGCGCAGCCGCCGTGGCGGGCACGCCCGCGGCGGCGCTGACCGGCGCGCAGGTGGACGCGGTCCGGCGCCTCGCCGCCGGGCCGCAGCAGGCGTCCGCCGGTACCCGCCTGCGGGCGACGGTGGCCGACCTATCGGCACCGCTGGACTACATGAGCCGCGCCGGCCCGCTCGACCCCTCCAGGCCCGGCGACCCGCGGCTGATGGACGTGGCCGGCGTGCGCGTCGGCATGTCACCCGAGCAGGCGGACGCCGCCCTGCAGGCCGCCGGCTTCGAGCCGCCCAGGGCGCTCGGCCTGCAGCCCTCGTACGACACCCGCGTCCGCAACGCTTGGAACACGTCCACGCGCGGCGACACGGGGCGGGTGCTGACCGTCCCGGCGTCGGGCGCCTGGCGCAAGCCGGGCGAGGAGGTGGAGCTCCGGTTCGAGGCCCTGCCCGAGGGGGCCCGCGTGTCGTGGATCGCCTATCGCGCCGACGCCGGCCGCGTCGGCGCGGACGTCTTCGAGCGGCAGCTCCTGGCCCGCTACGGGCCGCCCGCGAACGGCGAGGCCGAGGACCAGCGCTGGTGCACGCTGCGCGCGCCGGCGTGCGAGGACCCGCGCAACGCGCACTACCCCGTGATGGAGGCCTCGGCCGCGCGCCGGACCATCTGGGTGTCGGGGGCCGACGACGACCGGGCCGCCGCGCTCCGGGCCCGCTTCGCCGCAGACGCGGCCCGGCGCTCCGCCGCGCCCGTGCAGGCCAGCTTCTGATGGGGAGGACGATGACGATCACCATGGCCAGCAAGATCACGACCGCCGCCGCGTGGGCCGCTCTCGCGCTCGGGGCCGCCGCCTGCGGGCGGTCGGGCACGGCCGCCGCTCCATCGGCCTCGGCCACCCCGCCCCCGGGCGGCGGCACGCCGGCCCAGGCGGCCGCGCCGGCGACGCCCCCGCGCGG
This sequence comes from uncultured Caulobacteraceae bacterium, assembly GCA_964242895.1. GTDB lineage: Bacteria > Pseudomonadota > Alphaproteobacteria > Caulobacterales > Caulobacteraceae > JASLDZ01. The sequence goes on along the minus strand of CAXTBN010000029.1, from coordinate 23,969 downwards.
CCCCGACATCCTAACCACCACCAGCGACGGCGCCGCCCCGCCGCTGCAAGAGGTCGCGTCGGCGCACGGCGTGTTCCGCATCACGCCGGTCGGCGGCGTGGACACCCTGACGCTGGACGGCAAGCCGGTAAGCTACAAGCTCGCGGAGGGCGGCGGTGTCGAGCCCGTGCAGGCAAACGACAGCCTGACGTTGGTTGGGGTTTTCGAGCTCAAGGACGAGAGCGTGGCCTACGTGGTGATCGGCGGCGGCACGGCCTGCCCGGGCACCCACGTGCTCGTGCCCGCCGGCCTCACCCAGGCCGTCCAGGGCATGGACATCAAGGGCTGTGATGACCGGGGCACTGTCCGTAAGGTCGGCGATCGCCTGGTGTTCGACGCTGGTGGAACGTCCGGCACGTATGATCATGGCCGCGTCCTGTAGCCGAAGCGACGCACGACCCGACGAGAGAAGGGCGGAGGCGAACCTCGCCTCCGCCCTGTTGCTGCGATCCGCTCAGGCGACAGCCGGCGTCAGCCGGCGCGGCTCGTCGAACTGGTTGTCGGGGGCGTCAGCCTCGAGGCGCTTGGGGGCGCTGTCGTGGCCGCCGCGGGGGCCGGGGCCCGGACCGGGGGGCGACACCGGAAGAAGGCCGCCGCCGCCGCCCGCCTTCGGCCACCCGCGCAGCCTCACACCCTTGTAGTACGGGTCGTTGTTGGAGGCGCTCCGCTCCGCGCCGTACAGCTTGGTCAGCCACGCCGAGAGCCGCCGCATCTCGCCGTTTCCGTCAGCCTCGCCGGCCAGGTGCATCTCCGCGTGCACCTCGCGCAGCAGGGCCCGCAGCTCGGTCGTGTAGATTTTGGCCCCTTCCTCCTTCATGACGCCAAGCTTGGCCGCCCGGTAGACGTGGTCGCCGGGAAACTGCATCTGCATCAGGCACTCTTCGTGCGCCTCCGGGAGCGCCATGTAGCCCCGTTCCAGCAGCCCCGGGATCGCCTCCGCCGCCCACCGGAGCACACCCGCCAGTTCGTCGCGGCGCACCGTCTCGAGGAAGTCGCCGCTGACCTCGTCCTTGGGGATCGGGTGGCGGAAGGGGACCGCGGCCACGCGCCGGGCGAAGCCCTCCGACTGGTCGTCCGTGCGCGGCGCGTCGTTGCAGGCGAGCGCGTTCCAGCCCGGGAAGCGCGCCTCGAACGGCTTCTCGTACTGGTAGCGCGCGTTGAAGGTCTCGCGGGAGACGATGAGCTTAAAATTGTCCCCCGTGACCAGCTTGTTGCCGGGCAGCTCGGTGACGGTGTTCAACACTTTGCCGGCCAGCTGGGCGCGGCTGTGCGCCTGGTGCCAGTCGGTCGGCGGCACGTGCGACACGGCCTCGGGCGGGAAGAAGCTTTCCAGCACCTGGATGATCGTCGTCTTGCCGGTCCGCGCCTCGCCGATGAAGATCATCGCGCCCCGCTCGCCGTCCTTGGGCGGCCTCAGGCCGAAGAGGCAGCAGGCGAAGAACTCCTGCACAACCTGCTGGAGCGCGGGGTCGCGCAGCACCCTCGCCAGCCCAGCCAAGAAGACGGGAGCCTCCGCGCCGTCGTGGTAGTCGACGACGAGCTTCACCCGCGCTCTGTGCGCGGGCGAGTGCGGGAGGCACTTGATGCGCTTCTCCGTCTCGTCCCAGGCGACGAAGCAATCGTTGGTGTTCACGCCCGACTGCGCCGAGTCGAAGAAGGCGGCCCGGGAGATCAGCTCGCAAGCGGTCTCGAGGATTTCCTTCCGCGCGGTTCGGCCGGGCACGATGGGCAGCTCGCCCGCGAACTCGCACACGAAGGCGGCCGCCTCCTCGCGGGTCTTCCGAACGTAGAAGCCGCGCTCAGCGGCCGGCGTCTCCGCCGCGTTCTTGTGAGCGTCCGAGATGTAGAAGTATAGCGCGCCGTCGGCGTAGACGACGTCGGTGTAGCTCTCCTTCCACTCGGCGACGATGGCGGTCGAGACCATCAACTTGCTGTAGAGCACCCCGTGGTTCTCCCTGAACCCACGCTGGTCTCTTGAAATTGCCGTCATGGAGCTGGCCGACCAGCCGGTCGCCTCCGTGATCTCTTCTTCCACCAGCTTGACCTGACCGGGCGTGAACTTCGCCTGGTGACATCCCCGCAGAAGCGTTTCGATCTCCTCGGTGTCCTCGCGCGTCAGCGCCTTCGCCCTGTCCCGCGCGGTCTGCACGGTCAGCGGCCTCACGCGGGCGTCCTCTCCGTCCCCCCTGGGCACGTCGGTGTTCTTCCCTCCGTCAACGACCGGGTGGGACGCTGCGGCGGCTTCAGCGTTCCTCTCCGGCAGCGTGACGGGCGGAGCCTCCTCGGGCGAAGCTTCCACCGCGTCGGGGTCGGCCTGCCCGAGATCCTCGGCGTCACCATCCGCGACCTGCTCGTCTTCAGCCTCGTCTTTCCAGGCGTCGCCTGGGTCGTCCTGTTCCTCGCTCATAATGCGCCTCTCGCTCCTTGGTTGAGTCAAGAAGAACGACCGCGATGGCACGCGCTGACAAAGAGCTGCACGCAGCACCTAGTCAGATCAATCCTTGCGACGTTTCGCTTGACTTGTCGGCAACCCGAAAGTTTTCGGGCCGCCGATGAATGCGAGATGTCATGCGGATTCTCATCATGCAATGGCACCGGCCAGGGAGATTTGGGAGGATGCTCGCTCGGATTGTGCTGTCGTCGGGCCGCCGAAGTGCACTAGCTCCGTGCATTCCAGCGCTTCTATGGCGTCAAATCGCAGGCGCTCCGTACACTTCACCGCCAAAGGCAGGGAAACAGCTAACCAGCTGAGAACCTTGCAGATTTCCCTCTGCGCTCGGCTAGCGGAGAGGTCGAGACTTTTTCTGCAACTTTAGCGAGCACCCCTGACGCCAGTCACATTTCATCGCTGCGACGCCCGCTCGCCTCATAATGGGGCTGGCTGGCAATCGGAGCCCGCCATGTTGCACCCATCCTGGGCGTCCGTCCGTCGGCGCCTCACAGACAAAGATGATGACGAGTCGCCACGCCTCTTCCTTCAGCTAGCGCTGGCGGGCGAGCACGACCCATGGCGCCTTCTGATCTACCTCGCCGACTTGGGCTGTCAGGTGAGCACGCTCGACGATCTGCTTGCCGCTATCGCCGACCTCGACGGCGAGGACGATCTGTTCGCCGTCCGGGTCGCGGAGGGGGTGGCCGTCAACCAGCCCTCCGACGGACGCTGGATTCTGTTCACCCCGTAGCTAGGCGGCCGCGGCCACGAGCCGCCGCCCAAGGACCCCGACACCATGAAGATCGCCAAGCCCGGCCCCGGCGCCCTCGCCGTGGCCGCGAACATGCTCGCGCCCGCGCTCCGCCTCGCGGCGCGCGGGACCGTCAACCGCGCGTCAGGACCCGGCCAGCGGGCCGACCCTGCGCCAGACCTCTCGCTCATCAAGATCGAGCTTCGGCTCGGGGCGCGTCGCCCCCGCCCGGCTCGCCCCAGCAAGGACGACGCCCATGACTGACTCCACCGCCCGGCGGCGCGTGGTGGCCGTCGCGCTCGCGCGCGGCGCCACCGTGCTCGCCCTCGACGCCGACCTGACACCCGCCGACGAGGGCGAACTCGCCGGCCTCCTCGACCACCTCACCCGCCAGGGTGTAGTGGCCTGCTTCTCCATCGCGCCCGCGGGCGGGAGGCTGGGGAGGATGGGCGTGCTCGACGCGCTGCGGCCTCACGTCGGCCGCGACGCGCTCGAGGCCACGCTCGCCGCCGGCGCGCCGCCGTCGGAGCCGCGTCCGGCCTTCCTGTGCTCCGTCTGGCCGTTCGAGCCGGGCGCGCACGGCCTGATCGCCGCGGGCCAGTTCCTCGGCCTGGACCTGGAGCTGTTCGCCTCGCCGAGCACGGACGAGGAGGCGGGCTTCCGCCTGCCGACGTTCGAGAACGCCTTCGCCCTCTACACCGCCCCGCTCGCCCGGCCGCTTTAGCGCGCCAGAGCCCGCAACATCCCGTTGTCGCCCGCGCTCGCCGCCGGCGCACGACCCAAGCACATCGGAGATCGACATGCCCACCATCTCGCGTGGGCTTGCGTCCAACCCGCCGGACATCCCGGCCGGTCGGCGCAAGCTGCGCGTCTTCGACGACAAGCTGGCCGGCTTCATCATGGAGGTCTGGGCCTCCGGCTCGGTCAGCTTCTACGTCCGCTACCGCGACGCCCGTAGCCGTCAGCGGGAGGTGCGCCTCGGCCGCCTGGGCGAGGTGACCGTCGACCAAGCCCGCAGGCGCGCCGCGGAGATCAAGGCGCAGGCCAGCCTCGGCGGCGACCCCGCCGCCGAGCGCGACCAGCTGAGGGCCACGCCCACCTTCGGCGCCTTCGTGGAGGACAGGTACCTGCCGCACGCGCGCGAGCGCCTGCGGTCGGTGCGCGACCACGAGGGCTTCTACCGCCTGCGGCTGAAGGCGCTCTGGGGCGGGCGGCGGCTGGACGAGGTGCGCGCGCACGACGTGGCCGAGCTCCAGGCCCGGCTGCGCCGCGACGGGCTCTCCAACGCCACGGTGAACCGCTACACGGCGTTTGTCCGCCGCGTGTTCAACCTGGCGATCAGGTGGGAGGTGCTGGAGGGTCGCAATCCCGCCCAGCACGCGGAGATGCGGCGCGAGCACAGCCGGGAGCGCTACCTCGGGGAGGTGGAGCTGCGGGCGCTTTTCATGGCGCTGCGCGACGAGCCGAACCGCTCGGCCGCGGGCGCCATCGCGCTCCTGGCCGCCACGGGCGCCCGCCGCGGCGAGGCGCTCGGCGCGCGCTGGGAGCACGTGGACTGGGAGCGTCGGCTCTGGACGGTGCCCGTCTCCAAGAGCGGGCGACGGCGGCACATCCCGCTGTCCGACGCCGCGCTCACCATCCTGCGCGGGATGGCGGACGAGGCGGAGGGGCCGTGGGTCTTCCCGGGCGCAGACCCGGGGCGGCCCATGGCCGACGTGAAGAAGGCGTGGGGGCGGATCAAGGAGCGCGCCGGCCTCGACGCCGACCTGCGCATCCATGACCTCCGCCACACCTTCGCCAGCACCCTGGTAGGCAAGGGAAGGTCGCTGCACGAAGTCGGCACGCTGCTCGGCCACAGCCAGGTCAGCATGACGATGCGCTACGCCCACCTCGCGCCGGCGCGCCTCATCGAGGCCGCCAACGAGGCGCTGCCGGACATGTAGTCCGCTCGGCCCTCGCCACCACAGACCAGCAACCTAGACGGCCCGGGGCGCCTCGCGCGCATCCCGGGCCGTTGCTTTTTTGGGATCGCACACATGACGACCACCCGTCGCTTCGGAACAAATCGGCCCCCGGTCTCGTCGGCCCCGGCCACCTCCACGCGCGCGCCGCCGCCCGAGTCCTCCTTCCAGCGGGCCATGCGCAAGGCGGAGCAGGCCAGCGCCGCCCACCCGTCCCCGGCGGACGCCATCGAAGCGGCCGCGGCGACCGCCGGCGCCATGCCGGCCCTGCTCAAGCCCAAGGACGTGGCCGACCTGCTGGCCGTCAGCGAGCGCACGCTGGAGCGCTGGCGCATCACCGGCGAGGGCCCCCGCTTCGTGCGGCTCGGCTCCAAGGTCGTGCGCTACACGGGGGAGGAGGTGGAGGCTTTCGTGGCCGCGCGAGTGAAGGCGAACACGGGGCAGTGATCGTCGCTAGCTGGGACCTTCGCGGCTGTAGCGGCACCTCGGAATTCGACGCTGGACTTTCTCACGCGCTTCTTTAGGCCCGGCCGCCGCGTTCTTGCGGACCCGCCCCGGACACCCCGCCACGACGGAGAACGCCAGACCTCCGGGTCTGCCCCGTCACTCGCGCATGCGGCAAGTGGCGAAGCGGAAGATGAGACGCCGGTCTCATCGACGGTGTCGATGGCTTCATGAGCAGCCATCACCGAGTACGTCCGCGTGAGATCGCGGATATTCAGGCAGGGCTTCAGCCCTGGCGCGACATCATGCCAGCGCAAGCTAGCATTGGGAGGATTGTGGCTTCCTACATCGGAGAGTCACTGGAGAGATCAGAACTCAAACCCTTTCGAGGTGCTCATGGCTCCCGAACCCACCGTCAACCAGCTAAGAATGCTTGACGGTCTACTGATCGTCTGCGGGGCGTTCCTTTCGACCTTCGCCAGGAACGTCGATTACCAGCTAAAGAGATACTACGCCGAAGGCGAGGTGGCTCAGAAGGGAGATTTCGTCTTCCTCTACAACCGGCGCACCGGCCTTTTCGAGAGCAGAGCGGCCGAGCTGTTCTGGGCAGAGCTGCTGCGGCCGTTCCACTACATGCTGGACGGCCGCGACATTCGCACGGCCTGCAGCCTCATCATGTCGGAGCGCTACCGAGACGAGGATTTCTTCTCCAACCCCTGCGGAGTCACGACGCCCAACGGGCAATATGTCTGGGATGCAAGGGCGCGTATGTATTATCTCAGGAACCACTCCAGCGAGTGGCGGTCGAACACCTTCGCTCCCGTCGAAAGCACTGAACCGCTGACCAACAAGAAGCTGATCTTCCGCGTCCGGAATGCCCTTTCGGACGAGACGGCGAACACCGTGGTCGAAACGCTGTACAAGGTCGGCCGCAGCTAGGCGCGACGAACGCCAGGCGCAAGCAACTCACGGCCCCGGCGCTTGCGCGTCCGGGGCCGCTTTTTCAGCCGAGCGTCTGTTGCTTCTGAGCAACCGCGGGCCGCCGCCGACTGGTGTCGCTCCCCGGCTCGGGGCACGGCGGCAGCCGCGCGGAACCAGGCGAACATCGAACCGTAGACGACGGTCCCCAACCACGCGGGTGGGGGCCGTTCTGCGCCGCGAAGCGCTCAGACGCGCAGGTCGGCCTCCGCCCCGTCCCACTTGCCCGCGAGGCCGGGCACCTCCTCGAGCTGGCGCACCTCCGTGAAGCGACCGCGCTCTTCGCGGTAGCGGACGATCTCGAAGCCGTGGCCCTTCAGCTGCGGGATGGCGTCGAACTCCGCCGCCGTCGCCGAGTTCAGGTCGAGCATCAAGTCCTCTACAGTGGAACGAACGGGCCAATAATTCCTTGCGGAGGATCGGCCGACGGCGTGGGCTCGGCGCGATGCGCGCCCGAGCGTCGGCGTCGGCCGCCTCGCGGCAGACGTCCCAGCTGCGCCCGTCAGGGTAGGCGGCGGCCATCAGGAAGTCGCCGTCGGCGGAGAGACGCCGGTGCCCCATGCCGGCCGGAGTAAATCCCCGGCCGCAGCAAAACGGCTGCGGGCTTTCCTGTGCGGTAACTTCTCCCCGGTTTCGCTACGGGAAGCGCGCCCTGCCCGCAGGTAGCGAGCCCCCATGGCCGCTCTCGCGATTCAGCAAGTTGAGCACTCGGGGGCGCTTGCTGCATGGTGTCGGCAGTGCGCGAGAGCCCCGGCTGGTCACGCGTCCGCGCTCGGTCCAAGATTGTGGAGTCGCCATCAAGTGACGGAATTGCGAACCCTGGAATGCCTTGCTCTCCTTGTGGAGACGCTTGGCTCTGAGCGAATTACGCTGAACACGCTGAAGAACAAGGTGTCCTGCGACAATGACTTGGTTAACGTAGCAGTTGAAGAGGGCATATCCCGTAAGGTTATTCACCGGGAGTCCTATAACTACCTCAGTGTGAAAAGGCCCTTCGTTGTCTCCGAGGAAGCTTACTACGACGCTGTTGAGATGAGTATAAAACTACTCTGGCAGTCGGAGGGCTACAAAGAAGGTGAGTTCTATCTAGAGAGAACCGCACGTAAAGACTCCAAAATCGAGGGACAGTGGACCCGTCCAGACTTCACCCTTGTCTCTCACAAGAAGTTCAGATGGACAATCGGCTTCGAATTCGATGTTGTTACATTCGAGGTCAAACGGCCTGATGCCGCTAACGTGATCGGGGTTTTTGAAGCTCTGTCGCACTCGGCCGCTGCAACGCGCTCTTATGTACTTTTTCCTATGAAGAAGACGGACTGGGAGAAGAAGAATCTAGCGCAGGCAAGTCGTGTCCGCGATGAATGTGGAAGGCATGGTGTAGGGCTAATTCTGGTCAAAGACATAGCTGGATCACCAAGAGCTGAGCACGAAATTCGGGCGCGGCGAAGAGAGATCGACCATGAGAAAGCAAGCGGCTTTCTAGGCGCGGTTCTCTCAGAAGACGGTCTTGGGCAAATCGCCCAATGGAAGTGACCCTTGTTCCTAAGAGGGACGACACGCCTCTGACATACGCGGGCCGCCGCCACCGCGAGCGCCGTGGTCCCCCCGGCTGAAGCCCAAGGACGTGGCCGACCTGCTCGCGAGCGGAGCGGCCCCTCCGCACAGCGCTGAGGTAACGGGAGCAGTGCTTGGTTGGCCCCGCTCAAACGACTCGCTGGCACAGTCCGCTCGAGGGAGTGTCGGACCTTGCCAACGCCGCGGCACACACCCTAACGGGTAGGGCGCGAACCCCACGGCCGGATCACGCGCGAGGGCGCTCTGGGAGGATGCAAAGAACAGGCGGGAGCCCTCGGAAAGCTGTGCCGTGAGTCAGTCTGGCCCGCCCCCAGGGTGGATTCGCACCACACTCGGGGCAATCACACAGCCTAAGCGCGAGCGCGTAATCGCGCGCGATGCGCGAGGACGGGGCTACGTTGGTCTAGAAGACGTCCAGCGCGACACGGGACGCCTCATTTCGACCCTCGAATCCGAAGGCGTGATCCGGAGTGACAAGACCGCCTTCACGATCGGTGATGTTCTCTATGCCCGGCTTAGGCCCAACCTGAACAAGGTCTGGCGGGCCACCTCTGATGGTGCCTGCTCCACTGAATTCATCGTGCTCCGTCGCTTGCGCGGCGTTGACCCCGACTTCCTTGCGCTCAGGCTACTTGCCGACGACGTTGTCACATTCGCGACCGCTTCATCTAGTTCGTCCCTCTATCCACGCGTCTCCTACGAAGCACTCTCAAAATTTGAGCTCGACCTCCCGCCACTCGCGGAACAGGCTAGGATCGCGCGAAAAATTCGTAGCCTGTTGGACCGGCTTGAGGAGGCACAAGCAAATCTTATCGACGCCCGCATGCAGGCGGACGCCTACCGGCGCTCGCTCCTTGAGCGCGCGTTTACGGGCGAGCTGACCAGGGACTGGCGCGGCGTCCATCCCTGGACGGGCGACTCGTCTGTGCGCCTATCAGAACTCGGCCACGCGCACGCGGAGGAGCTTGTCCGGCGCGAGGTGGCCGGTGGGCAAGGAAACAACACGGGCAGGAGTACCCGCTCATCCGGCCAAGTCCTGCCGAGTGTGGCGCCGCTCGGGGACCACATGACGCCCACGGGCTGGCTCCACGTCCCCTGGGCCCTGGTCGGCTTTGCGCAGAACGGCCGTGCCTTTCCTAGCTCGCAATATTCCGACGAGGGCGTGCGGCTGCTGCGGCCGGGCAACCTGGCACCAGACGGCACGATCAACTGGACCGAGGCGGCGACGAGGCACCTGCCCGAGGTTGTCGCTGCGCGGAACCTCGACCTTCGGGTCGGACCGGGCGAGATCATCATGAACCTGACTGCGCAGTCGCTGAAAGACGACTTTTTGGGCAGGGTCTGCATGACCGGCGAGGGGGACGACTGCATCCTCAACCAACGGCTTGCCCGCCTAGACGCGACCGGCGTCGCGCCCCGCTTCCTTCTGTATGCTTTGCAGTCGCCGCGCTTCCGCCGCTTCGTCGAGAGCCTACCGACCGGCAGCCTCATCCAGCATATGTCGACCAGGCAGCTCGCCGAGTTCGTTCTGCCGATCCCACCGGAGACCGAGCAGGACCAGATCGTCGAGCGCCTTGATGCGGCGCTGGCGGCAGTTGCTGCCGCGGAGGCACTCGCCGACGAGATGCCGATCCGCATCGGCTCGCTGCGGCGTGCGATCCTCTCGCGCGCCGCAGCCGGCGAGCTGGTGCGGCACGACCCGGAGGAGGGCACGGCCGAGGACGCCTTGAAGGAAGTCACCGAGGCGCTGGCGGAGCTTGACGAAGGCCCCAAGGGGGATGCGCGGGGAAGGCGCAGGAGGACGGGGATGGCGGAGAACGGAACCACGCGGAAGTCGCTGTCGGAGGCGCTCGCCGGGCTTGGCCCAGGTGCGGACGCCCGAGCCCTCTACGAGGAGGCAGGTTACAATGCGGAAGACGTAGCCCGATTTTACGAGGAGATTTTGTCTCAGCCAGCGCTCCTCGACCACTTTCGGGCGCTAGGCGAGCGCGGCAGACAGCCGCTGCCGGTACAATCTCTAACAGCCGCGGTGGAGCCGCGACTCCCTGGACAGCGCTTCCGGCTGATCTACCTTTGGCTGAGTGCCTTTAAGAACTTGAGAAACTACGGCGTCCACTTCGACCCGGAGCGCGCCATCGACATCGTGCTCGGCTGGAATGGCACCGGCAAGTCAAACCTATTTGAGGCGCTGGTCGTTATATTTCGCGACTTGCTAATGGCGCGCGGCAAGCTGCCCGCGACCACGTTCGGATACGTCGTTCGCTACGAAATCGGAGGTCGCACGGTAGAGGTGGCTTGGACGCCGGAAGGTAAGAGGCAGCTAACGGCTAAAGCAACCCGACCCGGCGATAAAGCAGGTAAGCTCGGGAAGATTGGACGAGACGAGGTTCCGCTCCCACGATTTGTGTTCGGATACTATTCCGGGCCTACAAACCGGATGGCCGAGCACTTCCTGCCGCTTGACCGCGAGCACTACCACCGGCTCGTCGACAGCACGTCCGACGACCCGGTCGAGATCCTGCGTCTGTTCGACGAGCGCCGCTTCTTTTGTGCCGGTATCCACCATGCGAAATATGTCATGCTCGGATATTTCCACAAGGAGGATGAGCTCATCGCCCGCTTCCTTCGCGAGCGTCTGCGCATTGTCGGCTTCGGTGCCGCCGTGTTCGTCATCCGGAAGCCCGATTGGGCCCGGCCGGGCGAGGATGCGAACACCTTCTGGGGTGCCACGGGCGTCGTGCGCCACTTTCTTGAGCGTCTGCGCCGCATCGCGCTCGCCCCGCTGAGAGTTTACGCAAGCATAGACGACGGCTACCGCCAAACGCGCGAGGAGCAGCTCCACTTTCTTATACCCGACACCGCCCACTTACGGCTCCTCGCGGATGAGTATCCGGACGCCAGAACGTTCTTTCTTGCGCTTGAAAGTGCGGACTTCTCCCGAATGGTCCGAGAGGTGAAGGTCAGCGTCGTCGTTGACGGGGAGGAGCACGTGCGGACGCCGATCACCTTCCGGGAGATGAGCGAGGGCGAGCAGCAACTCTTAACCGTGCTGGGGCTTCTCCGCTTCACTCGCTCCCACGACTCTCTTGTGCTGCTGGATGAGCCGGATACCCACCTGAACCCGCACTGGTCAGTCGACTACCTAGACCTGCTAGGCCGCATCATGAACGACGGCGGACAGGACCTCGGCACGAGCCAGATTCTTATGTCCACGCACGACCCGCTGGTGATTGTCGCGCAAGAGAAGGAGCAAATTCATCTGCTCCGGCGGACAGAACCTGAGGGCCGCTGCGAATGGCGACTGGCGACTGAGAACCCTAAAGGACTCGGCTTCACCGGCATCCTCACGAGCGAAATGTTTGGGTTCGGTTCGGACCTCGACAGGCCTACGCTCGAGCTCCTGCACGCTCAAGCCGCGCTCGCCGGCAAGGATCGCCTAACCGAGCCCGAGCGGGCCGAGCTAGAACGCGTCACAACGCAGGTAGAGGAGTTGGGCTTCCGCACTGCGAGCTCTGATCCCTACTACCGCGCCTTCCTCCAGGCACTGGCGCGCAGGCCGCGCGCCACGAGCATCCTGCACCAGCAGTTCCTCGACCACTCTGAGATGGACGAGCTCGCGACGGAGACCGACCGAATCCTCGCGGAGCTCGAAGCCGAAGACGCCGCCAAGGTCACTCAGACTTGAAGTACATACTGGCCGACGACGTCGAGCTCGACCTTCCGCAAGACTGGGATGACCGCGTCGCTGACGCGCGCCGTTTCGTGGACGACAGGGCGGCCGCGGCGCGATCTCAAGCGCTCGCCGAGGGGGCCACGGCCGAGGAGGCGGACCGGGCAGCGCTGAAGGCGCTTCACGAGGCGGTGAACAGCCGGTCTGCCGTGTGGGCGCTGGCCAGCGCGGCGCTGGCCAAGGCCAGCGAGAGCAAGTGCTGGTACTGTGAAAAACGGGAGGACCGTTCCGATAAGCCCGTCGACCACTTCAGACCGAAGGGACGGGTGCACGGCGCGAATGGTCATCCGGGCTACTGGTGGAAAGCGTTTGACTGGCGCAACTTGCGCCTCTCGTGCACCTACTGCAACTCTCGGCGGCGCGACGTGGAAACTGGCCACATTGGCGGCAAGCAGGACTATTTCCCGGTAATAGAGCCGCCGCCGCGCCAGCACGCGGAGGGTGACCCCGAGGACAGACCGGAACTCCTGGACCCGCTCGTCGATGAGGACACGAAGCAGCTCACGTTCTTGACGAACGGGTTCCCCGCACCCGCCAACGAGGACGTGACGAGTGAGTCCAATGCCCGCGCCCGCTGCAGCATCAAACTTTACCACCTCGACCACTCCAGCCTTGTGCGCGAGCGCAAGCAGATCGCAATGGACATCCGCGAGTTGGTCAAGGAAGGGCAGAAGGCGGTGGCAAACGGCGACAGGGAGGCGCGGAGCAGGGTCAAGAAGGCGCTGATCCGGAAGGCGCGACACAAAGCGGAGCTCTCCACCGCGGCGCGAGTCTACCTCGGCGCTTACAAGTCTCACCCTTGGGTGCAGGAGATTTTCGACCGTGATCTCTAGCAACGTCGGCTCCGATCGCGATGTGCGCGCTGTTGTGCAGCGGCTCTGGGGCTTCTGCAACGTGTTGAAGGATGATGGCGTCAGCTACAGCGACTACGTTGAGCAGTTGACGTTCCTTCTCTTTCTAAAGATGGAGGAGGAAGCGACGCGCGAAGCGGGACGGACCTCGAAGCTGCCGCGGGGCGCAAGGTGGGAGAACCTAGTCGGCCGGTCGGGACTCGACTTGGAGGCGGCCTACATCGCGGCACTGCAGGCCCTAGCGCGCGAGCCGGGCACCGTGGGCCGCATCTTCGCTAGGGCACAGAACAAGATCCAGGACGGGGCTAAACTTAAGCGCCTCGTGGGGCTGATAGACTCCGAGCGCTGGTCCGACATGAACGGCGACATCAAGGGTGCCATCTACGAAGGTTTACTTGAGCGCAATGCGGAGGACGTGAAGAGCGGTGCCGGGCAGTACTTTACGCCAAGGCCGCTGGTCAGAGCCATTGCTTCAGTCGTGCAGCCCATGTCGGGGGAAAGCGTCTGCGACCCCGCGTGCGGTACCGGTGGGTTTTTGCTAGAGGCGCTCCGGGTGATCAGTGCTGCCAGCCGGCCACGCCGGAGCGCCAAGCCGAGCCCGTCGCTGCTTGCGGGATGGGAGATCGTGCCTGCCACAGCGCGGCTATGCCTCATGAGCCTGCACCTGAGAGGCGTGCCTGACGATCTGATCGACGTCTCTGTGGGAGATGCGCTGCTTACGCCGCCCGACCGCAAATTCGACGTGGTCCTGACGAACCCGCCATTTGGCCGACGCAGCTCCATGACCTTCAGCAACGAAGCTGTCGCCGACGCCGACCAGCTAGTCTACAGGCGCGATGACTTCGTGGCGACGACCAGCAATAAGCAGCTGAACTTCCTCCAGCACGTGATGTCGCTGCTTGGCCCCGGCGGACGCGCCGCGGTGGTCTTGCCCGACAGCGTCCTTTCCGAAGGCGGCTCGGGGGAGGCAGTGCGCCGCGCTCTACTGACCCGGTTCAACGCTCACACGCTGCTTCGCCTGCCGACTGGCATTTTCTACGCCGGGTCGGTCAAGTCCAGCGTGCTCTTCTTCGACGCGGCACGCGCGCCACGCGCGACGCGCGGCGAAGGAACGCTGTGGACCTACGACATGCGCACCGGCCGACGCTTCACTCTGCGCTCCGACCCAATGACGGACGATGTGCTGGCCGACTTCGTGACCCGTTACGGTGGGAGCGCCAGGAAGGACCGTCGACAAGGCGGCCCTTTTCGCAGATTCCTAGTTGAGGACGTGCTGGCCTCCGATCGTTGCAGTCTCGACCTCGGACTCGCGGCACCGAGCGGCCCGGTAGCCGAGCTCGAGCCCCCTAGGCAAATCGCTGCGGAGATCATTGACCGGCTTGAGGCTGCCGCTGATGCCGTCCGCGCGGTCGAGGAGCTGCTTGGCGGGCGAGGATGAGCAGCAGCCCGGCACGGGAGTTTGGTTCAAACACAGCTTAGTCGGGTTCTAAGGGAAGCGGGTCGGTTCTTGTCCAGCCGTCCACGTTCGCCGCGATGGCTGTCGTCGCGATTCAATCGGCCGCGGGTGCGACGGCCGCAACCCCATCCGCGGGAGTGGAGCCCTCCAAACTTCCGCCTTAGGCCAGCTTTCGCCCTATCGATCCCGGCGGCGCTGTCGGCTGCTGTCGCCGGGGTGCCTTGCGGCGGAGCGCCATGGCGGCCGCTAGGGGAATACGGTGGGGCGAGCCGCGTGGCTCGCTTCCCCTCTCACCGAAACTGCTTGGAGCAGATGGTGGGTGCAGTAGGATTCGAACCTACGACCCGCTGATTAAGAGTCAGCTGCTCTACCAACTGAGCTATGCACCCGCACCGCGATCCCGGGCGGCCGGGCGTGCGAGCGCGGATACATAGTGGAAACCGCTCGGGAGGCAAGCTGGCGTCGGCGACGGTTCGGGGAGGCGGGGTGGCGAGGCGGGACCTGACGGGAGCGGTCGATTTCGCCCGCCTGCTGGCCTACGCGGGCGACGATCCGGCGCTGGTCGAGGAGGTGCTTGGGCTCTTCGGCGAGCAGGCCGACCTGTGGCTGCGCTTGCTGGAGGGCGCGGGGGCGGCGGACGGCTTCCGCGACGCGGCGCACACCCTCAAAGGGGCCGCGCTCGGCCTGTTCGCCGACCGGCTCGCGGACGTTTGCGGTCGCGCGGAGACGCAGGCGGACGGCGCGCCCGCCCTGCGGCAGGTGTTGGCTGGGAGCGTCCACGACGAGGTCGACCGCGTGCTGGCAGACGTCGCCGCCTGGCGCCACGAGCAGGCGCTCAGCTCGCTGCGGAGCCCCTCGCGAGGCTGACGAACTCTGGTTGGGCCAAGGTTTGCTGCAACGCGGCACGGCGCGTCCAACCGCCGCATCCGCCTGGGCGGCCGTCGCGGTTAATCTGAGGGCGCGATCGAGGTCGCGCCCCGTCAACAGCCGAACGACCCTCGCGTGAAGTTCCAACGTCTGGCCGCCGCCCTCGGCGGCTTCGCCCTCGCCGCCCTCGCCGCGACCGCCGCCGTCGCCGGATCCGAGACGGCGCCTTCGGCCTTCGACCCCTCCGGCCTCCGGCCCGCCCTGGCCGCCGAGGCCTCGCCCGCCTCCGGCGTGCGCGAGCTGAAGCCCGTCGGCGACGTCGAGAGCGAGATCCGCGACGCGGCCAAGCTTTACAACCTCGATCCCGCCCTGGTCCGCGCGGTCGCGGTGCAGGAGTCCGGCCTGCGCAACGAGGCGCGCTCGCGCCGCGGCGCGGTGGGTGTGATGCAGATGATGCCGGGCACGGCGCGCGAGCTGGGCTACGACGCCGCCGACCTGCGCGGCAACGTGCGGGCCGGCGCGGCCTATCTGTCGATGATGATGGAGACCTTCGGCGGCGACGTGAAGCGCGCGCTGGCGGCCTACAACGCCGGCCCGGGCGCGGTGAAACGCTTCGGCGGCGTCCCCCCGTTCGTCGAGACGCGCAACTACGTCAGCTCGATCATGGGCCACATGGCGACCTCGGCCGCCACGATGGCGGCGCAGCCGTTCTCGACGACCATGGCGCAGATCGGCGTGAAGGCCGTGCAGGGCGCCGCGCAGGGTGCGGTGCAGGCGGTGGAGGCGGCCGGTCGCGCCGCCGGTCCGCTGGCCGCCGGCGCCTCGCCGTTCTCGGCCGCCGCCGCCACGCTCGCCGCAGGCGTTCCGTAGTCCACCACATCCGCGTCGCCGTCGCCGGCCTGCTCGCCGCCTCAGCGGGAGCGGGATGCGGACGCCCCGCCGCCCCGGCCCTGCCGACTTCCGCGCCTTGCCCCGCCGGTGTGATCGCGCGCACCTCCTCGCCGCAGCGCTTCACCGCTGGCTGGGTGCGCCTGCCGCTGCGGCCCTGCTCCGAAGCCGCTGCGAAGGCGGACGCCGGCCGGCTCGAGGTCGAGGCCGACCGTGTGCTGGTCTTCTCGCCCGGACGGGCGGGCGGCGCGACCGTCGGCCTGCTCAGCGGGACCGAGGAGCCGGCGCGGGGGGCGGTGCAGGCCTTCGCGATCGCGCCCTCGTCGGGCGGAGCGCGCGAGATCGTGCTCGCGCCCTGGCCGCTCGCCTCGGCGCCGCCGGGCGTGGCGATCGTGCGGCTGGTCGGTCGGCCGCCGCCCTGAACGCGCCTAACGGCCGCCCTGGCTGACGACCGCGGTGCGCCGTGCGGGGCCGCGCGTCTGGGAGGCCGCGATGGGCGCGGCGCTGTCGCGGGCGACCGCCGTCACCTCGCCGCAGTCCGGGCTGTGCGTCGGCAGGCCGAGGAAGGGCGCGATCGCGAGCGGCGGGAACAGGAAGCCCAGGCCGATGGCCGCCCCCGCCTGGATCGCCGCCCCCGCCGGCTTGATCCCGAACTTGGGGCTGTTGAGCCGCCCGGTCACCGTCAGCGGCACGTTGAGGCGCGTCAGGCGGAAGTGAGTCGGCTTGCCCTTGAACGACAGCCCCAGCGTCTCGTCGCCGAGGTTGATGTTCCCCTCCCCGTTCACGACCACCACGTCGGTGGCGATGGTGATGCGCTGGGCGCGCAGGACGCCGTTCGTGACCCGGAAGTCGGCCACGGCGCAGCGCAGTTCCGCCTCGTGCGTGTCTTTGCGCAGGAGCTGGAACAGGCCGGCGGTGGCGTCGATGCCCATCAGCTCGGCGAAGGCCTGGCGGATGTGCCCGCCGGGGATCAGCACGGTCACCTGGCCGTTGGAGCTAGCCGCCGCCCGGTGCACCGAGTTGCCGACGCCGTGCAGCTTGACGCGTGCGGCCAGCGTGCCGTCAAGCGGCTTGGAGCCGCCGACCGCCGGGATGTAGTTGGCGAGCTGCACGTTGGACAGGCGGAGGTCCATATCGGTGATCGGGGTGGAGCCCCGCGCGTTCAGCGCCGCGGTCCCGTTCAGCTGGCCTTGCGGCAGGGTGAGCGTGATCGGGTTGAGGTTGAGCAATCCGTCGTTGAGCTTGGCCCCTAGCGTCACCGCGCGGAGCGGCAGGTTGGGCACCGGCTTCACGGACTCGGCGTGGTAGGTGACGTCGCCGTCCATGGCCCGCATGCGGTCCACCTGCAGGGTGGCGTCGGGGAGCAGGCGGGAGCCGCCGGCGGTGACCGCCTTGGCCTGCGCCTTCTGCGCGCCGGTGGCCGCCTTGGACGCACCGGGCGCGCCGAACAGGGCGGCGAGGTCGGCGAAGTCCAGCAGGCGCGACCGCAGCTGAGCTCTCAGGTAGGGGCGCTTGTTGGTGGTGTCGACGTTGAGGTGGCCCTCGATGTCGCTCGCGCCGATGCGGCCGCGCATGTTCTTGACGTCGACGATGTGATCGTCGCGCGTCAGGTCGCCCGAGATCGAGTACGGCGGCGAGTTGGGCAGCGTCAGCTTGGTCAGGGCGTAGAGGTCGTTCAGGTCGTTGCCGCTGATGCTGGCGCGCGCGACCACGTGGCCGAAGTCGAACGGCTTGGAGATCTGGCCATGCGCGGTCATGTGCGTGTCCGCCGCACGCACGTCGAGGTCGTAGGGGTAGGGCCGGTCGCGCCGGATGTTGATCAGCGGACCGCCCTTGAGGTCGAGCAGGAAGGGTGCGGCGTTGATCGAGCCCTTGCCGCTGAGGCGGAAGGTCTCGGCCGGGCCGCCCTGCAGCCGCTCGGTGGAGTTCATGGTCGCGGTCAGCCGCATCTTGCGGGCCACGGATTCCACGTCGAGGTGGCCGTCGGTGATCACGAAGCGCTGGATCGGCGGCATCTTGAACGGCTTGCCCGACTTCTTCTGGTTCGGGTCGCTGAAGTCCCAGTTGGCCCGGCTGTGGGCGTCCTCGTAGAGGGCGAGGTTGGGATGCTCGATGTCCAGCAGCGGCACGTCGATGCGGCCGGCGAACAAGGGCATCAGCTTCACGTCGACCGTGACGCTGTCGACGGTGCCGAAGGGCTGCTTTCGCGCCGTCTTGGCCCAGTCGGGCTGGCCGATGAACAGCTTTTCGATGCGGATGCGCGGCGTCCAGGTGAGCAGATGGACGCGCAGGTGGCCGTCGATGTGCACCTCGCGGTGCATCTGCTTGGAGGCCATGCGGCCGATGGGTCCGCGCAGCCAGTCCCAGTTGAACAGCGCCAGGAAGATGACCAGCAGCAACACCAGCGCGCCGAGGATCCCGCCGATCAGGCGGCCTACAGTGACCAGTCGTTCGCGGCGGTCCGTCTTGGGATGCAGGCCCTCGGCCTTGTGCGGATCGGCCTTGCGCCATGCGCTGGGCGCCGCCGCGCCGGCCTCGGCCGCGTCGGGCGGCGTCACGACCGGTTCACCGTCGCGCGGAGGCAGGCTGTCGTCGGGCAAGGTGAACGGCTCCGGATGCGCCCCCGCGCACGTCGTCCAGGCTTAACCGTGTGAACCGCCCGATTTGTTCCGCACCAGCCCGTCTCCGTGCGGGAGGACGGGAGCTCAGGCGGCGACTTCCTCCTGCGTCGCTTCGTCGGCCACCCGCACGAGGTCGGCCATGATGGCGGTGAGGTCGAAGCTCTTGGGGGTGTAGACGGCGGCCACGCCCATCGCCTTGAGCCGGGCTTCGTCCTCGGGCGGGATGATGCCGCCCACGATCACCGGCGCGTCCAGCCGCTCGGCGCGCAGCCGGTCGAGCACGTCCTCCACCAGCGCCACGTGGCTGCCGGAGAGGATGGACAGGCCGATCAGGTGGGCGCCGCCCTCGCGGGCGTGCTGCACGATCTGCGCGGGGGTGCAGCGGATGCCCTCGTAGACGACGTCCATGCCGCAGTCGCGGGCGCGCACCGCGATTTGCTCGGCCCCGTTGCTGTGACCGTCTAGGCCGGGCTTGCCGACCAGCACGGTCAGGCGGCGCCCGAGGCGGCGGGAGAGGCGGTCCACCTCCTCGCGCACACGCCCGATTTCCGGCGAGTTGGACAGGCGCGGCTCGGACGAGACGCCCGTGGGCGCGCGGTAGTCGCCCCAGATCTCGCGCAGGCACTGCGCCCACTCGCCCGTGGTGACGCCCGCCTTCGCCGCGGCGACGGAGGGCGGCATGATGTTGGCGTCCGAGCGCGCGGCGGCGCGCAGGTCGGAGAGCGCCTTCTCCACCGCGCCGGCGTCTCGGGCGGCGCGCCAGGCGTCCAGGCGCTCGACCGCCTCGGCCTCCACCGCCGGGTCGACGGTCTGGATGGCGTCCTCGCCCGCCCCGAGGGGGCTCGGCTCGAAGGTGGTGAAGCGGTTCACGCCGACCACGGTCTGCTCGCCGCTCTCGATCGCCTGCAGGCGCGCGGAGTTGGAGCCGACCAGCCGCTCCTTCATCCAGCCGCTCTCCACCGCGACGATGGCGCCGCCGAGCGCGTCGATGTCGGCCAACTCGCCGCGCGCCGCCGCCTTGAGCTCCTCCACCTTGGCCGCGACCACGGGGGAGCCGTCGAACAGGTCCTCGTACTCGAGGAGATCCGTCTCGAAGGCGAGGATCTGCTGCATGCGCAGCGACCACTGCTGGTCCCACGGCCGCGGCAGGCCCAGCGCCTCGTTCCAGGCGGGCAACTGCACGGCGCGGGCGCGGGCGCGCTTGCTGAGCGTGACGGCCAGCATCTCGATCAGGATTCGGTGGGTGTTGTTCTCCGGCTGGCTCTCGGTGAGGCCCAGCGAGTTCACCTGCACGCCGTAGCGGAAGCGGCGCGCCTTCTCGTCGGTGACGCCGTAGCGGTCGCGCAGCAGCTCGTCCCACAGGTCGACGAAGGCGCGCATTTTGCACATTTCCGTCACGAAGCGGACGCCGGCGTTGACGAAGAAGCTGATGCGCGAGGCGACGGTGGAGAAGTTCTCGATCGGCACCTCGCCGCGCGCCCGCACCGCGTCCAGCACGCTGACGGCGGTGGCCAGCGCGTAGGCCAGCTCCTGCTGCGGCGTCGCGCCGGCCTCCTGCAGGTGGTAGCTGCAAACGTTCATCGGGTTCCACTTGGGCGTCTCGGTGACACACCAGGCGATCATGTCCGAGATCAGGCGCAGCGACGGCTTGGGCGGGTAGATGTAGGTTCCGCGCGACAGGTACTCCTTCACGAGGTCGTTCTGCGTGGTGCCCTGCAGCGCCCTGACGTCGGCCCCCTGCTCCTCAGCCGCGGCGACGTAGAGCGCCAGCAGCCAGGGCGCCGTCGCGTTGATCGTCATGGAGGTGTTCATCTTCGCCAGCGGGATGCTGTCGAAAAGCGCGCGCATGTCGCCGAGGTGGCTGACGGGCACGCCCACCTTGCCCACCTCGCCGCGCGCCAGCACGTGGTCGGGGTCGTAGCCCGTCTGTGTCGGCAGGTCGAAGGCGACGCTGAGCCCCGTCTGCCCCTTGGCGAGGTTGCCCCGGTACAGCGCGTTCGACTTCTCGGCCGTCGAGTGGCCCGCGTAGGTGCGGAAGATCCAGGGCGCGTCGGGAGCGTGCTGGTGCGTCTGGCTCATGGGCGGCGACCTTCGCGCGGCGCGCTCCCGCCCGCAAGCGGGTGACCGCCGATCATGCTGCAGTGCGGAAACCGCTTGCCCAAGGCGACGTTCCGATGACAGCATGCCGCACCCGACCGCCCTCTGAGAGGCGGCGCCTCCGGAGAGCGCACGACCGATGTCCACCGCCGTCCTCGACCGCCCGGCCGCCGAGAAGGACCTCTACGAGGTGGGCGAGATGCCCCCGGCCTTCCACGTGCCGGAGAAGATGTACGCCTGGGCGATCCGCCGCGAGCGCCACGGCCGCCCGAACAGCGCCATGCAGGTGGAGGTGGTGCCCACCCCCACCATCGGCGACGACGAGTGCCTGGTGCTCGTGATGGCCGCGGGCGTGAACTACAACGGCGTGTGGGCCGCCCTCGGCACGCCCGTCTCGCCCTTCGACGGGCACAAGCAGCCGTTCCACATCGCCGGCTCCGACGCCTCGGGCGTGGTCTGGGCCGTGGGCCGCAAGGTCAAGCGCTGGAAGCCGGGCGACGAGGTCGTGATCCACTGCAACCAGGATGATGGCGACGACGAGGAGTGCAACGGCGGCGACCCGATGTTCTCCACCAGCCAGCGCATCTGGGGCTACGAGACGCCGGACGGCTCCTTCGCCCAGTTCTGCCGCGTGCAGTCGCGCCAGCTGATGGCGCGGCCCAAGCACCTCACCTGGGAGGAGGCCGGCTGCTACGTGCTGACGCTCGCCACCGCCTACCGCATGCTGTTCGGCCACCGGCCGCACGTGCTGCGCCCGGGTGACAACGTGCTGGTGTGGGGCGCGAGCGGTGGCCTGGGCGTGTTCGCCACGCAGCTGTGCGCGACCGCCGGGGCCAACGCCATCGGCGTGATCTCCGACGAGTCCAAGCGCGACTACGTGATGAGCATGGGCGCCAAGGCGGTGCTGAACCGCAAGGACTTCAACTGCTGGGGCCAGCTGCCGCCGGTCAACGGCCCCGAGTTCGGCGACTACATGAAGGAGTGCCGCAAGTTCGGGAAGGCGATCTGGGACATCACCGGCAAGCGTGACGTCGACATGGTGTTCGAGCACCCAGGCGAGTCGACCATCCCGGTCAGCGTATTCCTGGTGAAGCGCGGCGGCATGGTGGTGATCTGCGCCGGCACCACCGGCTACAACCTGACCATGGACGCCCGCTTCCTGTGGATGCGCCAGAAGCGCGTGCAGGGCAGCCACTTCGCCAACCTGATGCAGGCGAGCCAGGCCAACCAGCTCGTGATCGAGCGCCGGATCGACCCCTGCCTGTCGGAGGTCTTCCCGTGGGACGGCATCCCCGAAGCACACGAGAAGATGCATGCCAACCTGCACCTGCCCGGCAACATGGGCGTGCTCGTCACCGCCCAGCGTCCGGGCCTGCGCACGGTCGAAGAGGTGATGGAGATCAGCGCGGGGCGGGGCTGAGGGTCAGCCGGCCGGCAGCGGCGTCCAGCCCGCGGGCTCTCCGGCCGCTCCAGGCGCGGCGGCCCGACACAGCCGCCAGGCGCCCCAGAAGCCGGCCGCCAGGAACACCGGCGCCCACTGCAGACCCGTCGCCTGTGCGAGGCCGATCATCAGGGTGGGAAGCAGCACCAGCGCCGCCAGCCCGAGCACAACGCCTGTAGGCAGGGCACCGCGCGCCGCCGCCCACGCCGCGGCGGCGAGGGGGAGCGAGAGCAGGATCAGGTCGTAGTTGAACGCGTACGGCGTCACGATCATCGTGGCGAGCGCGGCCAACCCGGCCTTCGCCTCCAGCGGTCCGGGGCGTCGCCAAGCCGCCAGCGTCAGGCCCGCCGCCGCCAGCGCCGCCACCGCGTGGAGCGCCAGGGCCGGCCCCTTCGGCGCGCCGAGCCGCAGCAACACCTCGAACACCGACGGAATCTTCGCCCAGGGCAGCAGGCCGTCGCTGACGCCGCGCCCGACGTCGGGCAGTCCGCGCAGGAACAGCGTCCAGAGCTCCGGACCGAAGACGAGCAGCGAGGCGAGGCAGAGCAGGCCCGCCGAGACGGCCGCCGCCAGCAGCGGCCGCCATCGCCCCGTGCCGATCAGGAGCAGCGGGACGAGCACGCCGAACTGCGGCTTGCAGACGAGCAGGCCCAGGGCGGCGCCGGCCAGCCAGGGACGCCGGTCGAGCTGGAACAGGCCGAAGCCGAGCGCGGCGGCGACGAGGAAGGTCGTCTGTCCCTGCCAGGCCGTGACCGCCACGGCGGGGAACGCCAGGGCGATCCACAGGGGTCGCCACGCGCCCACGATGCCCCGGATCGCCGCCAGCCACGCGCCGATGCCCACCAGCAGCCAGGCGACGTAGGCGGCCGGAAACGGCAGCGCTCCCAGCGGCGCGAGGAGGAGCTGGAACGGCGGCGGGTAGCACCAGAGCAGCCCGGCCGGCGTTCCCGGCACGCTCGCGCGCTGCGCGGTCAGGAACAGGCCCGGGTCGAAGGCGTCCGCCGCCCGGCCCGCCAGCGTCAGCCGCGCGGCGGCGTGGAACAACACGAAATCGCCGCCCACCGGCTGGCCGAAGCGGTCGATCCCGGCGTGGCTGGTCGCGAGCCAGACCGCGGTCGCCAGCAGATCGCAGGCGATCATAACGAGCGCCACCGTCCGCAACCGGGCGGGCGTGAGCGCCGCCTCCACCGCCCCGATCCATGCTCCGCGCCGCATTGGCCCCACCATGGGCGCGAGACGTTAAGCGCGGGTGCGCCTGGGTCCGGTCCGGCCTGCGACCTCCGGCGGGCTGGCGGCCCCGCGCCCCGCAGCGCAGACTCGCGTGATGACCTGGAGCGACCTCGCCCAGCCGCTGGTGAACATGACCGCCATCGTCGTGGTCCGCTACCTGGCGGTCGCCGCGACGCTGTACGCGCTCCTGTGGCGCCGCGCCCCCTCGCGCGCCGTGCGCCTGAGCCGCCGGTCGCCGACGGGCGGGCAGGTGCGCGGCGAGATCGCGCTGTCGGTCGGCTCGTCGGTGATCTACGCGGCGCCCGCGGCCTTCGCCATGCAGGCGTGGAAGATGGGCGGCACGCGGATGTACTCCGACCTGTCGCCCGCCGGCTGGCCGTGGCTGGCGGCGGAGGCGCTGGCCTACCTGCTGCTGCACGACGCCTTCTACTACTGGTCGCACCGAGCCATGCACTGGAAGCCGGTGTTCAAGGCGTTCCACGCCGGCCACCACCGCCATCCCGAGCCCTCCCCCTTCGCCGGCTTCGCCTTCGACCCTCTGGAGGCCCTGCTCACCGGCTGGTTCCTGCCCGCGCTGGTGTTCGTGATCCCCATGGAGGTGCACCTCGC
>CAXTBN010000028.1:0-35579 GCA_964242895.1 uncultured Caulobacteraceae bacterium | reverse complement strand
CCGGCTGGTTCCTGCCCGCGCTGGTGTTCGTGATCCCCATGGAGGTGCACCTCGCCGTCGCGCTGTTGCTGGTGGTGACCGTCACCGGCACGCTCAACCACGGCGGCTGGGAGGTGTATCCGCGTCGCTGGGTTGAGGGCGCGTTCGGCCGCTGGATCGTGATCCCCGCCCACCACAGCCAGCACCACACCCGCTTTGGCTGCAACTACGGCCTGTACTTCCAGCACTGGGACCGCTGGCTGGGCACCAACGCCGAAGCCGTGGCGCATCCCGCTTGGCGCGCATCGCAGGCGCCGGCGCCCGACGACGCGGAGGCGGCGAAGTGCTCGGTCCGACTTCAAGGGCTGCCAGTGGAGGACGCCCGACGCGCAGAGGTGCGAGAGTACGGGCAATAGGGCCTTCTTAAACAAGCGCCGGCATGCTGGGGACGGCATGTAACGAGAGCGCTATGCGGAACCCGAAGACACCTTTGATGGCTGGAGCGCTCGCGGCGCTGTTGCTGACCGGCGGCTGCGCGTCGGAGAGCGACATGGCGACGCTGCGTCAGCCGCCTCTGCCGCCGCTCGCCGTGCTCAAGGCCGACAAGGGACGCGAGTTCTATCACAACATCTTCGTTCAGGAGGTCTCGGGCGCACCTGAGTTCCGCTGGTTCGACGGCGGAGCGATCCTGACCACTCGCCCCACGCGCGTGCAGACGCTGCGCATGATCCGGAAGAAGCTCTACAACGCAGACATGCTCGATCCGAGCGCGCTCGACGCCGACTACCTTCTGCACGTGACGTTCAACGATCTGCGCGGCCCGGACATGGTCCCCGGCTCCGACAAGCTGTCCAGCGCATCCATCACGTTCCAGCTGACCGACCGACATCGTCCGGGTCAGGTCGTGTACGAAAAGACGGTGGAGGCCAGCTATCGCGTGCGCTGGAGCGGGATCACGCCTGAAGCGGCCCGCGCCTTCATCGCCGGTCCCATAGGTGTGACAAAGGACAACGCCGTCGCGCCGGTCGGGGGCGTGATCGGCGGCGCCATCCTCGGCTACTACCTCAACGACGCCGTCGTGCTGCAGGTCGCTGAGACTCCCCTGGGCGCGCTGCTCGGAGCAAAGGAGGCCAGCCTGACAGGCGGCGAGGAAGCCGCGCCCTACGGCTTCTGGTCCTCCCTGGCGACGGGCCTCGCGCTCAGCACCGCCCGGGGACACTACTCCGATGTTGAGGCGGCTCTGGCGGGCGGCCTCATCTCCGGCGTCGGCGCGGCGAGCCCGTTCGCCGGTCGACGCTTGGAGACCGGAGGCGAGGTCAGCGCCTTCAACGGAACCGAGCGCCGGCTGGCGGCGACGCAGGGCCTGCTCTACGTCGCCTTTGAGAACTTCATGTCCGACCTCGTGCCGAGCGGTTCGGTCACCATGAAGCGGGCGGTCTCCTGCGACTATCTCAACCCGAACGGCCATCGAGCGGCATACGTCACGGAGACAAGGACGGAGTTCGCCCTCGACTGTCCCGGATCCAAGTACAACGAGCGCTGGGGTGCGGCTCTAGGGCCGAGCCGTCCGCCGCCCTAGTTCAGGCTGGGAGTCCGGCGCGGACCCGACCTGACGAACATTTGTAGCCGGACTGGGCGGGCGAGGCCTACCCCGCCCCGCGCTCCAACCGCACCGTGACCATCTCCCCGCCCGCCGCCTTCGTCCGCCAGCTCGTGCCGTTCGGGAGCGGCGTGCAGTAGCTGCCGATCGGGACGGGGCGGCGCTGGTGCAGGCACACGGTCTGGCCCTTCACGTCCCACACGCCGCTCGACGGCGTGTCGCGGCGGCCGCGGTAGGCGTAGGTGCCGTCTCGCGCGAGGTTCAGGTGGCCGTGGCGCCCGTCGTCATAGGTCGAGACCAGGGTGCCGCCGAACGCCGGCTCCAGCTTCGTCATCACCTCCGGCGGGACCTTCGGACCGGCGGCGGCGAGCAACAAAGCTAAGGCGATGACGGACATGGCGGAGGCTCCGGCTGAGCCCTCTCAACGCACGGCGCTCTCCCCCGTGCCCCTCGGCAGATTGACTTCCACACAGCAAAAGCCATATCCAACCGCATCCGGAGGCAGGTTGAGCGAATTCGCGCCGTCCGCACGCCCTTTGACATCGGGCGGCCCCGGCGAACGTAAGCTC
Source organism: uncultured Caulobacteraceae bacterium (assembly GCA_964242895.1). Classification (GTDB taxonomy): domain Bacteria; phylum Pseudomonadota; class Alphaproteobacteria; order Caulobacterales; family Caulobacteraceae; genus JASLDZ01. The sequence continues at coordinate 33,431 of CAXTBN010000028.1, read as the reverse complement.
CCTTCCCTCCGACCTTCCGAGGACTTTTGACAACCTTTGCAGACCTGGGGCTCACGCCCTCCACCGTGCAAGCGGTGACCGACACCGGCTATACGGTTCCCACCCCCATCCAGGAGCAGGCGATCCCCGTCGCCCTGGCCGGCCGCGACGTCCTGGGCATCGCCCAGACGGGCACCGGCAAGACCGCCGCCTTCACCCTGCCCATGATCGACCGCCTGTCGGCCGGCCGCGCCAAGGCGCGCATGCCGCGCTCGCTCGTCGTCGCCCCCACCCGCGAGCTTGCCGACCAAGTCGCCGGCTCCTTCGAGAAGTACGCCAAGGGCACCAAGCTCACCTGGGCGCTCCTGATCGGCGGCGTCTCCTTCAAGGACCAGGAGACCAAGATCGACCGCGGCGTCGACGTGCTGATCGCCACCCCCGGCCGCCTGCTCGACTTCTACGAGCGCCGCAAGATCATGCTGCTGGACGTGAAGACGCTGGTCGTCGACGAAGCCGACCGCATGCTCGACATGGGCTTCATCCCCGACCTCGAGAAGATCTTCGAGATCACGCCCAAGCAGAAGCAGACCCTGTTCTTCTCCGCCACCATGCCGCCGGAGATCACCCGGCTGACGGGCCAGTTCCTGAAGGACCCGACGCGCATCGAGGTGTCGCGCCCGGCCTCCACCGGAGAGAACATCAAGCAGTTCGTCGCCAAGCTGCCGATGGCCGAGCCCAAGGCCAAGCGCATGGCGCTGCGCGCGCTGATCGAGCGCGCCGCGCCCGAGAGCGGCATCATCTTCTGCAACCGCAAGAGTGAAGTCGACATCGTCGCCAAGTCGCTGCAGAAGTACGGTTACGACGCCGCGCCGATCCACGGCGACCTGGACCAGAGCCAGCGCACGAAGACGCTGGAGTCATTCCGCGCCGGCGAACTCAAGCTCCTGGTCGCCTCCGACGTGGCCGCGCGGGGTCTTGACATCCCGCAGGTCTCCGACGTGTTCAACTACGACGTGCCGCACCAGGCCGACGACTACGTCCACCGCATCGGGCGCACCGGCCGCGCGGGCCGCCTGGGCGAGACCTTCATGATCGTCACGCCCGCCGACGAGCGGAACTACGACAAGGTGCTGAGGCTGACCAAGGCCGAGCCGGAGGAGATCGTCCTCGAGCTCGACTGGGAGGAGGCCCGCCGCGGCGCCGAGCGCGACAAGGAGCGGTACGGCTCCGGGCGCGGCCGTGAAGGCCGCGACGGCCGTGGGCGCGGCGAGCGCGACGGGCGCAGCCGCGGACGTGACCGCGATCAGCGCGAGCGCCCCGTCGCCGACCACGGGCAGCGCGCCTCCATGGACGCCATCTCCGTTCCGGAGCCTGGCGAGCCCGCGCCGGTGGAGACGCGCTCGGCCCCGCCGCCGCGCGACGAGGTCCGCGCCCCCGATCTGCGCAACGAGGAGCCGCGCCGCGAGCGCGGCGACCGCCCGCGGCGCGGGCGAGGCCGCGACCGGGATCGCGAGGAGCGTCCCGCTCCCGTCGACGTCTCGGCGCGCGAAGACGCCGTCGCCGCCGACGAGGTCGATGTTGTGGAGGAGGCGCCCGTCGTCACGCCGGCCGTTGATCGCGAGCCCCGTCGGGCGGAACGCGAGAACGGCTTCGCCCGCGGGGGCGAGCGCGACCGGGACCGCGGCCCTCGTCGCGACCGGGGCGACCGGGGCGACCGGGGCGAGCGCGGCGACCGCTGGGATCGCGACGACCGCCCGGTGACCGGTTTCGGCGGCCCTGCGGACACTCCCGCCTTCCTGCTCCGCTCCGCCGCCGCCTCCATCGCCGCCCTGCAGAAGCGCGGCGCCACGCAGGACGTGGAGGAGACGGAGGAGGTCGTGACCGAAGGCCGCGCCGACACCGCCGTCGCCCAGCCCTCGTCCGAGCGCGGCCGCCCGCGCCGCCGCCGCCGCGGTGGCGAGCGGTCCGAGGTCGAGACCGCGGCTCCCGAGGCCGAGGCGACGGAGGTCGCGGTCGAGCAGGCCGAAGCCGCCGAGACCGCCGCCGCCGAGGAGGCCGTCTCCGCCGAGCCCGCGCCCAAGCCCCGCCGCACCCGCCGCAAGGCGGACGCCTCCGCCGCCGAGCCCACGGGCTCGGACGCCGGCGAACTCGGCCTGAGCGACGCCGCGCCTTCGGACGCGGTCGCCGAGCCCGCGGCCAAGCCGCGTCGTTCGCGCAAGCGGACGCCCGAGGCCGAAGCCTCGCCGGACGCCGCTCAGGCTACGGTCGACGCGCCGCCGCCAGAGGCTGTAGCGGCTCCGCCCGCCACGCCCGAGGCCGAGGCGACGCCGGCCACCAAGCCGCGCCGCGCGCGCAAGGCGGCGACGGAAGCGCCCGCGGACGCCTCACCCGCCGAGCCGGCCGCCAAGCCCAAGCGCGCCCGCACCCGCAAGGCGGCCGAGGTGGGCGAAGCGATCGCCGAGGCCCTGCCGGGCGACGTGATCCCGGGCTGACCGGGCGCCGGGCGGGTCCGACCCCGCCCGGCCGACTCCTCCCATGCGGCTCAGCGACTTCGATTTTCCCCTCCCGGACGAGCGCATCGCGCTGCGCCCGGCCAGTCCGCGCGACAGCGCGCGCCTGCTGGTGGTGCGGCCGGGCGCGGCGCTCGCCGACGCCGTGGTGCGTGATCTGCCGGAGCTCCTCGCACCCGGCGACGTGCTGGTGTTCAACGACACGCGCGTGATCCCCGCGCGCCTCGACGGTGTGCGCGAGCGCCCCGGAGCGACGCAGGACGGCGCCGGGGGCGTGCAAGTCGAGGCCACCCTGCACCGCCGGACGGCCCCGGACGCCTGGACCGCCTTCATGCGCCCCGGCAAGCGCCTGCACCCCGGCGACGCCGTCCGCTTCGGCCCCGGCCTCACGGCCGTCGTGGAAGCCAAGCTGGAGGGCGGCGAGGTGGCGCTGCGCTTCGACCACGCGGGCGCAGACCTGGACGTCGCGATCGCGGAGGCCGGGGCCATGCCGCTGCCGCCCTACATCGCCTCCAAGCGGCCGGGCGACGCCCGCGACCGGGCGGACTACCAGACCGTCTACGCCCGCTTGGACGGCTCGGTGGCCGCCCCCACCGCCGGCCTGCACTTCACCCCCGAGCTCCTGCAGCGGCTGGACGCGCGCGGGATCGGCCGCGCCTTCGTGACCCTGCACGTCGGCGCGGGCACCTTCCTGCCCGTGAAGACCGACGAGGTCGCCGACCATCGCATGCACGCCGAGTGGGGCGAGGCGCCCGCCGCCACCGCCGACGCCCTGAACGCCGCCCGCGCCCGGGGCGGCCGCATCGTCTGCGTGGGCACCACCTCACTGCGCCTGCTGGAGAGCGCGGCCGATGCGGACGGCGTGGTGCACCCGTTCGCAGGCGAGACGGACATCTTCATCACGCCCGGCCACCGCTTCCGCGCCGCCGACGCACTGCTGAGCAACTTCCACCTGCCCAAGTCGACGCTGGTGATGCTGGTCGCCGCCTTCGCCGGCCACGACGCCCAGCGCGCCGCCTATGCCCACGCCGTGGAGGCGGGCTACCGCTTCTACTCGTACGGTGACGCGGGCCTGTGGTTCAGGGCGGACCTCGCGTGAGCTTCCCCTTCACCCTCCACGCCACGGACGGGGCGGCGCGCACCGGCGTGCTCTCGACGTCGCGGGGCGACATCCGCACGCCGGCCTTCATGCCCGTCGGCACCGCCGGCACGGTGAAGGCGCTGACCACCGGCCAAGTGCGGGAAGCCGGGGCGGACATCCTCCTGGGCAACACCTACCACCTGATGCTGCGGCCCACGGCCGAGCGGGTGGCGCGGCTGGGCGGTCTGCACCGCTTCATGCGCTGGGACGGGCCGATCCTGACCGACAGCGGCGGCTTCCAGGTGATGAGCCTGTCGTCGATCCGGCGCATGAGCGAAGAGGCGGTGACGTTCTCCTCCCACCTCGACGGCTCCAAGCACGTGCTCACGCCCGAGCGCTCCATCGAGATCCAGGCCGACCTCCTCGGCTCCGACATCGTCATGCAGCTCGACGAGTGCGTCGGCTGGCCGGCGGAGGAGGCGCGCGCCCGCGAGGCGATGGAGCTCTCCGCCCGCTGGGGAGCGCGCTCCAAGGCGGCGTTCGGCGCGCGCGACGCCCAGGCGCTGTTCGGCATCCAGCAGGGCTCCACCTTCGAACACCTGCGCCGCGAGAGCGCCGAGCGGCTGCAGGAGACGGGCTTCGACGGCTACGCCATCGGAGGCCTCGCCGTCGGCGAGGGCCACGCGGCCATGTGCGAGGTGCTGGACTACGCGCCCGCCATGCTGCCCGCCGACCGGCCCCGCTACCTGATGGGCGTCGGCAAGCCGGTCGACCTCGTGGAGGCCGTGGCGCGCGGGGTGGACATGTTCGACTGCGTGCTGCCCACGCGCTCGGGCCGCCACGGCCAGGCCTGGACCTGGGACGGGCCGGTCAACCTGAAGAACGCCCGCTTCGCCGAGGACGACACGCCGCTCGACCCGGCCAGCGACTGCCCGGCCAGCCGCGACTACGCCAAGGCCTACCTGCATCACCTGATCCGCTCGGACGAGATCCTGGGGAAGGTGCTGGTCTCCTGGCACAACGTCGCGCACTTCCAGGCGCTGACGTCGGCCATGCGCGACGCCATCGCCGCCGGGCGTTTCGAGGCGTTCCGGCGCGGCTTCCACGCGCGGCAGGCGCGGGACTGACCCGCGCCGTCCGCTGACACGCCCGCGCGGGCGTGTCGCTCAGGTGCGCTCGTCCGTCTCCGGCGCGGGCGCCCCGCCTCGCACTCCGGCGTCGAGGGCGGACGTGGTCTCGCGGTCGATACGGGCGTCTTCGGCGCGCACCGTCGCCATGGCCTGCGCGGTGCGGGCGGCGTCCTCGGCCTGCAGCGAGCGCAGCGCCTCGCCGGCCTGGGCGGAGAGCACGCCGTCCTCCACGACGATCGGCGACCGCGCGTCCAGGACGTCGAGCCGGGTCGCCTCCGTGGCGGGCGGGGCCACGTAGGGCGCCTCGCGTTTGAGCTCATAGCGCACCTGCAGAACGCGCCCGTCCGACGCGGTCGCCGCCGCAGGGTGCGGCGCGCTCGCCGCGGCCCAGCCGCCGAGACCGAGCATGGCGACCAGCGCCGCTCCCGCCGCAGCGGTCGCCCAGACGTGTCCGCGAGTCATGTGGTCCACCCCTCCGCTTTCAGTCAACGCCGGCGCCCCGCTCGGGTTCGCGGCCGGCGGACTTGTTCGGCGAGGCTCGGCGCGACGGGCGCGGGAGCGCGTGATAGAGCCCGCGACGGATGGTCTCCCCCCCGCCCTTCCGCCGCCTCTCGCGCGTCCTGCGCCGGTGGACGGTCGTGGCCGCGGCGAGCGGGGCGGCGCTGGCCGGGTGCGGCGCGCCGGTGCTCACGCCCGCAGGGCCGGTCGCCGCCGGCGAGCGGCAGATCCTGTTCGACTCGCTGGCGATCATGCTCACCATCGTCGTGCCGACCATCGTGGCGACGCTGGTCTTCGCGTGGTGGTTCCGCGCCTCCAACCGCCGGGCGCATCGCCGGCCGGACTGGGCCTTCTCCGGCCGCATTGAGCTGGTGGTCTGGGCGGTGCCGCTCATCACCATCATGTTCCTGGGCGGCCTGACCTGGGTCAGCTCGCACAAGCTGGACCCCGCAACTCCCCTGCCGTCGCGCGAGAAGCCGCTGGAGGTGCAGGTCGTGTCCATGGACTGGAAGTGGCTGTTCATCCTGCCCGAGCAGGGCGTCGCCAGCGTCAACACGCTGACCGTGCCGGCCGGCCGACCGCTGCACCTGCAGCTCACCTCGGCCAGCGTGATGGACAGCTTCTTCGTCCCCCAGCTCGGCTCACAGATCTACACGATGAACGGCATGACGGCGCAGCTGAACCTGCAGGCCGACCGGCCCGGCGACTACGAGGGCCTGTCCACCCACTTCAGCGGCGACGGCTTCCCCGGCATGCACTTCGTGCTGCACGCCGTGACGCCGGCCGCCTTCGACGCCTCGGTGGCGCAGGCGAAGACGGCCGGCCCCGCGCTGGACCCGCCGACCTACGCAGAGCTCGAGAAGCAGAGCAGCGACGTGAAGCCCTTCACCTACCGCACGGTGGAGCCCGCGCTCTACGAGGCCGTCGTCGCGCAGAAGATCGCCCCCGCCCCTGGACCTCAGACGGGCAGCCCCAGCCAGAAGGTCTCCCCCAAGCCGCCGGAAGGCCGCCCCGCATGAGACTTCTCGGCAAGCTGGACTGGAGCGCTATCCCGCTCGACCAGCCCATCCCCATGATCGCCTCAGGCGTCGTGGCCCTGTCGGCGCTGGGCGTGATCGCCTTCGTCGTCTTTAAGGGCTGGGCCCCGTACCTGTGGCGCGAGTGGTTGACCAGCGTCGACCACAAGCGCATCGGCATCATGTACTGCATGCTGGCGCTGGTGATGCTGCTGCGCGGCTTCTCCGACGCGATCATGATGCGCTCGCAGCAGGCGCTGGCTTTCCACGCCCACGGCTTCCTGCCGCCCGAACACTACGACCAGGTGTTCAGCGCGCATGGCACGATCATGATCTTCTTCGTGTCGATGCCGTTCATGATCGGGCTGATGAACTACGTCGTGCCGTTGCAGCTGGGCGTGCGCGACGTGGCCTTCCCCACGCTGAACTCCGTCGCGTTCTGGCTGACGGCGACGGGCGCGCTGCTGGTCAACGTCTCGCTCGTGGTCGGCGAGTTCCAGCGCACGGGCTGGCTGCCCTATCCTCCCCTGTCGGAGATCGCCTACTCGCCGGGAGTCGGAGTCGACTACTGGCTGTGGGCGCTGTCGATCTCGGGGCTCGGGACGCTCTTGGGCGGCATAAACATCGTCACCACCATCCTGAAGATGCGCGCGCCCGGAATGGACTACCTGCGCATGCCGATGTTCTGCTGGACCTCGCTGGCGTCGAACCTCCTGATCGTGGCCGCCTTCCCGATCCTAACCGCCACCTCGGCCATGTTGCTGTTGGACCGCTACCTCGGCTTCCACTTCTTCACGAACGAAGCCGGCGGCAACGTGATGATGTTCATGAACCTCATCTGGGCCTGGGGGCATCCAGAGGTCTACATCCTGATCCTGCCGGCGTTCGGCATCTTCTCGGAGGTGATCTCGACCTTCAGCGGCAAGCCGCTGTTCGGATACCGGTCGATGGTGCTGGCGACGATGGCGATCTGCATCCTGGCCTTCATGGTCTGGCTGCACCACTTCTTCACCATGGGCGCGGGCGGAGACGTCAACGGCGCCTTCGGCATCGCCACCATGATCATCGCCGTGCCCACGGGCGTGAAGGTGTTCAACTGGCTGTTCACGCTCTACGGCGGCACCATCCGCTATTCGAGCCCGGTGCTGTGGGCCATCGGCTTCATGGTCACCTTCGTGATCGGCGGAATGACGGGCGTGCTGCTGGCCGTGCCGCCGGCCGACTTCGTGCTGCACAACAGCCTGTTCCTGGTGGCGCACTTCCACAATGTGATCATCGGCGGCACCCTGTTCGGCGCCTTCGCCGGCTACACCTACTGGTTCCCCAAGGCGTTCGGCTTCCGCCTGCACGAGGGGCTGGGCAAGCTGGCGTTCTGGTTCTGGCTGGTCGGCTTCTACGTGGCCTTCATGCCGCTCTACTGGCTGGGCTTCCTCGGCATGACGCGGCGGATGCAGCACTACGACGTGGCCGCCTGGCGGCCGTGGCTGCTGGTGGCCGGATGCGGCGCGCTGCTGGTCATGTGCGGGATCATCACGCAGATCGTGCAGCTGTTCACCTCCATCCGCGACCGCGACAGCCTGCGCGACCCGTTCGGCGATCCGTGGGACGGCCGCTCGCTGGAGTGGGCCACCTCCTCGCCCCCGCCCGCCTTCAACTTCCCCGTTCTGCCGAACGTGGAGGGCGAGGAGGCCTACTGGAACATCAAGTCCAAGGCCCGCGACCAAGCCCACCTGGGAGACGAGCCCGAGTACGAGGCGATCGAGACGCCGCGCAACTCGCCTACAGGCTTCGTCTGCGCCTTCTTCGCCACCGTGATCGGCTTCGCCCTGATCTGGCACATCTGGTGGATGGCTGGGCTGGGCTTCGTGGGCGCCTACGCCACCTTTGTCGTCTTCGCCTGGCGTGACGTGGCGGAGGAGGAGGTGCCGGCCGAGGAGGTGGCGCGCATCGCCCGGGAGAACCGCGAACAGCGCGCCGCCGCCCTCGAAGCGCGTCGCGCGCAACGGGCCGTCCCGGCGTGAGCACCGTCCACCCCGTCGACCGGCCCCACGACCCGCAGCGCGTCGGCCACGGACGGCCCCACGGCGGCGATCACCCCAGCGGCCACGGCATGGGCGGCCAGGCCTCGAAGCGGATCATCGTCGGCTACGGCTTCTGGATCTTCCTGCTGTCCGACATCATCATGTTCTCGGGCTTCTTCGCCGCGTACGCGGTGCTCGCCGGGGCGACGGCGGGCGGGCCGGACGGCCACCGGCTGTTCGACCTCAAGAACGTGGCGCTGGAGACGGCGCTCCTGCTCCTCTCCTCCTTCGCCTGCGGCATGGCTGCAATCGGCGCGTCCATGCGCAACCAGATCGTGTTCCAGGCGGCCATGGCCGTCACCTTCGCCCTGGGGGCCGGGTTCCTCTTCCTGGAGGTGAAGGAGTTCGCGGGGCTGGCGGCGCAGGGCGCGGGACCTCAGCGCTCGGCCTTCCTGTCGGCCTTCTTCTCGCTCGTCGGCTGCCACGGCCTGCACGTCACCATCGGGCTGCTGTGGCTCCTGACGATGATGGCGCAGGTCTGGGCCAAGGGCTTCCGCGAGGACATCTGCCGCCGCATCCTGTGCTTCGGCCTGTTCTGGCACGCGCTGGACATCATCTGGGTGGCGCTGTTCACCGTGGTCTACCTCCTGGGAGCCGCCGTATGAGCGACCACGCCGCGCTCCCGGAGGACCAGGCGGACCCGCACGAGGGCGACCTCGCGCCCGGCGACGCGGGCGGAGCCGGGGGCGGCGTCCGCGGCGCGCTGATCGGCTACGGCCTGGGGCTCGCCCTTGCCTCCGCGCTGACCGTCGGGGCGTTCGTCCTGCCCTCGACGGGGCTTGTGTACCCGCCGGCGCTGCCGGTGGCGCTGGTGGTCATGGCCATCGCGCAGATGGGCGTGCACCTGGTGTTCTTCCTGCACATCACCACCGGGCCGGACAATACGAACAACGTGCTCGCGCTCGCGTTCGGCGTGCTGATCGTGTTCCTGGTCATGGCCGGGTCGCTGTGGATCATGGCGCACCTGAACCACGACATGCCTGGCATGACGCAGATCATGAAGATGCAGCGGTGAGCCGCGCCACGCTTTCGGCCCGCACCCGTCCGCGGTAGAGCCGCGCCTGCAGATGTCGGTCGACGCCCTCGCCCCGCCGCGCGCCGCAGCGCCGTCGGACCGCCTTCACGGCGGGGCGCCTCCGCGCGCCGGTGCGGAGGAAGACCTGGTCCGTGCGGCCGCGGCGCTGACGCGCGACCTGCAGCGCGCCCGCCCCGCCGTGTACTGGACCGACCTGCTGCTGACGGCGGCCCTCGGCTACGCCGCCCTGGCGCTCGCCGCCTCGCCCGCGGCGGCTCCCGTACGAGCGGCCGCGGCCGTCGTCGCCGTGCTGGCGCTGTACCGCGGCGTGAGCTTCATCCACGAGCTGACGCACTTGAAGCCGGGGGCCGCGCCGGGCTTCCACACCGCCTGGAACCTCCTCATCGGCGCCCCGCTGCTGGCGCCGTCCTTCCTTTACGAGGGCGTGCACCCTCTGCACCACGCCCGCACGCGCTACGGCACGCGCGAGGATCCCGAGTACTTCCCGCCGGCCCTGCTCCGGCCCGGCGCCCTGGTGCTGGCCACCGCGGCGTCGGCGCTCGCGCCCTTGGCGCTGCTGCTGCGCTTCGCCGTGCTCGCCCCGCTGTCCGTGCTGGTCCCGCCGCTGCGACGCTGGCTGGTGGAGCGCGGCTCGGCCCTGTGCGTGAACCCCGACTTCCGTCGCAGGCCGCCCGGCCCGGACCTGCGCCGCAGCTGGGCGAGATGGGAGACGGCGACGAGCCTGTGGGCGCTGGCCCTGCTGGCGGCCGTCGCCACGGGCCTTCTTCCCCTCCGCGCCTTCCTGACCGTCCTCGGCGTCGCGGCGGGCGTGACGGTGCTGAACCAAGTGCGCACCCTGGCCGCCCACCTGTGGGAGGGCGACGGCGAGCCCGTCGGCGTCACCGCGCAGTTCCTGGACAGCGTGGACGTGCCGCCGCCCGCGCTCTTGCCCGTGCTCTGGGCGCCCGTGGGGCTGCGCTACCACGCCCTGCACCACCTGCTGCCCGGCCTGCCCTACCACGCCCTGGGCGAGGCCCACCGGCGGCTGCGCGCCGCCCTGCCGGAGGGGTCGGCCTTCCACCGCGCGCAGCACCGCAGCCTGCCCGTCCTGCTGCACCGCCTCTCCACCCGGCGCCCCGGCTGAGGCGCTTCGCCTTGCCAAGGGCGGGCGGGCGGCGGACAAGCCGGGCGTGATCCCGACGCCCACCTCCGCCGAGCGACGGATGTCGGCTCCCGCCGCCACCCTGGTCGAGGCGTTGGACGCCGCGTCCTCCTTCGCCACCGGCGTGAACCTGCACGGTCCCCGGGGCGAGTTGGCGCTCGCGCTCCCCTACGCCGAGCTGCGCGACCGCGCGCGCGCCCTGGCGGGGAGCCTCCACGCCCTGGGTCTCTCGCCCGGCGACCGGCTGGGCCTCGTGGCCGAGACCTCCGCCGAGTTCGTCACCCTGTTCTTCGCCTGCCAGCTCGCCGGCGTCCTGCCCGCGCCCATGCCCCTGCCCCAGCCCCTGGGCGGCCGCGAGGCGTACATCGACGCCCTGGCGCGCCTGCTGGTGAGCGCCGACGCCGCGGCGGCCTGGGGACCCGAGACCCTGCGTCCGCAGCTGGAGGAAGCCGCCGCCCGCACCGGCGCGCGCGTCCTCCCGCCCCTCGCCGAAGCCCCGGCAGGCGACGCGCCCGCCTTCACACCCGCACCCGAAGACGGCTGCTACCTCCAGTTCTCCTCGGGCAGCACGCGCGCGCCCACGGGCGTGCTCGTCACCCACCGGGCGCTGATGGCCAACGCGCTGGCGATCACCCGCCACGGGCTCAAGACCACCCCCGCCGACCGCGCCGTCTCCTGGCTGCCCCTGTTCCACGACATGGGCCTGGTCGGGTTCCTGCTGAGCCCGCTCGCCGTGGCCATGAGCGTGGACCTGCTGCCGACGGAGGCCTTCGTGCGCCGGCCCCTGCTATGGCCGCGGATGATGGGCGCCGGCGGGGGCACGATCTCCTATAGCCCGACCTTCGGCTACGCCCTGTGCGCCCGCCGCGCCGAGACCGTCGACCTGTCGGACCTGGACCTCGCCGGCTGGCGCGTGGCGGGCGTGGGCGGCGACATGGTGCGCCCGGGTCCGCTGGCCGCCTTCGCCGAACGGTTCGCGCCATCCGGCTTCGACGCGCGCGCCTTCACCGCCAGCTACGGCATGGCGGAGGCGACGCTGGCCCTGACCATGGCGCCCCTGGGCGAGGGCGTGCGCGAGGAGACCGGACCTCCGCGCCCCGGCCGCCCGCCCGCCCGCCCGCCGCGCCGCTTCATCGCCTGCGGCCCCGTCCTGCCCGGCCACGAGCTCGAGGTCCGCAGCGACGACGGCCGCGTCCTGCCCGAGCGCACCGTCGGACGCGCCTTCGTGCGCGGGCCGAGCCTGATGCGGGGCTACTTCCGCCGCCCGGATGCCACCGCCGCCGTGCTGGATGCGGACGGCTGGCTCGACACGGGCGACCTCGGCTTCCTGGTCGACGGCCAGTTCACACCGACCGGACGCGCTAAGGACCTCATCCTCTACAACGGCCGCAACATCTGGCCGCAGGACCTGGAGTGGACGGCGGAGGCCGAGGTCGCCGGCCTGCGCACCGGCGACGTGGCGGCCTTTCCCCTCGACAGCGAGGTCGACGACGAGGGCGTGGTCACCCTCGTGCAGACCCGCACCCGCGACCCGGCCGCGCGCGAGCGCCTGGCCGCCGACGTCGCCGCCGTGCTGCGCAGCCGCCACGGCGTGGACGCGCAGGTGCGCCTGGTGGGGCTGAACACCCTGCCGCACACCTCCTCCGGCAAGCTGCGGCGCACGGAGGCTCGGCGCATGTTCCTGGCCGGCGCGTTCGAGCCCGTCGCCTGAGGTGACCGGCCGCCTGGCCGCGGTGACGGGGGCGACCGGCTTCCTCGGCCGCCACATCGTCCACGCGCTCACCCGCGATGGCTGGCGCGTGCGCGTGCTGGCCCGGCGCGACCCGGCGCCCTGGATCGCGAACGACGCTCCCGCCGTGGTCCGGGGCGACCTCGCCGACGCCGCGGCGCTCGACCGGTTGTGCGACGGCACAGATGCCCTGATCCACGCCGCGGGGCTTGTGCGTGCGCGCCGCGATACGGAGTTCTTCCGGGTCAACGCCGAGGGCGCGGAGGCGATGGCGACCGCAGCCCGGCGCACTGCATCTCAAGCGTCGTTCCTGCTGGTCTCCAGCCTCGCCGCCCGCGAGCCGCAGCTCTCCGCCTACGCCCGCAGCAAGCGGGAGGGCGAGGCGCGCGTCCTGGCGGTCTTCGGTGGCCGCGCGCAGGTCGCGCGTCCCTGCGCGGTGTACGGCCCCGGCGACCTGGCGAGCGCTCCCCTGTTCCGCGCCGCGGCGTCCTGGCCCGTGCTGCCGACGCCCTCCGACCCGCGGGCGCGCCTGACGCTGGTGCACGTGGCCGACTGCGCCCGCGACATCGCCCGGATGATCGCCGCGCCCGAGCCGGGCCGCACCGCCGTGCTCACCGACGACCGGACGGACGGCTACGGCTGGCGCGAGATCGGCGAGACCCTGGCCAGGGCGGCGGGTGCGCGCCGTCGCCTGCTGCCCATCGGCCCGAGCGTGCTGCGTGCGGTGGGCGCGGCGGCGGACATCGCCCGGGCCATCGGCGCCGACACCATGGCGGGCTCGGGCAAGATGCGCGAGATCCTGCACGGCGACTGGAGCGTCCGCCCGGAGGAGCGCCTCGCGGGCGCTCCCGCGCACCGGAGCCTGATCGACGGCTTCGCGCAGACCCTGCGGGCCATGCGGCCGCAGGGTTGCGACGACCCCGCGTGACAACCACGTTACAGCCCGGTCGCATCCCGGGCCCGTGAGTCGTATAAGGCGGTCGCTTTCGAGCGCGCCACCTGGAGAGCCGATGAGGGCCGCCGCCGCGAGCGCCACCGTGACCGACTTCACCCTCGCCGAGATCGCTCGCGCCGCGCGCAAGGTCCTCGACCGTCCGGTGGAGCTCACGGCGGACACCGACATTGCGCGCGACCTGGACGTGGACTCGCTGGCGCTGATGAACATCGTGATGGAGTTGGAGGACACCTTCGACGTGTCCATCCCCCTGGACCGCCTGGCCTCCGTCCGCACCGCGGGCGACCTTTCCGGCCTCATCGGCGACCTGCGCAGAAAGGTCTGACGACTGTGGGGCTTCTAGATCGGCATCGCGGCTACCGCGACGCCTACGCCGCCATCCGCGCCGCCGGCGCCGACCCGTTCGCCGTGCGCTTCGACGAGATGCGCTCGCCGACGGAGGCGCGCCTGGACGGCCGTGACGTCATCATGCTGGGGGCCAACAACTATCTGGGCCTGACCTTCGACCCCGATTGCGTGGAGGCCTCGGTCGACGCCGTGCGCCGCTGGGGCACGGGGACCACCGGATCGCGCATCGCCAACGGCAGCCTGGTCGGCCACGAGGCCATGGAGACGGCGCTGGCCCGCTTCTTCGGCCGCCGACACGCCATGCTGTTCACCACGGGCTACCAGGCCAACCTGGGCGTGCTCTCGGCGCTGGTGGGGCGCGGCGACCACCTGATCCTCGACGCCGACAGCCACGCCAGCATCTACGACGGCGCCCGGCTCGGCTCGGCGGAGGTCATCCGCTTCCGCCACAACGATCCGGAGGACCTCTACAAGCGCCTGCGCCGCCTCGAAGGGACGCCGGGCGAGCGGCTGATCGTCGTGGAGGGCATCTACTCCATGCTCGGCGACGCCGCGCCCCTGCGCGAGATCGCGGCGGTGAAGCGCGAGCTCGGCGCGAGCCTCCTGGTCGACGAGGCGCACTCGATGGGCGTGCTCGGCGAGCACGGCCGCGGCCTCGTCGAGGCGGTGGCCGCCGAGGCGGACGTGGACTTCATCGTCGGCACCCTGTCCAAGAGCCTCGGCGCCATCGGCGGGTTCTGCGTCTCGGACGCGGAGGACTTCGACCTTCTGCGTGTGGTCAGCCGCCCGTACATGTTCACCGCCTCCCTGCCGCCGGCGGTGGTGGGCTCGACGCTCAAGGCGCTGGAGAAGGTGGAACGCGACGGGGCGCTCCGCGCACGCCTGACCAGCAACGCGCTGCGGCTCTACGACGGCCTGCGCGCCCTCGGCTTCGAGACGGGGCCGCAGCCCAGCCCGATCGTGGCCGCGCCCATGCCGGACCTGCCGACCGCGCTCGCCATGTGGAACGGCCTCCTGCAGGCGGGCGTGTACCTCAACCTGGCCCTGCCGCCCGCCACGCCCGACAGCCGGCCTCTGCTCCGCTCCAGCGTCAGCGCGGCGCACACGCCGGCGCAGATCGACGCGGTGCTCGACGCCTTCTCCCAGGTCGGATCGGCGCTCGGCCTCCTCCGCCGGCCGCCTCAGCGCGCGTCGGGCTGAGGCGCACGGCGGCGCAGCCGCCGCAGCACGGGCCACAGCACGGGAACGGCGGCCAGGAGCGGGTGCCGCTCGCGCCAGGGCGTCACCGTCACCGCCACGTCCGTGTGCCGCGCAAGCTTGCCCGCCGCGTAGGCGGCCGCGCCGGGCGCCGTGAGCGCCGCCTTGATCAGCCGGGCGCCGTTCAGCGCCTTGCCCCAGCGCCGCCGCGACGCCCAGGCCCGCCGCAGCGCCGCGCGTCCATCGCCTTCCACGTCGGGAGCGAGCCCGTTCCCATCGTCTCGACAGCCGATGTGGGCAGCGTCCCAGGCAAGTGGCAGCAGCGCGTCCCAGCGCGCGGGCGCCGCGTCCAGCACCTGCGCCTCGCGCCCGGGCGGCTCGACCCGGAGCTCGGCGGCGTAGGTGGCGCGGAACAGGGCCGACCAGTACGCGCGCGCCTCGCCCCGCTCCGGGCCGAGCACGGCGGCGAAGCGCGCCGCGGTCACGGCGGCCGACGCGAGCGCCGCCTCCACCGCCTCGCGGTCGGCCGCGTCCCGCGCGTGGACGAGGCGGCACGGCTGGACGAAGCGCGTCCACACGGTGGTGTCGCGGCCGCCGTCCGCCGCCGCCCGGGCGAACACCTCCAGTGGCATCACGGCGACCTTGGCGTGGAGCACGCCAGCGGAGGTGTCGCAGCGTTCGAAGCGCACCTCGGGCCACAGCCGCCGCTCCACCGCTCCGCGCCAGCCGCGCCGGTGCGGACCGTCCGTGAGCACGTAGAAGTCGAGCACCCCGTCCAGCGCGCCCGTCCGCAGCGCCGAGCCGTAGAACAGCACGGCTACGGCGCCCGTCCCGGCGGCGAGCGCCTCGGCGAAGGCGCGCACGGGCTCGGTGACGGGCTGGGCGGCCTCGGCGGCGAGGAAGGCGCGGAGCGGGCTCACGGGACCACGAACGTCAGCGGCCCGCCGCGACGGACCAGGAGGTCGCCCCCGTCGAACAGCTCGCCGTCGAGGATGAAGGGCGCCGCCATGGACACGCGCACCGACTCCGCGACTTCGCGCCTGTAACCCGCCGCCGCGAGCCACGCTGGATCGCGCCCGCTCAGCACGGGCCAAAGGGCGGCCGCCAGCCGGCGCGGCGGCGCGGCGACGTCAAGGAGCTTCAGCCCCGGGCGCGGCGCGCCGAACGGCTTCAGCCCGAGCGGGAGGCGCTCGAGGGTGGACAGCAGCACCAGCAGGCGCGCCCTCTCCGCCGCGGGCGCCTCGTCGACGCCCACGCGCATGGGCCGCCCGGCGCGCCACGGATCGTCCCACGGCCCCGCGAATGCGCGGACGGCCGACGCGGCCAGCGCCGCGCCGATCGCCAAGCCGCCGAACAGGCCGGCGGCGTGCAGGTGCTGCGCCTGGGCGACCGCGTCGGTGAAGGCGCCCGCGCCCCATACGAACCCCCGCCGGACGGGCGCGGCGCCGTCGAGCCGGACCACCTCCACCGGCGAGCGCGTAACGGCGCCTGCGGACCGCAGCGCCGAGCCGACGCTCCAGCCGCGCGGAACACCGAGGTCGTGGGCCAGGGCGTTGGTCTTGCCCGACGGCACGACGGCGAGCTCCGGCGGCCGGGCGCCGAAGGTCGCCGGCAGGGCGCCGAGCACCTCGCGCACCGTGCCGTCACCGCCGTCCACGACGAGGCGCGTCACGCCGGCGCGCGCCCAAGCCGACAGCGCGCCGTGCAGCGCCTCGCCGGAGTCCGGCGACGCGGTGGGCACGCCGCCGTCGTCGGCGAAGGCGCGGCCGCGGCGATGCGCATGGGCGCGGGGATTGCGCACGACGGCCGCCCGCATCGCCGCCGCTCAGCGGCGCGGGCGCGCACGACCGCCCGGGGCGGAGCGGCGAGGTCGAACGGCCGGGGCGGGCTGCGGAGGCGTGGGAGCGGCCCTTGCTTGCGGAGGCGGTTGCGCCTTTAAGTCCGGCCGCATGCCTCGCGGCAAGTCCCCCACGCCCGTCGTCGGCGAGCTGCGCCGCGGGCGCGACGCCGGCCCCCTCCGTGTGACCCTGTTCGACCTCTGGCTGCTGCGCTTGGCGGCGGGGCCGCTCGCCCTGGGGCTGGGCGTGACGCTGACCGCCTTCCTGCTGGAGCGCGCCCTGCGGCTCCTGGCGCAGCTGGCGGGGGCGAACGGGCGCTGGGGCTATCTCTCCGAGCTCCTGCTGAGCCTGTCGCCGCACTACCTGGGGCTGACCCTGCCCGCCGCCTTCTTCCTGGCCCTGTTCCTGGTGTTCGCGCGCCTGAGCGACGGGTCGGAGATCGACGCCATGCTGGCCGCCGGCCTCTCCCTCGACCGGATCGCCGCCCCGTTCCTGGCTCTCGGCGTCGTGCTGGCGGTCGTGAGCCTGCTGCTCTCCGGCTGGGTGCAGCCGCAGGCGCGCTTCGCCTACCGGGCGCTCCTCAACGCGGCGGAGACGCAGGGCTGGAACGGTCGGCTGCAGGGCGGCCTGTTCGTCTCCACCGGCCCCGACGCGGTGATGACCGCCGACGCCGCCGACGTCAGCGGCCGCAAGCTCCGGCGCGTCTGGATCCGGCAGATCATCGACGGCGAGGAGCGCGTCGTCACCGCGCAGCGCGCGCGCCTGCACGCAGGTGCGGACCGGGGACACGTCATGCTCGCCCTGTCCGACGGGCGCCAAGTGCGCCACGACTCGGCCGGCCGGCCCGACGTGCTCGCCTTCAGCACCTTGGAGATCGCCCTGGCGCTGCCGGCCGGCGAGCACAGCCTGCGCGCCCGTGGCGAGGACGAGCGCGAGCTGACCTCGCCCGAGCTGGCCGGTCGGCTGCCGAAGGGCGCCGATCCCGCCACGCCGCGCCGCAAGCGGTCGGCCGAGTTCTGGGGCCGGATCGCCCGCGCGCTCGCGCTGCCGCTCCTGCCGCTGCTGGCCGCGCCCCTGAGCCTGGCGGCCAAGCGGGGCGGCCGCGGCGTGAGCCTCGTGGCGGCGGCGGCGCTGCTGTTCGGCTTCCAGCACCTGCTGCAGGTCGGGGAGGGTCTCGGCGCACACGGCAAGCTCCCGCCCCCGGTGGCCGTCGGCGCGCCCCTGCTGCTGTTCGCGGCCCTGTGCGGCTGGATCTGGCGCGGCGGCCGCGACCGACCCGGCGAGACGCCGCTGTCGCAGGTCGTGGACGCGCTCTCCCGGCGCGTCGCGCGCCTGCGCACGGCCCTGCGCGGACCGGCGACGCGGTCGGGCGCCGCGGCTTGACGCTCGCGGTCTGGTTCGGACGCACCCTGGGAGTGCGGATCGCCGCGGCGGTGCTGGCGCTCGCGGCCGTGCTGCAGCTCACCGACCTGTTCGAGATGGCGCCCCGCCTCCTCGACGAGGGACGCGGCGCGGGCGGCCTCGGCGTGTACGCCCTGCTGCGCGCGCCCGACCTCCTGGTGCAGGCCGCGCCGGTGGGCGTGCTCGCGGGCGCCCTGTTCGGCTTCGGCCGGCTCGCGCGCGACCACGCGGTGACCACGCTCCGCGCGGCGGGCGTCTCCGCTTACCGCCTGGTCGTGCTCGCCCTGCCCGTTGCGGCCGTGGCGGCCGGGGCGGTGTTCATCCTGTCCGACGCGGTCGCGCCGCGCACCGAAGCGGCGCTGGCGGCCTGGCTGGACCGGGGCGCGGCGCCCGCGACCGAACCTGTGCGCCGCAGCTTCCGCCTGGGCGACGACGTCGTGACCGCCTCGCCCGGCGACACCGCGGGCCGCCGCCTCGTCTCGGTCGAGCTCTACGGCCGCGGCCCGGACGGCGGCCTGGTGCGGCGCGTGAACGCGCGCGAGGCGGTGCGCGGCGCCGACGGGCGCTGGCGGCTGCGCGACGCGGCGTGGGAGAACTACGGGCCGCCGCAGGTGAGCGCGGGCCATGCCGCGGAGCTCGCCTGGACCGACCGGCTCGACTCCGCCGACGTCCGCGCGCTCTGGCGCACGGACGCGCCCACGCCGCCCGACGCCGCCCGACGCGCCCTGAACGGGGGAGCCGCGCCCCTGCCGCTCTCCAGCTACAGGACGCAGCTGGACCGGCTCTGGGCGGCCCCGGCCGGCGTGCTGGTGATGCTGCTGATCGCCGCGCCGGTCGCGCTGGGGCAGTCGCGCGACGGCGGCGTCGTGCGGATGAGCCTCGCGGGTCTCGCCGCCGGCCTGGGCTTCCTCGTCGCCGACGGCGTGTTGAGCGCCCTGGGATCGGCGGGCATCCTCCCGGCCGTGCTGGCGGCCTGGTCGGCGGCCGTCCTCTTCGCCGCCGGCTCGGCCGTGGCCCTGCTCAACCTGGAGGGCTGATGGCCGACCGCTCGACCCCGACCGCCGCCGCGGCCGCCGCCGTGGAGATCGTCCCCGTCCAGGGCCCCGCCCTGCTGGACCGCTTCATCCGCTTGCCGGAACGGCTGTACGCGGGCGATCCCTGCTTCGTGCCGCCCCTGCACAGCGAGCGACGGGACGCCCTGTCGCCCGGCAAGAACCCCTTTTTCGACCACGCCGAGGCCGCCTTCTGGCTGGCGCGGCGCGACGGGCGCGACGTGGGCCGCATCAGCGCGCAGATCGACCGGCTGGCGCCGGACGACGGCGGCCCGAAGACCGGGAACTTCGGCCTCCTCGCCGCCGAGGACGACCCCGCCGTCTTCGCCGCCCTGCTGCGCACGGCCGAGGACTGGCTGCGCGGCCGCGGCTGCGCCCGCGCGCTCGGCCCCCTGAACCTGTCCACCAACGAGGAGGTGGGGCTGCTGGTCGACGGCTTCGACACGCCGCCCATGGTGCTGACGCCCCACGACCCGCCCTACGCCGGTCCGCGCCTGGAGGCGCAGGGCTACGGCAAGGCCAAGGACGTGCTCGCCTACCTGTGCGGGACCGCCACCGTGCTGCCGCCGGCCGTGACCCGGCGCGTGGGCCGCGGGCCGCCGCCGGGCGTCGTGCTGCGCCCCCTCGACATGCGGCGCTACGACGAGGAGGTCTCGACGCTCACCGACATCCTCAACGACGCCTGGGCGGACAACTGGGGCTTCGTGCCGACCACGGAGGCGGAGACGCGGGCGCTGGCCAAGGGGCTGAAGGAGGTGATCGACCCGCGCCTGGTGTGGTTCGGCGAGATCGACGGCGAGGCGGCCGGGGTGATCGTCTACCTGCCCAACGTCAACGAGGCGATCCGCGACCTCGGCGGGCGGCTGCTGCCGTTCGGCTGGGCCAGGCTCCTGTGGCGGCTCAAGGTCTCGCGCGTGCGCTCGGTGCGGGTGCCGCTGATGGGCGTGAAGCGACGCTTCCAGCGCGACCGGCGCGGGCAGCTGCTGCCGTTCCTCCTGATCGACCGGGGCGGCCGCGCCGCGCTGGGGCTCGGCTACGAGCGCATCGAGCTCTCCTGGGTGCTGGAGGACAACGGGCCGATGAACGCCATCGCCCAGGCGGTGGGCGGCCGCGTCTACAAGCGCTGGCGCATTTACGACAAGGCGCTCGCGTGACCGGCGCGCCCGCCGCGCTCGTCCTGGCGGGCGCGCGGCCGGGCCGTCCCGACCCGGTGGCTCAGGCGGCGGGCGTGTCGCACAAGGCGCTGGCGACGGTCGGCGGAGCCACCCTGCTGTCGCGCGTGGTGGGCGCCCTGCGCGAAGCGGGCGTGACCCAGCTGGCCGTGTCGACGTCCGACGCCGAGGTCGCCGCCCACGCCCGCGCGCTCGGTGCCGAGACGCTGCCGGCCGACGCCGCCGGCCCGAGCGCCAGCGTGCTCGCCGGGGCCGAGGCGCTGGGCGTTCCGCTCCTGGTCACCACGTGCGACCACGCCTTCCTGGAGGTCGGGTGGGTCCGGCGCTTCCTCGCCGACGCGCCGGCCGGGGCGGACGTGTGCGCGCTGGCCGCTTCGCGCGAGATCGTGGAGGCGGCCGCCCCGGGCGCGCCGCGCACCTACCTGCGCTTCGCCGACGGCGCCTGGTCGGGCTGCAACCTGTTCCTGGTCCGCACCGAGCGCGGCTTGGACGCCGTGCGGTTCTGGCGGCGGCTGGAAGCGCGGCGCAAGCGGCCCTGGCGCATGGCCCGGCTGATCGGCCCCGGAACGCTGCTGCGCTACGCCCTCGGTCGGCTGACGCTCGCGCAGGCGGTCGAGCGGCTCGGGCGCGCGGCCGGCGTGCGGGCCGCGGTGGTCCCCTGCCCCTTCGGACTGGCGGCCGTGGATGTCGACAGCGCCGCCGACCTCGCCTTCGCGCGCGCGCGGCTCGGGCCCCAGCGACGACCCATCCCGGACTAGCGTCGGTTGTTGTTGTTGCTCCAGGCCGACTCGGGGATGTCGGCTCCCGGGGTGGCGGGCGCCGGGGTCGCGTCGCCGGTCGCCCGGTGATGGTGCGGCTTGGGCTTGGGCAGGTGCATGTGGACGCCGGCGTTCGCCAGCGCGGGGGCGGCGACGAGCGCGACGGTGAGGATGAACAGGCTAGGGCGCACGGGCGGCTCCACGGCGACGATCCGCCCTTGTCGTCCGCATGGCACGTCTTGTCCACGCGGCCTCGGGCCGCGGCTCCGGCCGGTGGACCTCAGGCCGCGTCGGCGAGGGCCAGCCGGGCGAACCAGACCACCTGCTCCGCCAGGAGCCGCAGCGAGGCCGCCGCCGCCTCGTCGATCACGGCGCCGTCCGGCCCGAACAGCGGCTCGCCCGAGGTGTTCAGCGTCACGCCCATCGGCGTCGGCCAGCCGCGCAGGGCGTGCACCACGTCGCGCAGCGCGCTCAGCACCACGCCGCCCGCCTGCCATCCCGCCGTGGTGACGACCAGCCCGACAGCCCGGCGGTCCAGATAAGGTCGGGCGTCGCTGCGCAGGTCCTCCAGGTGGTCCAGCGCGTTCTTCACGAGGCCGGACGGCCCCGCGTGGTAGCCCGGCGTGCCGATGACCACGCCGTCCGCCTCGCGCACCGCGTCGGCCAGGGCGGCCTGGCCGGCCGACCGCTCGGCGATCTCGGGCGCATAATGCGGAAGCCCGGCCAGGGCCGGCCCGTCGAACTGGAGGGTGCGCGCGCCCAGCCGCTCGCACTCCGCCAGGACCGCCCGCACGGCGCGCTCGCTCGACGACCCGGGGCGCGACGCTCCTCCCAGGCCGACGATCAGCGGGGCGGACGCGGAGCTGCGGTCGGCGCGAGAGGCGGATTCGGGCGTCATCGCGGCAGCCTTAGCAGACGCGCGGGGGCGCGCGGCGAGGCGAAACTCAGATCGGGTCCTCGAGGGAGCGCGCCAGCGGCGTGAACAGCTTCGGGCCGGTCTCCGTCATTCGCCAGCAGTCCTCCAGCCGGATCCCCCACTCGCCGGGGATGTAGAGGCCGGGCTCGTCGGAGAAGCACATGCCTGGCTCCAGCAGCGTGGCGTCGCCGTGGACCAGGTAGGGGTCCTCGTGCCCGTCCAGCCCGATGCCGTGCCCCGTGCGGTGCGAC
The DNA here is from genome assembly GCA_964242895.1 of uncultured Caulobacteraceae bacterium. Lineage (GTDB taxonomy): Bacteria > Pseudomonadota > Alphaproteobacteria > Caulobacterales > Caulobacteraceae > JASLDZ01. Next base: position 11,342 of record CAXTBN010000028.1, on the reverse strand, counting down.
AGGCCGGGCAGCCGGTAGCCCGGACCCCAGCCCTCGCGCTCGTAGAAGCGGCGCACCGCGTCGTCGACGCCGCCCGCCGGCGCGCCCGGCCGAGCCGCCTCCAGCGCGATCTCCTGCCCGCGCTTCACCGTGTTCCACACGCGGCGCTGCTTGGCGCTGGCCGCACCGTGCACCCAGGTGCGCGAGATGTCGGACTGGTAGCCGTGCACCGCGCAGCCGCAGTCCATCAGGATGGTCGAGCCTTCGCGCACCGCCTGCGGCTGCGCCGAACCGTGCGGGTAGGCGCTCGCCTCGTTCAGCAGCACCAGCGAGAACTCGACGTCGCCGCCGAGCGCTCGGGTCGCCGCGTCCATCAGGCCGGCGACGTCGCCCGTCGACATGCCCGTGCGCACCTGGGCGTGCACCTGGCGCAGGGCCGCCAGCGTCACGTCGTTGGCCGTCTGCATGAGCGCGAGCTCGGCGGGCGACTTGTGCAACCGGCAGGCGCGCACGACCGGCTCGCCGGACACCACCTCCGTCCGTGCGGCCCGGCGCACGCCGTCGAGCACGAAGAAGCGCGTCGTGCCTTCCACCGCCAGCGACCGGCTTCCGCCGCCCCGGTCCGTGAACGCGCCCGCCAGGCGATCGAACGGGCTGTCCGCCTCGTCCCAGGTGCGCACCTCGCCGAACGCCAGGGTCTCGCGCACGGACGGCGCCTCGAAGAAGGGGCAGACCACGACGGGCTCGCCCCGCGCGCCGATGATGGCCGCCGTGGTCCGCTCCGACCGCCGCCAGCGCACGCCCGTGAAGTATTCGAGCGTCGCGCCCGACTCGACCAGCAGCCCGCCCCAGCCCCGCTCAGCCATCAGCGCCTGCGCCTTGGCGACACGCGCGCGTCGTTCCTCCACAGTGATCGGCCGGGCCGCCGCCGTCTTGGAGTACGCGCCGGGTGCCCCCGCGGCGAGGAGCGGCCCGGCCCCCGACCATGCGGTCGCCGCCACCGCCGCCGTGAGGAGGTTTCGTCTGGTGGTCACGCGTCGCGCTCTCCTGATCAGCGCTCGGCATGCGTCGCACCGCCGGCGACGGTCAAGCCGGTCGGGTCTCCACCGCGCCGCGCAGCCACCCTGCGGGAGGCGACTTCCGTCCCAAGGCGCCGTAGTCGGACACCGACTGCGGAGGCGCGGAGCAGCAGGTGGAGCGTGATGTCCAGCCCGGGTGACGGCGCGCCGGCCACGATCGTGATCGTCGGCGGCGGCTACGCCGGCGCGATCCTCGCGCTCAAGCTCGCGCGCTCGCGGCCGCACGACCGCGTCAAGCTGGTCGAGCGGCGGCGGCGCGCGGCGGTGGGGCTGGCCTACGGCGCGTGCGACCCCGGCCACCTCCTGAACGTGCCGGTCAGCCGCATGGAGTCGGGCCTCTCGCCGACCTTCGAGACGTGGCTCGGGGGCTGCGGCGGCGACCTCTCCGAGGCGACGGACGAGAGCGGCGGCGCCCTGCGCGACGCCTTCGTGCCGCGCGCCCTGTTCGGCCGCTACATGGAGCAGGCCTTCGCCGGCGCCCTCTCCCCCGATCCGGACCGCGGGCTGCAGCGGATCCGGGGCGAGGCGGTGCGCATCCTCGACCCGCCGCGCCGGGGTGTGGTGCTGGACGACGCGCGCGAGGTCGAGGGCGACCTCGTCATCCTCGCCACCGGCAACATGCCCCCCCACCCGGCGCCGACCGGCCGGCTCCGCGCCGCTTCGACGGGGGCGGAGGTGGTCGAGGATCCCTGGAGCGCCGACGCCCTCGAGGGGCTGGACCCGGACGCACCCGTGCTGCTGGTCGGGGCCGGGCTGACCATGGTCGACATCGCCCTGCGCCTCGCCTGGACAGGACACCGCGGGCCGATCACCGCCGTCTCGCGCCATGGCCGGCCGCCGCAGCGGCACGTGGCGGGCGGGGCCTGGGACGGCTTCCTCGCCACGGCCGCCCCGCCGACGCCGCTCGCCGCCTTCCGGCTGGTCCGCGCGCAGGTCGACCGGGCGCGGGAGGCGGGCGTTCCCTGGCAGCGGGTGTTCGACGCCGCGCGGCCGGACGTGGCGCGCGTGTGGCGCAGCTGGAGCCTGCCGTCCCGCAGCCGCTTCCTGCGCCACCTTCGCTCCCTGTGGGACAGCCACCGCCATCGCATGGCCCCCCGCGTGGCGGATCGGCTCGACGAGCTCCTGCGCGACGGGCGCCTCACCCTGCTGGCGGGGCGCGTCGCGGGCGTCGAGCCCGCACCGGAGGGCGGCGCCCGGGTGCGCCTGAAGCTGCGCGGCGGCCACGAGGCGACCGTCGGCCCGGTGGCGCGCATCCTCAACTGCACCGGCCCCCGGAGCGACTTCGACGCGCTGGAGACGCCCCTCTACGGCGCCCTGCGGCGCGCGGGCCTCGTCCAGGCCGACGAACTCGGCCTGGGACTCGCGACGCAGCGCTGCGCGGTGATCGGGGTGGACGGGGAGCCCTCGCCCTGGCTCTACGCCGTGGGCGGCCTCACGCGGCCGTCGCTGTGGGAGGTGACCGCCGTGCCGGAGATCAACGCGCAGATCGACGCCCTGACCGCCCGCATGTCCGAGCAGCCCACCTCGCCGCTCGACCTGGTCTTCTCCGACCTGGGCGCGGGGATCTGACCGCGGCCGGCGGCTTCGGGCCGAGTTCTGGGGAGCCGGACGGGATGGCGCGGCTGGGCGCGATGAGGCGGTGGCGCGACGACGAGATCGGCCTGAGCGTCGTGCTGGGCCTGCAGATGGGCGTGATCTTCGCCGTCGCGCCCCTGGCCGCGACGGGCGTGCTTCCACCGCTGGTGGTGGACCTGTTCCGGATCGGCCTGGCTGCGGCCGCTGTGCTGCTGGTCTCGCGCAGCCGCACGCTGTCGCTGGCGATCGGCGCGACCTTCCTCCTGTCGCTGGCCCTGTCCGTCGGCCTGAGCCGGACGCGCGGCGACGTCGCCGTGAACGTCGAGCGGCTCGCCGCCGCGACCGCGTTCGACCTGTCGCTCGCAGTGGTGGTGGCGCGGACCGTGTTCGGGAGCGGCCGGGTGACGGTGCACCGCATCATGGGCGCGGTGATCCTGTACCTCTCGATCGGCCTCGTGTTCGCCAACGCCTACCGGGCCTGCGCCCTCTTGCTGCACCCGTCGTTCTCCGCCCTGTCGGCGCGGAGCGGCGGCGCGCTCAGCCAGATGCTGTACTTCAGCCTGAGCACGCTCACGACCACGGGCTTCGGCGACATCGCGCCGGTGCACCCCTTCGTCCGCAGCCTCGCCAACCTGGAGGCGGTGATCGGCCAGCTGTTCCCCGCCACCCTGCTCGCCCGCCTGGTCACCCTGCACGCCGCCGCGGCCGACGAGGCGGACTGACGGGCGGGTGAAGGCTCACGGGTGCGGCGCGGCGCTCAGCATCCGCAGCACCCAGCGCGTGAAGTCCTGCGGCGCCGTCTCGCCGCCCTGGCGCAGTCCCGGCAGCGACCCGCCCAGGATGCTCTCGGAGAAGGCGAGCGAGAACACCAGCCACACGGCCTCGCGCGCCCGCACGTCGGCCTCCTCGCCCTTCATGAACGGCCGCAGCAGGCCCACGAGATCCTCGGACGCGGCCCCCAGCTGGGGCGACACGTCGCGCTCGCCGGACAGCGCGGTCCAGGCCATCAGCCGGCCCAGTCCGCCCGCGGAGCAGGCCTGGAACACGCGGTCCACCACGCTCTGCTCCATGCGCTCGCCGGCGGCGTGCGCCTTCAGCAGGTCGGCGATGGTCACGGCGAGGTCGGACAGCAGGGCCGCCTGCAGCCGGCCGCGGAGATCGGCGGCGGAGCCGAAGTGGTGCAGGAGATTGGTGTGGCTGGTGCCGAGCTCGGCGGCGATGGCCGCGAGCGTGATCCCGTCCGGCCCCTTCTCCAGCAGCAGCCGCCGCGCGACCGCGAGGGCCTCGGTGCGGAGGTCTTCGGGGCGACGTCGGCGGCGCGGCGCGGCGCGCTCCCCGTCCGGCTCGGCGCGAAGCCGGCTTCGTGTTGACATCCGTGTCGATAACGAGCCTAAAGGGCGAAAGCTAGGGGAGTCGTCCGCATGTCGCGCCTTTATGCATCGGCCGCTGGGGCGGCGCTGGTGGGTGTCTTCGCCATCGCGGGCGTTCTCGCCTCGCGGGGCGCGGTGGCGGCGGATGCGCCGGCGGGCGGCACGCCGCAGGTGGTCGACGACTTCCGTCTGACGGACACCGACCTGCAGGGCCAGCAGCTGCATCGCTGGGCCGACGCCAAGGCGGTGGTGCTGGTGACCTGGGGCGACGGCTGCCCGATCGTGCGCAACTCCGTGGCGGCGCTGAACGCGCTCAAGGCGAAGTACGCGGGCCAGGGCGTGGAGTTCTACGCCCTCGACTCCACCCCGCAGGACGTCCGCGAGGCGGTCAAGGCCGAGGCCAAGGAGTACGGGCTGAACATGCCCGTGATGATGGACACGAACCAGCTCGTCGGCGAGCAGCTGGGCGTGACGCGCACCGCCGAGGTGTTCGTGATCAACCCTAAGACCTGGCACGTGATGTACCGCGGCCCCGTCGACGACCGGGTGACCTACGAGCGCCAGAAGGCGGAGGCGTCCGAGCACTGGGCCGACGACGCCATCGCGGCCACGCTGGCGCACCAGCCCGTTTCGACCGAGCGCCGCCCGGCGCAGGGCTGCCTGGTGAGCTTCCCCGAGCGCGACAGCAAGGCGGCCCTGGCCAAGATCTCCTACACGCACGACGTGGCGCCGATCCTGGCCGGCAAGTGCGTGGGCTGCCACCAGCCGGGCGGCATCGGCCCCATGCCGCTGACCAGCTACGAGCAGGTGAAGGGCTACTCGCCCATGATCCGCGAAGTGATCCGCACACGGCGCATGCCGCCGTGGCACGCCGACCCCACGGTGAACCACTTCCTCGACGACAAGAGTCTGAGCCCTGAGCAGATCAAGACGCTGGTGCACTGGGTGGAGGCGGGCTCGCCGCGCGGCGAAGGCGCCGACCCGCTGGCGGGCAAGACCTACGCCGTGCAGGAGTGGCCGCTGGGCAAGCCGGACCTGATCCTGGACGTGCCGGCCTACAAGATCCCGGCCTCGGGCATCGTCGATTACCAGCGCCCGTTCGTGGTCAACCCGCTCACCAAGCCCGAGTGGCTGAAGGCCTCCACGGTGAAGGTCACCAACCGCCAGGGCGTGCACCACATCTTGACGGGCCTGCTGACCGAGGTGCCGACGGAAGGCTACGCCAGCGAGACCAAGTGGGGCGCGAGCGTCGGCGGCTACGCGGTGGGTTCGGAGTCGGTGAAGGAGCCCAAGGACCTCGGCGTGTACATGCCGGTGGGCGGGGCGATCGGCTTCCAGAACCACTACACGCCGTGGGGCAAAGAAGGCGAGGAGAAGAGCCAGATCGCGCTCTACTTCTACAAGAACGGCGAGATGCCGAAGTACGTGATGCACAACATCGCCATCGCCGACCCGTCCATCGTGATCGGGCCGAACGAGGAGGCGCACTACGAGACGGCGTACATCGAGTTCCCGCACGACGCGATCTTGTACGGGGCGTTCCCGCACGCGCACTATCGCGGCCGCTCGTCGGACGTGTACATCCGCTATCCGGACGGGCACGAGAAGCTGCTGCTTTCGGTGCCGAAGTACGACTTCAACTGGCAGCGCGAGTACACCTTCAAGGAGCCGCTGAAAGTGCCGGCGGGCTCGCGGATCATCGCGCACTACACCTACGACAACTCCAAGCGCAACGCGGCCAACCCTGACCCGAACCGCACGGTGCCGTGGGGCGACCAGTCGTTCGACGAGATGCTCTACACGGCGCTGCGCTACCGCTGGGTGGACGAGACCTCGGCGAAGATGCTGCCGCAGTACGACAAGGACCTGCAGGCGGGCCGCATGATGGGCATGTTCGACGACAACGGCGACGGCGTCCTCGAGCCCGAGGAGCTGAAGGGCGCCATGGGTGCGGGGCTGAAGAAGAACTTCGCCCTGATCGACCGCAACCACGACGGCAAGATCGACAAGGCCGAACTGGCCATGGCGCTCGCCTTCGCCAACCGCCCCCACCCGGCCCCCAGCCAGACCGCCTCCGCCGCACCCGCTCCCAAGGCGGCTCCGGCCGCCGGCGGCGGCCCCTCCGCGCCCTGACCCGGAGTCCGCCGCCCCGAGAGGGGCGGCGGACAGGCCGGGCTCGAGTGGAGCGCGCCGGTCGCACGCTCCACGACGGTGGGTGAGGCCGCCTCGCGGCCTCAGCCGTGGACGTGGATGTCGCCGACACCGCTTCCCGAAGCGGTCGTTAGTCCCGTGACGCCGACGAGGCGGATCAGCCCGTCGCCCGCGTTCACGCCCACGGTGGCGTCCTGCTGGTAGACGTAGGTGTCGCCGCCGAACTCGAACACCGCGCCCGCGCCCGCCGCCACGTGCGCGGAGACGTTGATCAGCGCCTGCGTGAGGGTGGTCGCGGCGCCGACGTAGGCCTGCACGCCGGGGGTCAGCGTCACAGTCACGGCGTCGAGCACGAGGTGATCGACACCCTTCTTGAATCCATCGATCTCGGGAGGAGAGAAGACGGTCTGGCCGGCGGTGACGCCCAGGTTCGCCAGCGTCGGCCCGGTCACCACCAGCGTGTCCGCGGCCGCGCCGAGCACGAACCGGCCCGCCTGGCCCGTCGTGACGGTGTTCGCCGTCGCGGTCCCGAAGGCGACGTTCAGGGTGTCGATCCCGTTGGAGAAGCGGAACACCTCGCCGACCGTCGCACCTCCCGCCGGCTCGCCGTAGGTCAGGTCGAAGTCGCCCCCGCCCGTCGCGTCCACGTTGGTGAAGCTGGCGCTGACCTGCGCCGTCAGCGAACCCGCGCCGGTGATCGCGAGGTTCGGCAGGGGGCCGAAGTAGTCGGGCCCGAGCGCTTGGCTGGTGCTGTAGCCGTAGATCAGGCCCGCGGTGCTGGCGCTCGAGACGTGCAGGGTCAACGTGCCGTCCGCGGACGCGGGAGCGCCCGTCGGGGCGGGGACGTGGACGATGATTGCGCCGCCGTCGGCGGTGAAGAAGCCCTGCCCGGTGGACGTCTTCGTGGTCGCCGCGCCCTGGAAATGGTCCAGGAACACCGTCGCCCCGCCCGGGTCCGCGCCTCCTAGGAGCAACTCCGCGGCGGTGTTCTGCAGGACGACGGTCTCGCCTGCGACCTCCACCAGCCCGATCTCCGCCCCGGCGACGCTCGTCGGGATGTCTACGATCAGCGTCTGCAGGCCGGCCGCCTGGCCGTTGGGGGAGCCTGACAGCCCGACTTCGGCGTCGTAGTAGATGGTCTGGAAGCCGCTGACCGTCCCGCCGTAGTCGGTGTAGGAGGTCGCCGACTGGCCCGCCGTCCCGCCGAGATGCAGGACGTTGTTCGAGCCGGACGCCGTGATGGACGTGCCGCCGTCGGCGCCCCCCGACAGGAATACGGTGTCCTGACCTCCCCCGAGGCTCACGGAGCCCATGTAGTACGGGGTGGGGATCGTCCGCGGGTCGCCGTTCAGGGCCGTGTTGCCCAGCCCTCCCGAAATCGTCAGCACGTCGGAGCCGCCGCCCATGGTCACCGCGCCGAACACCCGCCCCGCGATCGTCAGCGCGTCGTTCCCGTCTCCCGTGGCGACGGATTGTCCGCCGTTCACTCCGCCCGTGCCGGTGACGGCGTCGGCGTTGTTCGTCGAGCGCAGCGTCGGGTCCGCGCTCGTGGGCGACACCGACTGGTCGGGCGAGAAGGTGATCGTCGCACCCGCCGCGGACGCCGGCTGCGGCCCGTAGGCCTGCACGAGATCGACGCGGAAGCGCGCCAGTCCGTCGGGCGCGAGGTCGGCCAGGAAGGCGTCCTCCGCCTTGGCGTAGGTCCCGACGTCCTCCTTCGCCGCCTGGGCGAGCAGCCAGCCGACCAGCGCCGCCTTTGTCCCGATCCCGTTCAGGCCGTCGCCGCCGTAGTAGGCGAAGTACTGCGCGCGGGTCTCGACGCCGCCCAACCCGTCCGGCACGGCGTCGTTCAGCAGCGACGAGACCTTGGCGGCGTCCGGCGCCGTCCCGAAGATGGTCGTGTAGGCCTGCACGAGCGTGTCGGACAGCGACAGGCCGCCGTAGGCGGCCGAGAAGCGCTGCGCACCCTCCCCCAGCTTGCCGAGATTCACGGCGAAGTCGATGAACCGGTTCTCCAGGTTGAAGCTCTGGTAGTACGCGCTGTTCAGGTCGGTCGGGTCCGCGCCGGTCGGCGAGACAAGGTAGTCCAGGCCGCTCTGGAACGGCGTGGCGCCCGTGAAGAACTGATAGGAGAGCACCGCCACGTCGGTCGTGTTGATCGCCAGCCGCGTGACGGCGCTCGTGGCGGCCGAGAGCGTCGTCGCGCCCGCGTCGACGCCCTGCGCCAGGGAGGCGAGGGTGGCGGCGTCGCCGGCGGGGATGGCCGAGACGCCCACGCGCAGCAGGTCGGCGTACTCGGCGTCCAGGGTCGTCAGCGTCGTCATGGCGCGGTCCCGTCTCAGCTCCCCGCCGCAGCATATGGAGTTCGCTGCACCACCTCAACAGGTCGCGTCGCTTCGGCGCGCGCTTCCACCGGCCCGACCCGCCGATCGGGAGTTCGCCGGGTGACCACGTCGTAACTTGCGGGGCGCCCACGACGGAGGCACTCCTGCGGCGAAACAGCCCGCGCCGATGCGTGTCGCGGGCCGGAGGTGGGCCTGATGCGATCTCTCCTATTCGCGACCGCGGCGGCGGCGCTCGCCCTGTCGGCGCCGGCCCATGCCCAGTCGGATCCGGATGCGCCGCGAGGTCGCCTGACCGACATCGCCGCGCCGAGCGCCTACCGCCTCGACCTGACGGTCGTGCCCGAGCAGCCGCGCTTCTCCGGGCACGTGGAGATCGACGTCGCGCTGAAGCAGGGCGTCGCCAAGCTCTACATGCACGGACGCGACCTGAAGGTCTCGCGCGCCGTGGCCCGCGTGGGCGGGCGCACGGTGGCCGCGACCTGGACGCAGGTGGACCCCACGGGCGTGGTGCGGCTCGACTTCGCCCAGCCCCTGCCCGCCGGCCCCGTGACGCTCGCCTTCGACTACGACGCACCGTTCGGCGACAGCCCCTCCGGCATGTACCACATCAAGGTCGCCGACCGCTGGTATGCCTGGACCCAGTTCGAATCCATCGACGCTCGCGCGGCCTTCCCGTCGTTCGACGAGCCCGGCTTCAAGACGCCCTTCAGCATCGCGATCACCACCACGCCGGGGCTGAAGACGGTCAGCAACGCGCCGGAGGCCTCCGTCACGCGCTCAGGCGCCCTGGAGACGCACCGCTTCGCCCCGACCCGGCCGCTGCCGACCTACCTGGTCGCCATGGACACCGGCCCGTTCGTGCACCCGACGGCGGCCGTGCCGCCCGACGCCCAGCGCGCCGCGCCGCTGCCCCTGGGCGTGCTGGCCACCCAGCCCCAGGCGGGCAAGCTCGGCTACGTGACGGCCGAGACCCCCCGGATCGTCGAGCTGCTGGAAGGCTACTTCGGCCAGCCCTTCCCCTTCCCCAAGCTGGACCAGATCGGCTCGCCCGAGATGCCGGGCGCCATGGAGAACGCCGGCGCCGACACCTACGCCGACGACCTCATCGAGCTCGACCCGGGCGCCACCGTCGGCCAGCGTCAGGCCTTCGGCATGGTGGTCTCGCACGAGCTGTCCCACCAGTGGTTCGGCGACCTGGTCAGCCCCGCGTGGTGGGACGACATCTGGCTGAACGAGAGCTTCGCCAACTGGATGGGCTACCGCATCGGCGACGCCTGGCGCCCCGAGCTGCACATCGGCGTCGGCGCGCTGGACGAGGGCTTCCGCGCCATGAACACCGACGCCCTGGAGGTCGGGCGGCCGATCCACCAACACATCGCCACCAACAGCGAGATCGACTCCGCCTTCGACGAGATCACCTACGGCAAGGGCGGCCAGGTCGTGGCCATGATCGCCGCCTACATGGGCGACGATCGTTTCCGCGAAGGCGTGCGCCTGCACCTGTCGCGCCACCGCTACGGCAACGCCGACACGGAGCAGTTCTTCCAGGCGCTGGCGGACGCCGGGCGCGACCCGCGCATCCTCGCCGCGCTGAAGAGCTTCGTGGACCAGCAGGGCGTGCCGCTGGTCACCTTCTCGCGGTCCGCCGCGGGCCTCACGGCGACGCAGTCGCGCTACGCCCTGCTGGGCGGCTCGCCCGCACCTACGACGTGGACCATCCCCCTGTGCCTCAAGGACGGCGCCGGCCGGCGCTGCACCCTGCTCGACCGCACCAGCGCCGGGGTGGCCGCTCCCCCCTCGGGGCCGCTGATGCCCAACGCCGGCGGCGCCGGCTACTACCGCTTCGAACTGCCCGAGGCGGACTGGAGGGCGCTGGTCGCCGCCCTGCCGACTCTCTCCGCGGGCGAGGCCCTGGCGGCGGACGACAGCCTGTGGGCCTCGTTCCGCGCCGGACGCGCGCCGGCCTCGGACCTCACGGCGGAGTCGCGGGCGATCCTGGCGCATCCGGACGCGAGCGTCAGCGTCAGGGGCGGCCAGCACCTGGCCGGGCTGCGCCAGCGCGGCGTGGTCCCGGACGAGGCGCTGGCCGACTATCGCCGCTTCATGATCGGCCTGTACGGGCCGAAGCTGCGCCAGGTCGGCTTCGATCCGACGGCCGGCGCCTACACCTCCGACGCGCCCGACCGTCAGAAGCTCCGCCAGGAGCTGGTCGCCCTCGTGGCCGGAGAGGGCGAGGATCCGGCGGTCACGGCGCGGCTGGCGTCCGCCGGGCGGGCCTACCTCGCGGGCGACCGCCGGGCGCTGGACCAAGCCTACATGGTCGAAGCGTTCGCCGCGGACGTGAAGGCGGGCGGCGTCCCCGTGGCGCGTGACCTGGCGGACAAGGCGCTGGCGAGCGAGGACACGGTGTTCCGCAACGCCGCCCTGCGGTCGGTGGCCACGACGGGCCGCGCCGACGTCGCGGCCTGGGCGCTGGACTTCGCCGACGCGCGCCTGCGCCCGACCGAGCGGCTCTACCTGCTGGCGGGCCTCGTGAGCGCGCCCGAGACGCGCGACGTCGCCACCGCGCGCATCTTCGCCGACTACGACAAGCTCGCGGCGGGCAACGGCATCTTCCTCGGCAGCCGCCTGCCCAGCATCCTGAGCTCCTCGTGCTCCGCCGAACGGGCGGCCGAGCTGGACGCAAAGCTGGGGCCGAAGGTGCGCGCGCTGGGGGTGGGCGTGCTCGACTTCCAGCGCTCGGTCGAGGGCATCCGCCGCTGCGGCCAGCTCAAGGCGGCGCGGAGCCGCGACATGGCCGCGGCCCTGAAGGCGAGCTGACCGGGCGCGGCGAGCCCGGCGGA
>CAXTBN010000027.1:0-37744 GCA_964242895.1 uncultured Caulobacteraceae bacterium | reverse complement strand
TCTGCGGCGAGCACGGCGGCGACCCGGCCTCCATCGCCTTCTGCGAGGGCGCGGGCCTCGACTACGTCAGCTGCTCGCCCTACCGCGTGCCCATCGCCCGGTTGGCCGCGGCCCAGGCGGCGCTCTCGGCTCGCGACGACAAGCTCGACTAAGCGCTACAAGGCGGCGACGACGAGCGCGACAAGCTGGACAGGCGAGACATGAGCGAGAACCCCGCCCTCGAGGCGCACGAGCACCACGAGCACGCCGAGCACGCCGCCCACGAGCACGACCCTTTCATCAGCCTCGTCTCGGTGACCATCGCCGTGCTGGCGGTGATCACCGCAATCACCGGCAGCCTGGAGGTCACGGAGAGCGGCGGAGCCATCACCTCCGCCAGCCGCGCCGTGCTGCAGCAGGATCAGGCGACCGACAGCTGGAACGCCTACCAGGCCGCCAGCATCAAGAAGCACCTGTTCGGCCTCGCCGCCACCGAGCAGCCCGCCCGCGCCGCAGACCTCGCCAAGCAGTCGGCCAAGTACACGGCCGATCAGGACAAGTACCAAGAAGCGGCGAAGAAGGACGAGGAGGGGCGCGAGCACGCCATGGAGGCGAGCGAGCTTCACGAGCATCGCCACCACCGCCTGACCATCGCCGCCACCCTGCTGCAGATCGGCATCGCCATCTCGACGGTGGCGATCATCACTCGGCGGCGACCCTTCTGGTACGGCGCGGTGGGCCTCGGCGTCCTGGGCACGCTGACGCTGGTCAGCGCCTGGGTGTTCTGAGCCCGAGCGCCTGACGGAGATTTCACGCGACAGGCCGGAGCGCCCCGGCCACTCTCGCGGCCAAGCCTGACCCTCGCCGGAACCCGCATGGCCGCCCCCGTGACCGCCCCTATGACCGCCTTCGACCCCGCCGCCGCCACGGCCGCCTACATGGCCACGCTCTCTCCCGCGGCGCACGCCAAGGCGACGGCCTACACGCAGGGCGGCCACTGGCTGCTGCTGTGGGGCGCGCTGGTGTCGCTGGCGACCTGCTGGATCGTGCTGCGCTCGGGCGTGCTGGTGCGCACGGCCAACGCGGTGGAGCGGCGGCGGCCGCGGCGCAACCTGGCGGTCTTCGCGTGCGCGACGGTGTTCAGCCTCCTGAGCTTCGTCATCGGCCTGCCCTGGTCGGCCTACGCCGCCTGGTGGCGCGAGAAGGGCTACGGCCTGACGAGCCAGGCGTTCGGCGGCTGGCTCGGCGAGCAGCTGCTGGGACTCGTCCTCTCGCTGGTGCTGAGCGGCCTGTTCCTCATGGCCCTGTACGCCCTGATGCGCCGCACCGGCCACGCCTGGTGGCTTTGGGGCGCCGGACTGGCCGTGATCTTCGTCGTGTTCGGCGCGGTGATCGCGCCCGTGGCCATCGAGCCCTTGTTCAACCGCTACACGCCTGCGCCGCCCAGCCCGACACGCGACGCCGTGGTGGCGCTCGCCAAGGTGACCGGCACGCCCTCCAACAAGATCTACGTCTTCGACGGCTCCAAGCAGTCGAACCGCTACACCGCCAACGTCTCCGGCCTGTTCGGCTCGGCGCGGGTCGCCATGAGCGACGTCATGTTCAAGAAGGGCGCGGACATCGCCGAGGTGCGCGGCGTGGTCGGTCACGAGATGGGCCACTATAAGCACGGCCACGTGCTGTGGTTCGCGCTGTTCGCCAGCGTTCTGGCCGCGGCCGGCTTCTTCCTCGTCGACCGGCTGTTCGCGCCCGCCGCGCGGGTGATGGGCGCGCACCACGTCGCGGCCGTGTCCGATCCCGCAGGGCTGCCGGTGCTGTTCGCGCTCCTGACCGTGCTGGGCTTGCTCGCGACGCCGCTGACCAACACCTTCACCCGCTGGGAGGAGGCGGACGCGGACCGCTTCAGCCTGGAGCACGCCCACGAGCCGGACGGGCTTTCCAAGGCCCTGGTGAAGACGATCGAGTACCGCGCGAGTTCACCTGGCGCGCTCGAGGAGGTCGTCTTCTACGATCACCCGAGCGTGGAGCACCGGGTGCGGAGCGCCATGGAGTGGAGGGCCCAGCACCCCGACCTCGTAGGGCGCTGAGCCGGCTCACATGTTCGGATAGTTCGGTCCGCCCCCGCCCTCCGGCGTGGTCCAGACGATGTTCTGCGACGGGTCTTTGATGTCGCACGTCTTGCAGTGAACGCAGTTCTGCGCGTTGATCACGAAGCGCGGATCGGTCTTGGCGACATCGTCGGCGTAGACCACCTCATACACCGCCGCCGGACAGTACAGGCGAGCGGGCTCGCCGTACTTGGGCAGGTTCACCTTGATCGGGATCGACGGGTCGCGCAGCTTCAGGTGCGACGGCTGATCCTCGGCGTGGTTGGTGTTCGACAGGAACACGCTGGAGAGCTTGTCGAAGGTGAGCACGCCGTCGGGCTTGGGATAGACGATCGGCTTGTGCTTGGAGGCGGGCTCGGTGGAGTCCGCATCGCTTTTGCCGTGCTTCAGGGTGCCGAAGAAGCTGAAGCCCTTCAGCAGCGAGGTGGTCCACATCTCGAACCCGCCGATCGGCACGCCGAGCACGGTGCCGAAGCGCGACCAGATCGGCTTCACGTTGCGGACGCCGTGCAGCTCCTTGTAGATGCCCGAGGTCTTGTACGCCTCGTCCAGCGGCAGCGTGTCGCCGCCTCGACCCTCCTGCAGCGCGTGGAAGGCGGTGTCGGCCGCCATGATCCCCGAACGCATGGCGTTGTGGCTGCCCTTGATCCGCGGCAGGTTCAGGAAGCCGGCGCTGTCGCCCAGGTGGCAGCCGCCGGGGAAGGCGAGCTTGGGCACGCTCTGGAAACCGCCCTCGCTGATGGCGCGCGCGCCGTAGGCGATCCGCTTGCCGCCCTCCAGATACTTGCTGACGGCCGGGTGCGTCTTGAAGCGCTGGAACTCGTCGAACGGTGAGAGGAACGGGTTCTTGTAGTTCAGGTGGGTGACGAACCCGATGGAGACGTAGTTGTCGCCGAAGTGGTACATCCACGAGCCGCCGCCCGTGTCGTCCTTCAGCGGCCAGCCGAAGGTGTGCTGCGCCAGACCGGGCTCGAACGCGGCGTCCGGCACCTGCCACAGCTCCTTGATGCCGATGCCGTACTTCTGGATCTGGCTGTCTTTACAGAGACCGAAGGTCTTCTGAACGATCTTGCTCAGCGAGCCGCGCACGCCCTCGCAGAGGAAGGTGTAGCGGCCGTGCAGCTCGATGCCGGGCTGGAAGTCGCCCGTGGGCTCCCCGTCCTTGCCGATGCCGAACACGCCGGCGACCACGCCCTTCACCGGCCGCACGCCGTCGTCCCCCGCGTCGCCGAACACGAGTTCGCTGGCGCTCATGCCGGGGTAGATCTCCACGCCCAGCTCCTCCGCCTTGGTCCCCAGCCAGCGGCAGACGTTGGCGAGACTGGCGATGTAGTTGCCGTGGTTGTTCATGTACTTCGGCATCGGCAGCCACGAGATGTCCACGTCGCCGTGCGGGCCGAGGTAGAGAAATTTGTCCTTGGTGACCGGCGTCTCGAGAGGCGCACCCTGGGCCTTCCAGTCGGGGTACAGCTCCGCGATGCCGCCCGGGTCGATGACCGCGCCCGACAGGATGTGGGCGCCGATCTCCGAGCCCTTCTCCAGCACGGCGACGCTGACCTCGGCGCCCGCGGCGGCGGCGTTCTGCTTCAGGCGGATGGCGGCGGACAGGCCGGCCGGACCGCCGCCGACGATGACCACGTCGTACTCCATGGCCTCGCGCGGCTCGGTGTGGGGTGCGAGCTCCTCGGAGACGATCTCTTCGGCCATGGGGCGGGTCAGGTCCTTGTGTGAACGGGGCTTATGAAGGACTGACCGTGGGTTAGGTCAAGCGAGACCGCCGAACAGCTCCCCTTGCCCCGCCGCCGCCTCCGCGCGGGGCCGCCTGAACAGGTCGCTCCGCAGCGACGCGTGCGTCGCGTTGAGCCCGAGCCGCTGGCACGCCACGTTGAAGCGCCGTCGGTACAGCTCCGCGAGCGGCCCCTGTCCAGCCATGCGGCCGCCGAAGGCGCTGTCGTTCTCGCGGCCGCCGCGCATCTGGCGCACGAGGCTCATCACCTTGGCGGCCCGGTCGGGGTAGTTCGCCGCCAGCCACTCCTTGAACAGGCCCGCGATCTCGCGCGGCAGGCGCACCACGATGAACATGGCCTCGCTCGCCCCCGCCTCGCGCGCGGCGCCCAGCACCTCCTCCATCTCGTGATCGTTCAGTCCCGGGATCACCGGAGAGAAGCCCACGCCGACGGGCGCGCCCGCGTCCACGAGCCGGCGGATCGCCTCCAGCCGCTTGGCCGGGGTGGCCGCCCGCGGCTCCATGGTGCGCGCCAGCCGCCGGTCCAGCGTCGTGACCGAAACGAAGGCCTTGGCCAGCCCCCGCGCGCCCTGCGGACCGATGATGTCCGCGTCGCGGGCGATCAGGGCGGACTTGGTGATGACGCTGAACGGGTGGTCGTGGTCGCGCAGCACCTCCAGCACGCCGCGGGTGACGGCCAGCTGACGCTCGGCGGGCTGGTACACGTCGGTGTTGCCGCCGACGTGGATGGGCCGGCAGCGGTAGGTCGGACGCGACAGCTCGCGCTTGAGCACCGCGGCGGCGTCGGGCTTGAAGAAGAGCTTGGACTCGAAATCGACGCCCGGCGACAGGCCCATGTAGGCGTGCGCCGGCCGCGCGTAGCAGTAGATGCAGCCGTGCTCGCAGCCGCGGTAGGTGTTGATCGACTGGTCGAAGCCGATGTCCGGGCTGTCGTTGCGGCTGATGATCGTGCGGATGCGCTCGGCGGTGAGCGTGGTCGCGAGCTTGGGAGGCGGTTCGTCGCCCGGCTCCCAGCCGTCGTCGAAGCCCTCGCGGATCAGAGGTTCGTAGCGGCCCGAGGCGTTGGAGACAGCGCCACGGCCGCGCGGGGCTGGAGCGGCCGGCGGCATTCGCCGCTTGTGACTCGGCCTCTAGAACAAATCAAGAACGAGGTTGAAGGTTGGCTCAACCTCCGAGAACAGGGGCCACGGCGGCGATCTCCATCGCCCCGGTCTCCTGCTTCAGCGCGGTGCGGTAGCCCCAGTAGTCGGCGAGCACCTTGCGGACATAGGCGCGCACGCCCTCGCCGGGCAGGCTCTCCATCAGCAGCAGGGCGTCGGCCTTGGAGCCCAGCGCGGCGGTGGCGCGCTGCACGGCGCCCGGGCCCAGGTTGTAGCCGGCGACGGCGCGGACGAGGTCGCCCTTGGCGGCGTCCATCAGCTTGGCGACGTAGGCCTGGCCGACCTTCAGGTTGACGCCGGCGTCCATCAGGCTGGCGGGGCTGACGCCGAGCCGGGCGGCGGTGCCGGCGTTGATCTGCATGAGGCCGAAGTTGGCGCCGCCGCGCGCCTGGGCGTTGAACCGGCTCTCCGCCTTCACGAGGGCGTAGATCAGCGCCTTGTCCTGCGTGAACCCGCCGACGGGGGACAGGGCGGGCAGGGGCAGCTTGCGCGCGGCGGCCGACACGGTGTCGCCGCCGAGCCGGGTCTTGGCGAGGAGCGCGTAGAAACCGTCGGCGCTCTTGGCGGCGACCTTGAGAAAGGCTTCGGCGGCTTCGGGCTTGCCCGCGGACTCGGCGGAGCGGGCGGCCCAGAAGGCGGAGTCGCCGCGCAGGGCGGCGGGACGGGCGCCGTCGGAAGAGAGCGCGGCGAAGGCGGCCTGGGCGTCGGCGAAGCGGTGCTGGCGGAAGGCGGTGAGGCCGGCCGTCCAGCGGTCGCCGGAGGCGTCGGCCAGCTTGGCGGCGGAGGCGAGGTCGCCCCGGTTGTAGGCTTCGCGGGCGGCGGTCGCTCCGGTGTCGGCGGCGTGGGCGGTTCCGGCGAGGGCGTAGGCGCCCAGGGCGGAGAGGACGATCAGGCGAAGCCGACGAAGGAGGGGCATCCGGTCCACCGCGCCCGTCCTGGCTCCCGAAGCGCCCGAGGGCGAGGAGCGGCGGTGCGGCCTTGTTCCGTTTCAGATTGTTGCAGGTTACCCGGCCGGCCCCTCCGGATCGACCCGCGCGGCCAGCGACAGAACGTCACCCCACGCCGCCTTTCGCATCGGCGGCCGCGCCAGGATGAAGGCGGGCGAGAGCGTCGCCAGGGCCGCCAGCGCCATGTCCTCGTGCCCGCCGCGCCACTCGGTCCAGCCGCCGCGCGCCTTGAGGATGGGGTCGGTGAGGCCGAGGAAGCCGCGCGCGGCGCTGTCGCCCATCACCAGCAGGGCGCGCGGACGGGCGAGGGCGATCAGCCGCTCCAGGAAGGGGCGGCAGGCGGCCTGGTCGGCGGCGGAGGGGCTCGCGCCGCCCGCGGGCCGCCAGAACACGGTCTGGGTGAGGACCGCGCGGTCCTCCAGGCCGGCGTGGCGCAGCAGGGTGCGGACGAGGGCGCCGGCGGGTCCGGTGAACGGGGCGCCCGAGGCCTCGTCCTCGGGCGCGGGGGCCTCGGCGACCACCACCACGTCGCAGCGCGCGGGCAGGTGGGCGAAGACGGCGCGCCCCGAGCCCGCATGCCGCAGGGCGCAGCCGTCGAAGGCCTCCACCGCGGCCTGCAGGGCGGCGAGGTCGCCGGCGCTCGCGGCGAGGCGCGCGGCGTCGGCGGCCTGGCCGGGCGGGATGCGTTCAGCGCTCTGCGGAGGCGGAGGCGGAGGCGAAGCGTGGGAGCGCTCGCCGCGACCGATGCGGCCCGGCGCTCCGTCCGGAGGCGAGGCCGCGGCGGACGCAGCGGACGCAGGGCGCGGGGGCGGACTGGCGGTGCGGTCGACGGGAGCGTCGGCGAGCGCCGTGTCCACGCCGGCGTCGGACCAGAAGGCGAGCAGCGCCTCCAGGGCGCGCGGATCGAGAGGAGCGCCGGCGGCCGTCACGGCGCGTCAGAAGGGCGGCAGCAGGGTGCGGCGCGCCTCGAGCTTGTCGCGCTCCATCTGCTCGACCATCGCCTCCAGGCTGGCGAAGTGCTCGTCGCCGCGCAGGAAGCGGACGAGGTCGGTCTCCAGCGTCTGGCCGTAGAGGTCCTCGTCGAAGTCGAACAGGTGCACCTCCAGCCGCTCCTCCGTGCCGAGGTTCACGGTGGGGCGCCGTCCGATGTAGGCCACGCCCGCCACCTCGCGCCCGTCGGCGAGGCGGGTGCGCACGGCGTAGATGCCGTGGCGCACGCGCACGTAGTCCTCCAGGCTGATGTTGGCGGTGGGGAAGCCGATGGTGCGCCCCAGCTTGTCGCCGTGCACCACCACGCCCTCCAGGGCGAACGGGCGGCCGAGGAGGTCGGCGGCGAGGTCCGGCCGTCCCTCGCGGAGCGCCTCGCGCACGGACGTTGAGGAGCACTTGCGCCCGTGCTCAGTCAGTTCGGGCGCGATGGAGACTCCGAAGCCGTACGCCTCGCCATAGCGGCGGAGCGCCTCGGGTCCGCCGGTGCGGCCGGCGCCGAAGGTGATGTCGAAGCCCGCCGCCACGTGGCGCGCGCCCAGCGCCCCCGCCAGCACGTCGCGGGCGAAAGCCTCGTCGGTCAGGACGGCGAGCTCGGCGTCGAAGGGGATGCGGTACAGGCGGTCGACGCCCAGGGCGTCGAGCACGCGGGCCTGCTGGTCGAGGGTGGTGAGGCGGAAGTCGGGCTCGTCGGGCCGGAACCAGCGGCGGGGATGCGGCTCGAAGGTCACCACGCCGAGGAGCCCGGGGGGCGGCGCGGAAAGCGCGCGGGCGGCGCGCGCGGCGAGCGCGATCACCTGCTGGTGGCCGCGGTGCACGCCGTCAAAGGAGCCCAGCGCGATCGCCGCGCCCCGGTCGGAGGCGTCCAGGCCCCGCCAGCCGTCGACAACCTTCAGGCGCAAGGCGGCGGCCTCACGCCTCGGCGCGCGGCGCGAGCACGGTCGCCTCGCCCTCCACCACCGGCTTGCCGGCGACGGTGCAGGTGGTGGCGAGCGTCACGCGACCCCGCTCGCGGTCGACGGCGATGACGGCCACGCGCACCGTCACCTCGTCGCCGGGCCGCACGGGGCGGCGGAAGCTCAGGGTCTGGCCGAGGTAGATGCTGCCGGGCCCGGGCAGCTCGCCGGCGATCAGCGCGCTGATCCAGGCGGCGGAGAGCATGCCGTGGGCGATGCGGCCCTTGAACGGCGTGGTCTGGGCGAAGGCTTCGTCCAGGTGCACGGGGTTGTGGTCGCCGGAGACGTCGGCGAAGCCGGCGATGTCCGCGTCCGTCACCGTTCGCACGCGCACCGCCTCGCGCCCGACCTCGATCTCGTCCAGCGTCATGCGCCCTCCCGCGACCGGCCGCTCATAGCCCGGCCGCGGTCACCACGCGAGGTCGCCGCCGACGTAGTCCGCGTGCGCGCCCGCCTCGGCGAGGAACCGGCCCACGCGCCCTGCGTCGAGCCCGCCCTCCGCGCCGACGATGTCGCCCGCGTGGATGCCCGTGGCGACGAACAACAGCGGCAGCCCCGCCCGGTTCGCGCCCATGACGTCGGTGAGCAGGCCGTCGCCCACCGCAAGCACGCGTCCGCGCGCGAGCGGGCCGCCGACGAGGCGCTCCGTTTCGGCCAGCGCGGCCTCGTAGATCGGCGGGTAGGGCTTGCCGGCCATGGTCACGCGGCCGCCGAGCGCCTCGTAGAGGTCGGCTAGGGCGCCGCCGCAGGCGATCAGCCGGTCGCCCCGCTGCACCACGCGGTCGGGATTGGCGCAGACCATCTCCAGCCCGCGCCCGGCGCAGAGCTCCAGGCGGCCGCGGTAGTCCTCCGCCGTCTCGCGCTCGTCGTCCTCCGGCCCGGAGCAGACCACGAACGCCGCCGCCTCCGGCCCGACGCGCTCCACGGCCAGCCCTTCGATCAGCACGCGGTCGCGCGGCGCGCCGATGTGCCAGACGGGCGTGCGCGAGCCTTGCGGCGTGCGGGCGGCGATGGCCTCGCGCGTCACGTCGCCCGAGGTGACGAAGCCCGCCCATGCCGCCTCCGGAACGCCCAGCCCGCGTAGCTGCGGGACCACGTCGGCCGACGGCCGCGGCGAGTTGGAGATCAGCACCACCGGCGAGACCTCGGCGTTCCAGCGGACCAGCGCCTCGCACGCGGTCGGAAAGCTCGCCACGCCGTTGTGGATCACCCCCCACACGTCGCAGAGCAGCGCGTCGTAGCGTCCGGCGAGGGACGACAGACCGGGGATCAGTTGTGGCGCGGGCACGCCCGGCGGGTAGGCGGCGCGATCAGCCCGGTCAACGCACATCGCCCTCCCGCCGGGAGAACGACCGCAGCGCCTCGGCTGCAGGCTCCTCGCATGCATCGAGCCGATCGCGGCTTCCGACCCGTAGCGAAAGCCTGCGCCCGCTCGCCGCAGCGGGGATCAGCCCGCGCGGCGCAGGGGGGCGCGGACGAACTCGGGCGGGGGGGCGGTCTCGGCCAGCACGTCGTCGCGGATGGGGCGGGGCTCGCCGAACAGGTTGCCCTGGCCGTAGCCGATGTCGAGCTCCAGCACGTCGATGACCTGGCGCTCGGCCTCCACCTTCTCGGCCACCAGCTCGACGCCGTGGCGGCGCAGCAGGTCGGCGTAGTCGGCGGGGTCGAGGTCGCGGCGGCCGCGCGCGGCGAAGCGGCCGGTCTCCGCTCCAAGCCCCTCCAGCAGCACGGGCGCGGAGACCTTCATGTACTTGACGTCGGCCCGCTCCATGTCGGCGAGGTCGAGGTCGAGGTCGGCCACCTTGTCGAGCGAGAAGCGGAAACCGAGGTCGGCCAGCCGCGCCATGTTGCGCGCCTGAACGGCCGTGCGGTCGCGGAAGGCCGCCTGCCCCAGCTCGAAGATCAGCGCGCCCGCGAGGTCGCGGTTGTCGGTCATGAAGGCCAGGAACTGCGGGAAGAAGCGCTCGTCGGCGAGGCTGGCCGGGCTGATGTTGCAGAACACGCCCACGCGCCGGTCGCCCTTGCCGAGGCGCCGCACGATCTGCACGCAGCGGAACAGCAGCAGGTTGTCGATGGCCGAGATCAGCCCCTCGGGCTCGGCCACCTGCAGGTACTCGGCGGGCATGATCACCCGGCCGGTCTCGTCGCGCAGGCGCGTGAAGCTCTCGTAGAAGGCGGTGCGCCGCTGGGGCAGGCTGACCACCGGCTGGAAGTAGAGGTCGACGCGGTTCTCCAGCAGCGCGTCGCGGATCACCTGGATGCGCGCCGCGTCCTGCCGCCCGGCGGGGCCGGCGAGGGCGGCCTGCGGGGCGCTGAGCCGCGCCTCCAGGTCGTCGCCCATGCGCGCGACCAGGTCCTCCAGCATCCGCACCTCGGAGGTGAGGGTGGCGGTCTTGCCCACGGCCTCGGACTGCAGCTGCGAGGCCAGCTCCTCCAGCGCGCCCTCCGTCTCCTCCAGGTGATCGACGAGGATGCGGTGCGCGTCGCGGATGGCGGCGATCTCGGCGCGCAGGCCGGTGAGGTCGAGCACGCGCCCGACCACCGCGTGCAGCGCCACGAACAGCGCCAGGCTGCCGACGAGCACGGCCGCACCCGCGCCCCAGCCCGCCCCGCGCACCCAGAACAGCGCGGCCAGCGCGCAGGCGGCGAACAGGTAGGTACCGCCCAGGAGGGCCGCCGCCAGCTTGCGCATCACCCCGCCCCGCTCCGAATCGAGTCGAGTATCGGTTGCACCGCGACAGGCGACAACTGCGGCGTGTGGGCCCTCACGCGGCCGAAGTGGCCGCCTCGCCGGTCGGGTCGCGCAGGACGTAGCCGCGGCCCCACACCGTCTCGATCGGGGCGGGCATGCCGGTGGCGTTGGCGAGCTTTTTGCGGAGCTTGCAGATGAAGACGTCGATGATCTTCAGCTCGGGCTCGTCCATGCCGCCGTAGAGGTGGTTCAGGAACATCTCCTTGGTCAGGGTCGTGCCCTTGCGCAGGGAGAGGAGCTCCAGCATCTGGTACTCCTTGCCCGTCAGGTGCACGCGGCTGCCGGAGACCTCCACCGTCTTGGCGTCGAGGTTGACCAGGATCTCGCCGGTCTTGATCACCGACTGGGCGTGGCCCTTCGAGCGGCGGACCACGGCGTGGATGCGGGCGACCAGCTCGTCCTTGTGGAACGGCTTGGTCATGTAGTCGTCGGCGCCGCCGCCGAAGCTCTTCACCTTGGTGTCGATCTCGGTGGTGCCCGACAGGATCATCACCGGCGTATCAATGCGCGCCACGCGCAGCTGACGCAGCACGTCCAGCCCGCTCATGTCGGGCAGCGACAGGTCGAGCAGGATCAGGTCGTAGTCGTAGATCTTGCCGAGGTCGACGCCCTCTTCGCCGAGGTCGGTCGTATACACGTTGAAGCCTTCCGACTTCAGCATGACCTCGATCGTCTGCGCCGTGGCGCTGTCGTCCTCGATCAGGAGAACCCGCATCGACCCTCTCCAGCCTGCACGCACCCGCCCGACGAGGCGGACGACGAGCGCCCTCGCGAGACAGATTCCCCCGCGACCCCTTAAACTTCGTTAATGGTGAACCGCTCGGTCAGAATCCTCTCTGATTTGCGAATCGCCGGCAAGCGTCGTCGACAAAGCGCTGACTCGCCTGAGTCATTCCGTCGCGGCGGGCGGGCGGCCTTCACGGCGGATTAAAGGACGGCGGCCCAGGGTCGCGCCTCGCCCGGAGCCGCCCGCCTTGCGCAACCTGATCGCCGCCGTGGAGCGCCTGGACCCGTTGCAGGTGTCCGGGCGCGTGGCGGCGGTGAACGGCCTGCTGATCGAGGCGCGCGGCGGGCTGACCCGCCTGCCCGTCGGCGCACGGGCCGACATCGAGCGTGGTCGCGGCCTCCCGCCCCTGCCCGCCGAGGTGGTGGGCTTCCGCGAGACACGCGCGCTCTTGATGCCCTTCGGCCCTGTGGAGGGCGTGGCGCCCGGCGCCGAAATCCGCATCCGGCCGGAGGGGACCAGCGTGCGCCCGAGCGCCGCCTGGCTCGGCCGCATCGTCAACGCCTTCGGCGAGCCGATCGACGGCAAGGGCCCCCTGCCGCAGGGCCCGGCCGCCTACCCCCTGCGCACGCCGCCACCGCCCGCGCACTCGCGGGGACGCGTGGGCGCGCGGCTGGAGACCGGAGTGCGGGCGTTGGACGTGTTCACCACGATCTGCCGCGGCCAGCGCATGGGCGTGTTTGCGGGCTCCGGCGTCGGCAAGAGCGTGCTGCTCTCCATGCTGGCCCGCGGGGCCGCCTGCGACGCGGTGGTGGTCGGCCTCATCGGCGAGCGCGGGCGCGAGGTGCGCGAGTTCGTCGAGGAGACGCTCGGTGAGGCGGGGCTGAAGCGCGCCATCGTGGTGGTGGCCACCAGCGACGAGCCGGCGCTGACCCGCCGCCAGGCCGCGTACATGACCATGGCGCTCGCCGAGTTCCTGCGCGACCAGGACCTGGAGGTGCTGTGCCTGATGGACAGCGTCACGCGCTTCGCCATGGCGCAGCGCGAGATCGGCCTGGCCGCCGGCGAGCCGCCCACCACCAAGGGCTACACCCCCACCTGCTTCACCGAGCTGCCCAAGCTCTTGGAGCGCGCGGGCCCAG
The DNA here is from genome assembly GCA_964242895.1 of uncultured Caulobacteraceae bacterium. GTDB lineage: Bacteria > Pseudomonadota > Alphaproteobacteria > Caulobacterales > Caulobacteraceae > JASLDZ01. Next base: position 25,242 of record CAXTBN010000027.1, on the reverse strand, counting down.
GCCCCGTGCGACCGGACGGCACCACGGCCGGCCCGATCACCGGCCTCTTCACCGTGCTGGTGGACGGCGACGACCACAATGAACCCATAGCCGACGCCGTGCGCGGCATCCTGGACGGCCACCTGGTGATGGAGCGCGCCATCGCCGAGCGCGGCCGCTTCCCCGCGGTGAACGTGCTCAAGAGCATCAGTCGCACCCTGCCCGCCTGCCAGACGCCCGACGAACGCGTCGTGGCCACCGACGCCCGCCGCGCCCTGGCCGCCTTCTCCAACATGGAGGAGCTGATCCGCATCGGCGCCTACCGCACGGGCTCCGACCCGTCGGTGGACCGCGCCATCGTCCTCGAGCCCGCGCTCGAGGCCTTCCTCGCCCAGCAGAAGGACGAAGCCACGCCCATGCCCGACAGCTTCCAGCGCCTAAAGGCGATCCTGGCCGCCGCCCCCGCCCGGCTCGCCGCGTGAGCTGGGCGCAGAGCCTGATCCGCCTCTCCACCTTCGAGGTGGAGGAGCTGCAGAAGCGCGTGCGCGAGGTCGAGGACCGCCGCGCCGCCGCCCGCCTGGCGCTGGTCCGCCTCGACCGCGAAGCCGCCGACGAAACGCTGCGCGCCGCCAACGACGCCGAGGCCGGCTGGTATCTGATCGGCTTCAAGGAGGGCATGAAGGCGCGCCGCTCCAAGGTGCTCGGCGAACTCCTGGCGCTCGACCTGGAGGCGCAGGGCGCGCGCGACGCCCTGGCCGCCGCCTTCGAGACGCAGAAGAAGTACGAGCACGTGGCCGAGGCCGCACGCGTGCAGCTGGCGCGCGAGGCCGCCCGGCGCGAGGGCGCGGCGCTGGACGAGCTAGCGCTTCGGCGCGCGGGGTGAAGATCGGGCGCCGCGCGCTGGTCGCGGCGCCGCTGCTGGCGGCCGCCGGCGCCCTGACCTCCTGCGAGCGCGGAGCGGCGGCGGCGGCGGACGAGCCCTCGAGGAGCGGCGGCGCGCGTGACGCCCCGAGCGCCGCGCCCTTCGATCCCGCCGGCCCCGTCCCGGCTCTGCGCGAGCTGGCCTCCTTCCCCGTGGGCACGGAGGTCACCACCGAGCACCTGGACGATCCGGACCTGCCGGCGATCGCCGCGCGCCAGTTCAGCCAGATCACCCCGGGCTATCAGCTCAAGATGGAGGTGGTGCTCAAGCCCGACGGCCGGCTGGACTTCGGCCCCGCCGACCGGATCGCCGCCTGGGCCGCATCCAACCGCCAGCGCCTGCATGCGCACTGCCTCGTCTGGTACCTGCAGGATCCCGACTGGTTCAAACGCCTGGAGGGCGATCCGCGCGCGTTCGGCGGCGCCTACGACCGCTACATCACCGACGTCACCGCGCACTACCGAGGTCGGGCCGTCGGATGGGACTGCGTCAACGAGGCGGTCAGCGAAGATGGGACCGATCTGCGGGCCTGCCGCTGGGGATCGGTGCTGGGGCGGGAAGACTACATCCTGCGCGCCTTCGAGGTGGCCCACGCGGCCGACCCGGGCGCCATCCTGTTCCTCAACGACTTCGGGCTGGAGCGGCTGCCCGCCAAGCGCCTCACCTTCCTGCGCCTGGTGGAGCGGCTGCTCAAGCGCGGGGCGCCCATCGGCGGCCTGGGGACGCAGAGCCACCTGGACATCGACGTGGCCGACGGTCTCTCGCGGGCCATGATGAGCGACCTCGGCTCCCTCGGCCTGCCGATCCACTCGTCCGAGCTCGACTGCTCCACACGCCCGCGCCGCCTCGACCTGCGCTCCGACCCTGAGCGGCTGCGGCTGCAGGCGCGGCGCTACCGCGAGGTGCTCGACGCCTTCCTCGAGCTGCCGCCGCGGCAGCGGTACGCCTTCACAATCTGGGGCGTGCGCGACCGGGACAGCTGGCTCAACCTGCCCGACGAGAACAACGGGACGGACCGCCCCCTGCCCTTCGACGACGCCGGCCGGCCCAAGCCCGCCTTCTGGACCATGGCGGAGGCGCTGCGGGCCTGAGCGCCCGCCACGCCCTCCATCGCCGCTCGGGATCGTTCGCGCCCCGGCTCCGTTTGAGCCGGGAGAAGCGGAGCCGAGACCATGAGCGTCAGCACCACCATCCAGACCGCGCTGATCAAGACCAGCGAGGTGCTCGGGGCCGATGTGTACGACAGCGGCGGCCACAAGATCGCGGCGGTGCGGGAGCTGTTCCTCGACCCGGCGTCCGGCCAGGTGCACTTCGCCATCGCCGAGGTCGCCGCCCTGCTCGGCGGGGGCGGCAAGTACCACCCGATCCCGTTCGCCGCCCTGCGCTGGGACGCGGCGCGCGCCGCCTACGTGGCGCCGTTCACCAAGGAGCGGCTGAAGGCGGCCCCCTCGTACGACCGCGACCAGATCAACAGCAACGCCTACGGCTGGGACACGCAGGTGCAGAGCTACTACACGGCCGTCTGAGCGGCCGGGCGCGGTTCAGCGCGGACCGAAGACGGTCCGGTCGGGGTCGAACGGCGTCTGCGGCGGCGGCGCGGCGGCGGCCTGCGCCTGGGTCTCCTCACGGATGGCGCGCAGGTCGTCGGCGATGGAGAACACCGCCACGAAGAACTCGCAGGCGCTGCGCCAGATCAGCGCCAGGGCGCCCGCCACCAGCAGGCCCACCACGATGGTCGGCACCGCCAGCAGCAGCCCCTCGCCCCAGCCCGAGCGGATCCACAGGCCCACCGCCGCGCCCACCGAGCCGAACGCGATCAGCGAGATCAGCGCCAGCCCCGCCCAGTAGACGAGGTGGGTGATCGGCCCGGTGAGCATGCGCTCGAACGTCAGGAGCTCCATCAGGAGCCCGCGACGGGGCCGCTTCGCTGAGGGTGGGTGGGTCGACAGGGGACAGCCTCGGGGCGGTGACCGGAAGGCGAACGGCTATCAGCGGAGCCGTGCGCAGGCAACGCGGCCCGCTCGCGGCGACGCTGAATCGCGCCTACATGACGCGGCTTCCCGCCCCGCGAGACTCCGCCCCGTGTCCGACCCCCGCCCCGTCCGCGTCGCCATCATCGGCTCCGGCCCGGCCGGCTACACCGCCGCCATCTACGCCGCCCGCGCGCTGCTGAAGCCCGTGCTGATCCGCGGTCTGGAGCCGGGCGGACAGCTGACCATCACCACCGACGTGGAGAACTACCCGGGCTTCGCCGACGTGATCCAGGGCCCGTGGCTGATGGAGCAGATGAGCGCCCAGGCCGAGCACGTGGGCACGGAGTTCATCAACGACCTTGTGGTCGAGGCCGACCTGAAGCACCGCCCTTTCCGCCTGAAGCTGGACAGCGGCGAGGAGCTCCTGGCCGAGACGCTGGTGATCGCCACGGGCGCGCAGGCGCGCTGGCTGGGGCTGGACAGCGAGCAGAGGTACCGCGGCTTTGGCGTCTCGGCCTGCGCCACCTGCGACGCTCCCTTCTACCGCGGCAGGCGCGTGGCCGTGGTCGGCGGCGGCAACACGGCGGTGGAGGAGGCGCTGTTCCTCACGAGCTTCGCCGAGAAGGTCACGCTGATCCACCGCCGCGACGAGTTGCGCGCCGAGAAGATCCTGCAGGAGCGCCTGTTCGCGCACCCCAAGGTCGAGGTGCTGTGGGACCGGGAGGTCGACGAGGTGCTGGGCGGCCCCTCGCCCCCGGACGGCGTCACGGGCGTGCGGCTGAAGCACCGCGTCACCGGCGAACCGCACGAGGTCGAGGTCGACGGCGTGTTCGTCGCCATCGGCCACGCGCCGGCGTCGTCGCTGTTCAAGGGCCAGTTGCCGATGGACAGCGCGGGCTACCTGCACGTGCACCCGGGCAAGACCTCGACCGACATCAAGGGCGTGTTCGCCGCGGGCGACGTCACCGACGACGTCTACCGACAGGCCGTCACCGCGGCGGGCATGGGCTGCATGGCGGCGCTGGAGGCCGCGCGCCTCCTCGCCGAGGAGGACCACGACCGCGCCCACCACCACATCAGCCACCAGGAAGCGAAGAAGATCGCCGTCTGGTGAGACGGTCCGGCGGCGGCCGCGGGGGCCGCCGCCATCCCGCTAGCGGATCGTGCCGTTCACGCGTTGCGGGAAGAAGCCGTAGTTGTTGGCCGCTCCACCCTCGTAAACGATGGCGAGGATCTGCGCCGGCGTGCGTCCGAACGCGATGCTGTTGGCGTCGGTCGGCACGAGGTTGGACACGCCGTTCATGACGATCGGCTGGTCGCCGACGCCTCCCAGCTGGTTCTTGACGGCCACGGCGGCGTTGTAATTGGCGATCGCCTGCGCGCCGGCCTGGTAGGTCAGCACCTTGAGAATGCCCGACTGGTAGGCCTCGACCGCCTGGAGACCGGCGGCGGAGTCGAGGATCGACTTGTTCTGAAGGAAGCGGGCCGAGCCCTTGTAGGCCGTCTGTCCGGCCTCGCAGAACAGGAGGCCGCCCAGGATGAAGCCCGTCTGGGTGGCGAAGGGGTCGAACGGGCCGATCCCGGCCGCCACGCCCATCGCGTTGAACGCGTCGGTGAAGTCGATCGACGGCCGCGCGATCGCCTGGGAGCCAAGGGCGGCGCGGACGAAGTTGGTGTGGCCGCGCTCGTCGGCGGTGATCTCGGCGAGCTGCTGCTGGATGGCCGTGTCGGTGAACGGCACCTGGCGGCCGCCTGTGACGGTCCCGAGCGTGCCGACGCCCGACGTCTCGGCCGCGGTCAGGCCGGAGCCCGTCAGCCCGCGCAGGTAGTACTCGGCCTCGAGGTACTCCAGGTTCAGGGCGAAGTTCAGGATGGCGACGTCGGTGATCGTCGCGACCTGGGCCTGCGCCGGGCTTGAGGCCGCACCGCCCGCCGCCACCGCCGCCGCGAGCGCCAAGCCGCTCTTCAGGCCGAAACGCCGCGACTCCGACTCCGGAACATCGACGCTGGGCAGCCCGACGCCAGGGATCTCGTGTTCCGTCATGGTGCTCGCTCCGCAGGAGCGGATCGCAGCTGTCGCGTCCCCCCTCGACAGCTCAACCCCGCGACCGGCGCGCGGTTCGCCCGGACGGAAAAGATTTCTCATTTGAGCGTCTTAAGCGGGTCGGAGCGGACGCTAGCCCCTTGGTCGCCGTCGGTTGACGGCGTCCTCAGAGGCGCGCGAGATACTGCGCGCTGAACCCGCCCAGCAGGGCGGCCGTGTAGTCGACCACCGCCGCCCGGTTCAGGTTGTCTCGACAGAAGGCGTTGGCGTCGTCGCAGATCGCCTCCGACGGGAAGTCCGTCCGGGTGATCATCGGGGCCAGCCGGGCGAGCTCCTCCTCGTCGTCCACGGGGATGAAGTGGCGCCAGGGCAGCAGGCCGGCGAAGTAGAACAGGAGGTTGTCGGACGCCTGTTTCACCAGGCACGACCGCGAGCGCAACGTGCGCACCACGCGCGAGCAGGTGGCGCCGTTGCCGTCCAGCGACAGGACGTAGCGCCGGGTCAGCTGCTCGGCCCAGTCCACCCGGCGGAAGTACGGCTTGACCTTCAGCGCCGCCTCCGCTTCGGGCGACACGCATTCGGATGCGCGCCCTATGCTGAACTCCACCTGCGGATCGCCGACGAAGCGCGCCGCGTACCGCAAGCGCTCGCTGGCGTCGTTCCGGACGGCCTCCTCGTCCAGCGCCTTGCCCGTCGAGGAGCCGCTGAACACCACCCGATCAAGCTTCGGGCCGGTGCTGGAGTCGGGCGTCTCCTCCTCGTAGAAGCGGAGCTCGAGCATCTCCACGTCCGGCAGCAGCAGCCAGGGCTCCCCGACGCGCTTCTGGTAGGCGAAGACGGGCAAGAGCGGGTTCACGTCGCGCGCGAGGTCGCCCACGATCACGCCCACCGACACGGGCCGCGGCAGCTGCGCCCGCGCCGCCGCTTCTCGCAGGTGGTCGCGGTAGAGGTGCACGCGGAAGTGCTCGATGCGGCGGTTGAAGGCCAGCGGATGGTGCACGTGCTTCTCGCGCACGTTCACGTCCGCCCCGTCGATGTCGAACACGTACAGGTCGTGCTTGACGGCGTTCAGATGGCGCAACCCGTCGGCGTAGTCGGCGGCCGTCAACCGGGTGCGCGCCGCCCAGAAGTTCACGTGCGCCTGCGCCCAGGCCGCCGTCTGCGGCTCCGGCGCGGCCTCGGGTTCGTGGGGCGTCGCGGCTGGAGCTGCGACCGCCGACGCGACGACGCCTTGTCGCCAGGGCCAGACGGAAGGCCTCACTCCCGACGTCCTCGCGCTTGACAGGCGCGCGCGGCGCCGGAAGAGCGCGCAGGGCGGAGCCGCCCGCCGAGCCGCCTAGGGAGGTCGCCCTGTTCTTCCACGTCGCCCTCCACGAAGCCGGTCACGCCGCCGTGCTCAAGGCCGTGCTCGGCGAAGCCCCGCCGGAACGTCCGGTGGATCTCGAGTCGCCGGAGCCGAAAGCGTGGGCCGACGTCTTCGAGGCGCTGATCGGGGGAGAGCGGCGGGCGGACCCCACGCGCGTGACCGCCTTCCTGCTCGGCGGCGTCGAGGCCCTGACCCACGCGGCGGCGGTCGGAGCCTCCGGCGCGAGCCGCTTCCACGGGCTGAACGGCCCCGACGGCTGCGGCTGCGACGCCGAGCTCATCGACGTGGCCGTGATGTCGTACGGCGCGGACCGCTGGCGCGCCTCGGACCTGGCGCGGGAGGTGGTGCGGCGCGACTGGCCCGTGGTGGTGAGCCTGGCGCACCGCATCTGCGCGGCGCAGCGCATCGATCCCGCCGAGCTGGCGCCGCTGCTGGCCCAGGTGGCCGCGGTCTGACCAGCGGCGAAGGCTCACTCGCTCCCCAGGCCGTAGGCGGCGTGCAGCGCGCGGACCGCCAGCTCGGTGTAGGCGGCCTCGATCAGCACGCTGATCTTGATCTCGGAGGTCGAGATCACCTGGATGTTGACGCCGCGCTCGGCCAGGGCGCCGAACATGGTCTTGGCCACACCCGTGTGGCTGCGCATGCCCACGCCCACCACGCTGACCTTGGACACCTCCTCGTCGAGCTCCGCGCCCTCGAAGCCGATCTCGGCCTGATGCTCGCGCACGATCTCCATGGTGCGCTGCGCGTCGCGCTTGCCGACGGTGAAGCTCATGTTGGCCACGTCGGCGTGGCGCGCGCGCGACTGCACGATCATGTCCACGTTGACGTTGGCGTCGGCCAGGCCGGCGAAGATCTTCTGGCTGATCCCTGGATGATCGGGCAAGCCGAACAGGGTGATCTTGGCCTCGTCGCGGCTGTAGGCCACGCCCGAGACGATGCGCTTCTCCACGATGGTCTCCTCGTCGCAGACGACGGTGCCGACGTCGTTCGCCGCCCGCGCCAGATCTTCGGGTTCGGTGAACGAGCTCAGCACGCGCACGGGCACGCGCTGGGCCATGGCCAGCTCCACGGAGCGGGTCTGCAGCACCTTGGCGCCCAGCGACGCCATCTCCAGCATCTCCTCGTAGGAGATGCGCGGGATGCGGCGGGCGCGGCGCTCGATGCGGGGGTCGGTGGTGTAGACGCCGTCCACGTCGGTGTAGATGTCGCAGCGCTCCGCCTTGAGGGCGGCGGCGATGGCGACGGCGGAGGTGTCCGAGCCGCCGCGGCCGAGCGTGGTGATGCGGCCGTCCATGGTCACGCCCTGGAACCCGGCGAGCACGGCGATCTGCCCCCCGTCCACGGCCGCGCCCAAGGCGTCGGCGGGGATGTCGTCGATGCGGGCGCGGCCGTGGGCATCGTCGCACAGGATGGGCGCCTGCCAGCCGAGCCAGGAGCGCGCGTTCAGCCCCATGGCGCGCAGCGTCATGGCCAGGAGGCCCGCGACCACCTGCTCGCCGGAGGCCACCACCACGTCGTACTCGTCGTCGGAGGGCGGCAGGCCGGGCGCGGCGGGGCCGATGGTGTCGGTCCAGGCGACCAGCTTGTTGGTCTCGCCGCTCATGGCGCTGACCACCACGGCGATCCCCCGCCCAGGGCGCGCCTCGGCGGCCACGAGGCGACCCACGTGGGCGATGCGCTCCAGGTCGGCCACGGAGGTGCCGCCGAACTTCATGACGAGGCGCGAGGACATGGTCGGCGCTGCGTCTAGCAACGGCCGCGCTCCGCTCCCAGCCCCGCCGTGCTACATCGCCTTCATGAGCGACGCCCGATGAGCGAAGTGCTGGCCGCAGGCGCGAGCGTGGACGCCTCGGAGGTGGAGGCCTTCAGCCGCATCGCCGCCGAGTGGTGGGATCCGCGCGGCAAGTTCGCGCCCCTGCACCGCTTCAACCCCACGCGCCTCCAGTTCGTGCGCGAGCTGGCGCTGGACCGCTTCGGCCGCGATCCGGCCGCCGTGCGGCCGTTCGAGGGCCTGCGCTTGCTGGACATCGGCTGCGGAGGCGGCCTGCTCAGCGAGCCCATGACGCGGCTCGGCTTCGCGGTGACGGGCGTGGACGCCTCCGCGCGCAACATCGGCACGGCGCGCGCCCACGCCGACGCGCAGGGGCTGGCGATCGATTACCGCTGCGCCACCGCCGAGAGCCTGCTGGACGCGGCCGAGCGGCCGTTCGACCTCGTGCTCAACATGGAGGTGATCGAGCACGTGGCCGAGCCCGGCGCCTACTTGCGCGACACCGCGCGCTTGGTGGCGCCCGGCGGCGCCATGGTCGTGGCCACGCTCAACCGCACGCTCAAGGCGCTGGCGCTCGCCAAGGTCGGGGCGGAATACGTGCTGCGCTGGCTGCCCCGCGGCGCCCACGACTGGCGCAAGTTCCTGCGGCCCGAGGAGCTGCGCGCCTTCCTGGCCGACGAGCCGGGCGTGAGGATGCGCGGGCCGGTGGGGGTGACGTATCGGCCGCTGTCGGACAGCTGGCGGCTCTCCGACGACGCGGACGTGAACTACATGATGGTGGTGGAGCGCGCGCCCGCTCCCCTGCGGCTCGAGGCGCTTCCGACAGCCTAGGGCTTTCCCGGCCGGCCGAAGCCATGTCACGGTGGGTCGATGTGCTTCTCGGCTCCCGCCGACTTCACCGCCGCGGCCGTGATCGGGGCGGTCGGTGTCGCGACCCTGGCGCAGGCGCGCGAGCCGCGGGCGTTGCCGCTCGCGGCGCTGCCGCTGTTGTTCGCCGCCCACCAGCTCACCGAAGGCTTCGTCTGGCTGGGCGTGGACGGGCGGCTCAGCCCCGCGGCCACGCGCGACGCCGCGTTCCTGTTCATGCTCTACGCGCAGAGCCTGCTGCCCATGATCCTGGCCCCCGCCGTCGCCCTGGTGGAGCCCGACCCGCGCCGGCGGGCGGGCATGTGGGCGCTGGCGGGGGTGGGCGTGGCGCTGGGGCTGTGGGCGGCGCACGGCCTCCTGGTCGCGCCCTCGTCGGTGGCGGTGGAGGGGCGGTGCCTGGCCTTCCGCAACCCGGTGACCAACCACCCGTGGGTCGCCTTCACCTACGCCCTGCCGACCTGCGGGGCGCCGCTGCTGTCGAGCCGCCGCGGTGTGCGCCTGTTCGGGGCCGGGGCGCTGCTGGGCTTCGCCGTCGTGCTCGCGGTGAAGGCCTACGCGCTCACATCGGTGTGGTGCCTGGTCGTGGCGGCGCTGAGCGTCGGACTCTACGCCCAGTTCCGGCGCGGCGCCTTCGCGTCACCCGCCGAGACCGCGGCGGCCTGACCTACTCGGCGGCCGGCAGGAGCGCCTCCGCCTCGTCCGCCGCGTCGGGGCCGCCGCGCACCTGCTTGCGCCACAGGGCCGCGTAGTCGCCGTCCAGCGCCAGGAGCTCGGCGTGCGTGCCGCGCTCGGCGATGCGGCCCGCGCGGACCACCAGGATCTGGTCGGCGTCGGCGACGGTGGACAGGCGGTGCGCCACCACCAGCACCGTCCGCCCCGCCTTGGCGCGCCGCAGCGTCGCCTGGATCGCCGCCTCCGTGCGGCTGTCCAGCGCGCTGGTGGCCTCGTCGAGGATCAGCACGCGGGGATCGGCCAGCAGCGCGCGCGCCAGCCCGACGCGCTGTCGCTCGCCGCCGGAGAGCTTGAGTCCGCGCTCGCCCACCTTGGTCTCCAGCCCCTCGGGCAGGCCGTCGAGGAAGGCGCCCAACTCGGCAGCCTCGGCGGCGGCGAAGACCTCGGCAAGCGAGGCCTCCGGCCGGGCGTAGGCCAGGTTGGCGCGGAGCGTGTCGTTGAACAGCGCCACGTCCTGCGGCACCAGCGCCACCGCGTGGCGCAGCGCCGGCAGCTTGAGCCGCCGCAGGTCGACGCCGTCGAGCGTCACGCGGCCGCCCTGCGGCTCCACCAGCCGCATGGCCAGGCGCACCAGCGTCGTCTTGCCCGCGCCGGAGGGGCCGACCAGGGCGACCGTGGAGCCCGGCCGAACGATGAAGCTCACGTCCTCCAGCCCCTGGCTGCGCGCCGTGTGACGGAAGCCGACGTGCTCGAAGGCGAGCGCGCCCCCGCGGCCGGCGGGCGCGGGGGGCAGGTCCACCGCGTCGGCGGTCTCCACGATGTCGGGCTCCGTGCGGCGCAGCGCGAGCATGCTCTCCATGTCGATCATCGACTGGCGCACCTCGCGGTAGGCGAAACCCAGGATGTTCAGCGGCTGGTAAAGCTGCACCATGATCAGGATGGCGGCCGTGACGCCGCCGACGCCCAGGCGTCCGTCCGCCACCTCCAGCCCGGCGAGCACCGCCATGGCCGCCAGCCCGACGCCCTGGATCAGGCCCTGGGCCAGGTTCAGCACGGCGAGCGAGAGGTTCACCTTCTCCTCGGCCCGGCCGTAGGCGGCGAGCGCGCGGCGGTAGTCTTCCGCGGCGCGCGCCTCCGCGCCGAAGCTCTTCACCGTCTCGTAATTCAGCAGCGCGTCCACCGAGCGGCCCGAGGCCTCGCTGTCCGCCTCGTTGAGCAGCCGACGCTGGCCGATGCGCCAGTCGGAGATGACGAAGGTCAGGCCGCCGTACACGGCCACCGTCGCCACGGCCGCCGCCGCGAAGCGCCAGTCGTAGACCTTGGCCAGCACGCCGGCGGCGAACACCAGCTCCAGCGCCGTGGGCGTCAGGTTGAACAGCAGCACGCGCAGCAGGAAATCGACGGCGCGCGAGCCCCGGTCGACGGTGCGCGACAGGGAGCCGGTGCGCTTGGTCTGGTGAAAGTCGAGCCCGAGATTGAGCGCGTGCGCGAAGGTCTCGGACGCGGCGCGGCGCTGCGCCGCCTGCGCCACGGGGCCGAGGACGATGTCGCGCACCTGCGGCGCCGCCGAGGCGAAGAAGCGGATCAGCGACCAGCCGAGCGCCAGCCCCGCGAAGCCGAGCCCCACCTGCACCGCCGCGCCTCGCCCGGCGCCCAGCGCCGTCACCGCGCGGCCGAGCAGCAGGGGCGCCAGCACGCCCGCCATCTTGCCCGTCACCGTCAGCCCGATGGCGACGGCCAGCCGCCAGCCCAACCCCGCCGCCTCCGAGCGCAGCAGGAGCTGGAACACGTCGCGCAGCACGCCCGCGAGGGTGACCTTGAGCTCGCCGTCGTCCTCGCGGGCGCGGGTGCGGCGGCTGGGGGCGGAGCCGCGCACGCTCACCGGGGCGCCCTCGCCGAGGCCGCGCCGGAACTTGTCGCATCGAGCCACACGAGGCTCTGCACGCCGCCTCCAGGAGGCGACCAGTCCACGCGCCAGCCGCCCGCCGTCCGCGCCGCATGGAAGGGCGCGCCGTCCAGCGCGAGCGCCGGCGAAGTATCGACGCTCGCCTCCGCCGCGCCCGCCGCGGCCTCGACGCGCACGCGGTGGACACCCGGCGCGAGCGGTGCGCGCACGCCCGGCAGGCCGAAGCGACCGGCCGCATCCGCCGCGCCCTCGCCGACCGCCGCTCCGTCGACCATCAGTTTGAGCGCCGCGCCGGGGGCGGCGCGTCCCGCCGCGGCGATCCCGCCGCCTCCGTCGAAGTCGACCGCCTGCAGCACCGGCGCGACCGGCGGCGGGCCGGTGACGGCCACGGCCGCGGCCGCGCCCGCACGCGCCACGAGCGCCGTCGCGCCTGCGCCCGGAGGCCCGGCGGCGAGCGCGCCCTCGCCGCGCAGGGTGCGGCCGTCGAGCTCGGCGGAGAAGGCGTAGAACGCGGGCGCCGCAGTGGGCGGCAGCGTGGCGGACCAGGCGCCCGCCGCATCGGCGGTGACGCCCAGGGCGCGGCCGTCGGGCGCCTGCAGGCGGACGACGGCGTCCGGCGGGGCGCGGCCGGAGAGGCGCACGCCCCCGTCGGCGGCCCGATCGGCCTCGATCAGCGTGGGTGGCGAGAGGAACACGGCGTCGCCCCCGACCCGCACCGTCGTCGCCGTCGCAGCGGGTGGCGTGGGACGGCCGCACGCGGCGAGCGCCAGGGCGAGGCCCAGCACCCCCGCACCGCGCGCCCGGGCGCCGCGCCCGCCATCTCGACCCAAGTCCCCCATCCCTGCTAGATCGGTCCGAACCGGCGCCTGAACAAGCCGGGTCTGAACAAGGCCCTCTCCCGACATGCCCATCATCTCCGCCCCGGCGCCCGACGCGCCCCGCGGGCCCTCCGTCTGCCTCTACTGCGGATCGTCCAACGCCGCCGACCCCCGTTTCCTGCAGGCGGCCGCCGAGTTCGGCGAGACGCTCGCGCGCGAGAAGACGCGGCTGGTCTACGGCGGCGGCGGCATCGGGCTGATGGGCTCAGCGTCCAAGGCGTGCCACGCGGCCGGTGGCGAGGTGCTGGGCGTGATGCCCGACTTCCTTCGACGGATGGAGGTGGTCTACGACGACGTGCCCACCGTGATCGTGTCCAACATGCATGACCGCAAGCGCATCATGTTCGAGCAGGCCGACGCCTTTGCGATATTTCCGGGAGGGATCGGCACGCTGGAGGAGGTGGTGGAGCTGATGAGCTGGCGCAGGCTCGACCTGCACAGGAAGCCCATCGTGTTCCTGAACATGGACGGCTTCTGGGAGCCGTTCTTCCGCATGATCCGAGCCGGCGTGGAGGCGAAGGTCACACCGCCGTGGCTGCCCGACACCTGGGGCTCGGTCGGGACCGCGGCCGAGGTGCTGCCGACCGTGCGGCGCATGATCGCCGAGGCCCCGCGCGGACCGGGCTTCTTCGGCTATCCCAAGGCCGACGCCGTCGAAGAGGCCGAGGCCCTCACCGCCAGGATCTGACCCCGAGGCGCCGCGCCCGCAGCGCGGCTGGGGTCACGGCAGGCGGGCGAAGTGCGGCTCGGCGCGCAGGGCGGCGGCGCGGGCGATGGCCGCGGGCACGCCGGCTTTCCAGTAGGCGCCGTCCACGCCGTTCTCGCGCTCGCGCGCCTCCAGCGCCGCGCGGCGGCGGCGGGCGGCGTAGGCGAGGGCTTGGGCGTGCGACGCGCGGGCGCCCGGCTCCACGACGATCAGGTCGCCCGGCAGGGCGGCCGCGAGCGGGCTGCGCACAGGGGTGAAGAAGCTGGCGAAAGAGGGGTGGAACACGAGTGCGCCTCCGGCGGGGAGAGCGCCTCACTCGACCGCGTTCTGGCGGCGGATCGGCTATGGATGACCGCGGCTTCCGCGCGATCCACATCACCAACCGGGTGGGACTCGCGAAAGTTCCCGTTTGGTGAACGCAAGATTCACCATGTTCGGGGCGGAAGTGCGGCATTCTGTCCACCAACATATGACCGTCCTGAATCGTGTGGACGGACGGTGGACTCGATGTGGACGCCCGCCTGGGCGCCCCGCCGACTCAGTTGTCGCGGTGGACGCGCTCGCGGCGCTCGTGACGCTCCTGCGCCTCGAGACTCAGCGTGGCGATCGGGCGGGCCTCCAGCCGGGCCAGGCCGATGGGCTCGCCCGTCTCTTCGCACCAGCCGTAGGAGCCGTCCTCGATCCGACGCAGGGCCGCGTCGATCTTGGAGATCAGCTTGCGCTGGCGGTCGCGGGTGCGCAGCTCCAGCGCCCGGTCCGTCTCCGAAGTGGCGCGATCGGCCAAGTCCGGATGGTTCTCGGTCTCGGCTTGAAGATGTCCCAGCGTCTCGCGCGACTCGCGAAGGATGTCTTCCTTCCAATCGCAGAGCTTGCGCTTGAAGAAGTCCAGGTGCGCATCGCACATGAACGGCTCGTCCTCTCGGGGACGACGGTCGCGGACCACGATGGGATCGCGCGCCCTGAGCAAAACAGCGGTCGTCTGCATGTCGACGCCCTCACGCTCACTTTCAAACGCTCCGTGTGGAGCGCCGGCCGCCTTATAGCAGCCCCTTTTCACCGTTCAACGCGGCGGAGGGCGTCGGAACGGGCCTGATGCTGCGACCGATCGTCCCTGATCCGTCGGGCCGTCACGCCGCGCGCCGCGTCTCGGCCTTGGCCAGCTCCACCGCGGCCCGGACGTCGATCTCGTCGAGGACGCCGTCCAGGCCGGAGTCGTCGCCGCGCTCGCGCGCCTCGGCGGAGGTGCGGGCGAGGGAGCCCAGCGCTTCGTGCGGGTCGCCGCCGTCCAGGATGGCCAGCTGCACGCGGTCGAGGTCGTCGAGCACGCGGCCGCCGCGGGCCATCGCGCGACGGCGACGCTCCAGCGGGCCGCCCACGTCCTGCAGCGCAAGGAGCGCGTCCAGGCCGCCGACCATCCCGGTCGACGAAGCGGCGGCCGCTGGAGCCGCTCCGCGGGCCGAGCCGGCGGCCGCGGATGCGAACCCGTCGCCCGCGGTCGAGGGCCGCCGCCCACTCGCGGACGACGGACCCGCCGTCGCGGACGGGCCGCTACCGATCTTCACCGCTGGGCTCCCGAGCGCATGCGGCAAATCTGGCCCCCCGCGCTTGCCGCACGGTTAACGCGCCCGGCAGCTCCTGCCGCCCCCGCCCCTCTCACGGTTAATGCAGCCCTTGCGCCGCAAGGGATGGCGGGGTGGCACGTGGTTCGCACTCCGCCGAGGGACATGCGTGCCCCGCGTCCCCTCTCCGCCCTGCTGGCCCTCCTGGCCGCCCTCGCGACTGTCGCGGCCGCTCCGGCGCACGCGGGCTCGCGCATCAAGGACATCGTCGCCTTCGAGGGCGTGCGGGAGAACAAGCTGGTCGGCTACGGCCTGGTCGTCGGCCTGAACGGCACGGGCGACACCCTGCGCAACTCGCCGTTCACGCAGCAGAGCCTGCAGTCGATGCTGGAGCGGCTGGGCGTGCAGACGCGCGGCTTCAACCTCGACACCAAGAACATCGCCGCGGTGATGGTCACCGCCAACCTGCCGTCCTTCGCCGCGACGGGCTCGAACATCGACGTGGCGGTCTCCGCCATGGGCGACGCCAAGAGCCTCCTGGGCGGCACGCTCCTGGTCACGCCGCTGATGGGCGCGGACGGCGAGACCTACGCCGTCGGGCAAGGGACGGTGCAGACGGGCGCCGTGTCCGCCCAGGGCCAGTCGGGATCGTCGGTGACGCGCGGCGTGCCCACGGCGGGCAAGATCGCCAACGGCGCCGAGATCGAGCGCGAGATCGCCTTCAAGCTCTCCGACCAGGGCGGCATGCGGCTGACGCTGCACAACCCGGACTTCACCACCGCGCGCCGCATCGCCGACGTGATCAACGCCGCCCATCCCGGCACCGCGCACGCCGAGAACCCCACCATCGTCATGCTGACCCCCCCGAAAGAGGCCGACCTCGTCAGCTTCGTCACAGGCGTCGAGGCGCTGGAGGTGGAGCCCGACGCGCCCGCCAAGGTCGTGGTGGACGAGGTCAACGGCGTGATCGTCATGGGCTCGGACGTGCGCGTCTCCACCGTGGCCATCGCCCAGGGCAACCTGACCATCAGCGTCGACGAGCGGCCGCAGGTCAGCCAGCCGCAGCCCGAGTCGAACGGCCAGACCGTGGTCACGCCCAAGACGACCATCAAGATCGACGAGCAGAAGGGCCGCCGCTTCCTGGTGGTGCGCTCCGGCGCGTCCCTGGCGACGCTGGTCAAGGGGCTGAACGCGCTGGGCGTCACCCCGCGCGACATGATCAGCATCCTGCAGACCATCAAGGCGGCCGGCGCCCTGCAGGCCGACATCCAGGTGATGTGATGAGCGCCGCCTTCGCCCTCCCTGACGCTTCCGCTCCGAGCGCCCCGGCCGCGCTGCCGAAGGCCACGCCCGAGCAGCTCGCGCGCATCACCAAGGTCAGCCGCGACTTCGAGAGCTCCTTCCTGTCCATCATGCTCGGTGAGATGAGCGCGGGCGTGAAGAGCTCGTCGTTCGGCGGCGGCGAAGGCGAGGACGCGTTCAAGTCGTTCATGAACGAGGCGATGGCCAAGTCGATGACCGCGCACGGCGGGATCGGGCTGGCGCCCAAGCTCCAATCCGAGATGCTGCGCATGCAGGGGCTCACCGCATGATCCAGGCCGTCGACGCGGACGACCGCTGCGACCAGCTGCTGGCGCTGACTGCGCGGCTGACCGCCGCCATCACGGCCGAGACGCTCGCCTTCGAGGCGCGCCGCCCGCACACGGCGGCCGCGGGCCAGGCCGCCGCCGCCGAGCTCGCCGCCGCCTACCGCGTCGAGTCGGCGCGGGTGAAGCGCGATCCGTCGCTGGTGTCGGGCGCCTCGCCCGAGCGCCGTCGGCGACTGACGGCGGCCACCACGGCCTTCGAAGCGGCGCTGGCGCGCCACGGCCGCGCGCTCAAGGCGGCCATGGAAGTGACCGACGGGCTGGTGCGCGCCCTGGCCACCGAGGTCGCCGCCAGTCGGGCGCCCGGCCACGGCTACGGCGCGCGCGGCCGCTCCGCCCCCGGCGATGCGAGCGCCATCGCCCTGAACACGCGCGCCTGAGGCGTACCTAGGCCGCTTCGGAGACGGCCGGCGTCGCCGCGCGCCAGCCGTCCAGCGCCTCCAGCGCGCGCACGCTCATGGCGCGCTTCTTGGCGCGGCCGCGCTCCACGCCCGACATGCGGCTTCCGTCCGCGCGACGCTTGGCGCCGGTCTCAGCCAGCGGGGGCAGGAGGCCGTAGTTGACGTTCATCGGCTGGAACGAGCCGCGCCCCGCCTCCAGGTGCCCGCCCGTCACGTGCGCGACCAGGGCGCCCAGCGCGGTTTCGGGCGGCGGCGGGGCGGGCGCGCGGCCGGCGAGCTCGGCAGCGGCGAAGCGACCGGCCAGGAGGCCCGTGGCCGCGCTCTCCACGTAGCCTTCCACGCCCGTGACCTGGCCCGCGAAGCGCACCCGCGGCTCGGCGACCAGGCGCAGCAGGCCGTCCAGCAGCCGCGGGCTGTTCAGGAAGGTGTTGCGGTGCAGGCCGCCCAGCCGCGCGAACTGCGCCTGCTCCAGGCCCGGTATGGTGCGGAACACCTCCGTCTGCGCGGCGTGTTTCAGCTTGGTCTGGAAGCCGACCATGTTGAACAGGGTGCCCAGCGCGTTGTCCTGGCGCAGTTGCACCACCGCGTGCGGCTTCACCCCCGGCGTGTGCGGGTCGGAGAGGCCCACGGGCTTCATCGGGCCCCAACGAAGGGTCTCGCGCCCGCGCTCGGCCATGACCTCGATCGGCAGGCAGCCGTCAAAGTAGGGCACGTGCTCCCATTCCTTGAACTCGCTCTTCGGGCCGGCGAGGAGCGCGTCGACGAAGGCCTCGTAGCCGTCGCGGTCGAGGGGGCAGTTGATGTAGGCGGCCGCGTCGCCGCCCGGCCCCTCCTTGTCGTAGCGCGACTGGCGCCAGGCGCGGTCCATGTCGATGCTGTCGAAGTGAACGATGGGCGCGATGGCGTCGAAGAAGCTCAAGGACTCCTCGCCCGTGCGCTGGAGCACCGCCTGCGCCAGGGCGGGCGAGGTGAGCGGGCCGGTGGCCAGGATCACGCTCCCCCACTCCGCGGGCGGCCAGCCGGCCAGCTCGCCGCGCTCGACGCGCACGCGCGGATGGGCCATCAGCCGCTCGGTCACGCGCGCGCTGAAGCCGTCGCGGTCGACGGCCAGCGCACCGCCGGCGGGCACCTGGCTCGCATCGGCGGCGGCCATCACCAGCGAGCCGCAGCGGCGCATCTCTGCGTGGAGCAGGCCCACGGCGTTGTGCTCCCAGTCGTCGGAGCGGAAGCTGTTGGAGCACACGAGTTCGGCGAAGCCGTCCGTGTGGTGCGCGTCGGTGCCGACCACGGGCCGCATCTCGTGCAGCACCACCTCGGTCCCGGCCTCCGCGGCCTGCCAGGCGGCTTCCGACCCGGCCAGGCCCGCGCCGACGATGTGGAGAGCTGTCATGGGCGGGGTGTCTAACCGCGGGCGGCGCTTGCCGGAAGCGGGCGGCTGGGCGAGGGTTCCTGCGGGTGAGGGGACGGGCGGACGATGAGCGATCCGAAGACGGCGCGCGGGCGGTTCTCCGCCACGGACGCCGCGTTCACGGGCTTCCGCCTGATGGCGCGCGAGCCTGGCACCGTGGCGGTGTGGGGCGCGATCTACCTCGCCTTCACCCTGGTGTTCGCGGTGGGCACGGTGCTGATGATCGGCCCCTCCATGTCGGCGCTGATGGCGCAGCAGCACGCCGGAGCGGCGGCCGACCCGGCCGCGAGCCTGGCGATGATGAGCCGCCTGCTCCCCTTTGAGGGCGTGGCGCTGATCGCGGGCCTGCTGTTCTACGCACTGATGTTCACCGCGGTGAACCGGGCGGTGCTGCGGCCCGGCGCGGGCGGCCCCGGGCGGCTGGCGCTGGGCGGCGACGAGGGCCGCCAACTGCTCCTGTTCGTGATCCTCGGCGTGCTGTTCTTCGTCGCGTACATCGTGCTGGTGATCGTGGCGGCCATCGTCGGCGTGGTCCTCGGGATCGCCGTGGCGGGGGGCGCGCACGCCGCGCCGGGTTCGGCGCCCGGCCCGGTGATCGCGGTCGGGCTCGTGATGGTCCTGGCCGTGCTCCTGATCCTCGGGGTCCTGGCCACCCGCCTGTCGCTGGCCAGCCCGCTCACCTTCGACACGGACCGGATCGACGTGTTCGGCTCCTGGCGACTGACGCGTGGCGTGTTCTGGCCGCTGTTCGGGGCCTACGTCATGACGTGGCTGCTCGGGGTGCTGATGTACGTGGCGGCCCTGGTCCTCTTCAGCGTGATCGCGGCGGCGACGGGTGGAGGACTGGCGGCGGCCGGCGTGGTCTTCCGGCCCGACATGTCGAGCCTGGGCGCCTATTTCGCGCCGACCATGCTGCTGTGGATCGCGATGGTGACGGTGGTCGGCACGGTCGTGCTGGTGATGCTGCTGGCCGCGCCGGCGGGGGCCTACGCCCAGCTCAAGGCGCTGGGGCTGATCACGCCGCTGGCGCCTCCCGGCCCGACGCCCGCCGCTCCCGCCGTGGCGAGCGACCTGCCCAAGTTCGGCCGCTAGGCCGCCCGGCACGCGCCTTGCCCCGCTGCGCCCCGGCGTGTCGGGACGGAGCGGGCGATGGGTGAGGTGCAGGCGGCGCGCGAGGCGCTCGGAGCGGGGCTGGCGCTCGTGCGCACCGCATGGCGCGACGCCTGGGCGCCCCTGCTGGTCTCGACGGCGGGCTGGACGGCGCTGTCCGCGGCCGGCCACACCGGCCTGCCGCCCGACTCGGCCGCGGCCCTCGCCGGGACTGGCCTCGCCCTGGTGTTGCTGATGACCGGGCCGAAGCTGGGCGCCCTTCACCGGCTCGCGGCGGGACGGGACGCCTGCGATCCGGCCTGCGCGGCGGGGCTGCAGTGGACCGCCGTGGAGACGCGCCTCGTCGCCACGGCCACCGCGCTGGCCGCCTTCGCCGTCCTGCTCGCCCTCGCGCTCGGCGCCGCAGCCGCCGCCGCGCTGTCGGCCGACGCGCTCCTACTCGCTCCCCTGATGCTGGTCGGAGGCGCCGCCGTGGCTTGCGTCGTCGGCCGGCTGGCGGTGACGCTGGCGGCGGACGCGGCGGAGCCGGGGCCGCGCTTCGCCCGCGGCTGGCTGCTGACGCGCGGCGCGGGGGCTGCGCCCGCGGCCGTGTGGCTGGTCACCTTCGCCGGACCTCTCGCCGGGGTCTTCGCCGCGCAGGGCGCCCTCGACGCCTTGTCTACGACCGGCGGCCGCTGGGGCGCCGCGGAGGCCGTGGCCGCCGGCGCCGTACTCGCTGCACTGATGCAGTTCGGCCTCGCGCCGCTCAACGCCGGCGCCCTGGCGGCGCTGCGGCGCGCGGGGATCGCTCGCGAGCGGGCGGCCGAAGCGGTCGACACGCCCGGGGCGCTCGGGGATAAGGCGCGCGGCCCGCGTCCGGCCGCGTCCCCGCCCGAGCTCGTCGCCCCATGACCCCGTTCCCCGTCGTCGACGTCGCGCTGGAGGGCTTCCGCCTGACCCGCGAGCGGCCCAAGACGGTGCTGGCCTGGGGCGCGGTGCTCGCCGCGGCGCAGGCGTTGACCGTCGCGCTCCTGGCCGTGACCGGGGCCGGCGAGGGCCTGGCCGCCTTCTCGCGCGCCGGCTCGACTCCGGGTGCGGACCCCGCCGCCCTGGCCGCCCTGCTCACCTCCGCGGCGCCGGGCCTGCTCCTGACCGTGGCCGTGAGCGTGCTGGCGGACACGCTGGTCTACGCGGCGATGCTGCGCGCGGTGCTGCGCCCGGGCGAGCGCCGCGCCGCCTTCCTGCGTGTCGGCCCCGACGAGCTGCGGCTGCTGCTCGTGGTCGCCGGCCTGACGGTGCTGGGCGTCGCGGCCACCTTCGTGGCCGTGGGCGCCCTCGGCATGCTGATCCTGCCGCTCGCGGCGGCGGGCGGCTACGCCATGTCGGGCGCGACGCCGCTGGTCATGGCGCTGGCCGTGGCGGCGCTGAGCTATCCGGCGGTGCGGCTGTCGCTCGCGCCCGCCGCGACCATGGCGCAGGCGCGCGCCACGCCGTTCGGCGGCTGGCCGCTCACGCGCGGCGCCTTCTGGCCGTTGATGGCGGCCTCGATCTTCGCCGCGCTCCTGTCGGCGGTGGTGTTCGTCACCGCCGAGGTGCTGGTCACCTGCCTCTGGGCGTTGGGCTCCGGCACGGACATGGAGGGCGCCGCGCGCGCCCTGCAGCCCGGCGTGGCCTCGCCCGCCGCCGCCCTCGAGCCGGGCTCGATCGCAGCGGTGCTGGCGGGCGGTTTCGCCAGCGGCTTCGCGCTGGTGGTGGCGGCCGCGCCGGGCGCCGCGGCCTATCGCGTGCTGTCCGGCCGGGGCGGCTGACCGCTCACTCGGCCGCGAGCGGCACGGAAGGCTCCTCCGCCACCCTGCCGTCGACGAGGTGGATCACCCGGTCCGCCGCCTCGATGGTCTCGCGGCGGTGGGCGATGACGATGCGGGTGATGCCCATGGCGCGCACCGCCCGGTTCACCTCGCGCTCGTGCGCCGTGTCGAGGTGCGCGGTGCCCTCGTCCATCACCAGCAGCCGCGGGCGGCGGTAGAGAGCGCGCGCGAGCAGCAGGCGCTGGCGTTGGCCGCCGGAGAGGCTGGAGCCCATGTCGCCCACAACGGTGAGGTGCTTCATGGGCATGCGCTCCACGTCGTCGGCGATCGCCGCGGCGGTCAGCGCCTCCCGCAGCCTCTCGGGATCGACCTGGTCGAAGCCGGACACGTTCTCGGCGATGGTGCCCGCGAAGAGCAGGTCGTCCTGCAGGACAGCGCCCACCTCCTCGCGGAAAGCGCGGCGGCCCACGCGCGCCAAGGGTTCGCCGTCGATCAGCACCTCGCCCGCCGTGGGCTCCACCAGGCCGAGCAGCACCTTGGCCAGCGTCGACTTGCCCCCGCCGGACGTGCCGGTGACCGCCACGTGCTCGCCCGGGCGGATGCGCAGGTCCACGCCCTTCAGCACGAACGGCTCGTGCACGCCGTAGCGATAGGTGACGCCGCGCAGCTCCAGCTCGCCCCCCAGCCCGTCGGGCAGGGCGGCGGGCTCGGCGAAGCCCCGGTCCTCGTCGGTGAGCGCGATGTCGCCCAGCCGCTCGAGGTGGAGCGACAGCATGCGCAGGTCCACGGCGCGGTCCACCAGCGTCTTGGCGGTGGTGGTGAACTGCTGGCGGTAGGCCATGAAGGCGAAGATCATGCCCACGGAGAAGCCGCCGGCGATGGCGTGGCGCACCGCCAGCCAGATCAGCACCACCAGCTCCACCCCGGTGAGCAGGGCGTAGGCCGCCGCCTGCCACGCCTTCACGCGCTCATGGGCGTAGCCGGCGCCCAGGCTCTCGGAGAGGCGGTTCTGCCACACGGCGTGCCGCATGGTCTCGCGGCCGGCCAAGCGCAGGGTGACCACGCCGCGCAGGCTCTCGATCATCGCCCCCTGCTCCTTGCCGGCGGCGATGATGCGCTCGGCCTCGGCCCGGCGCTCGGCGGGCAGCGTCAGGGCGCGCACCAGGGCGTAGAGGCCGGCCGACGTCGCCGCCACCACCGCCAGCGGCACGGAGTAGACCGCCATCAAGAGCAACGTCAGCACGGCCAGGAGTCCGTCCACCACCGAGGCGGCGGCGCTCTCCGTGAGCAGCTTCTGGATCGGCTGCACCGACTGGAAGCGCGACAGCACGTCGCCCACCGACCGCGTCTCGAACCAGGCCACGGGCAGGCGGAACAGCCGTCGCGCCACGTTGGACGAGATGCCGAACGACAGCGCGACGCCCGAGGCCAGCAGCACGAAGGTGCGCAGCAGCGTCGCCCCGGCGTTGACCAGGGCGAACAGCCCGAAGCCCAGCGCCAGCACGGTCATGAGGTCGGCGTCGAAGGCGGGCAGCGCCTGGTCCACCGCCAGCTGCAGCAGGTAGGGCGAGGCCAGCACGTAGGCCTGCAGCACCAGGCTCAGCAGCGCCACCTGCGCCAACGTGCGCTTCAGCCCCGACGAGCCGCTCCACAGCTGGCCCAGGCGCAGCCGCGCGCTCTCGCGCACCGGCTTGAAGTCGGCGGACGGCCGCAGCTCCAGGGCCACGCCGGTGAAGTGGCGCGACAGGGACTCGGCGTCGTGCCAGCGCGCGTCGCCCTGCGGGTCGAGGATGTAGGCGCGGCCGCCCCGCACCCGCTCCACAACCACGAAGTGGTTCATGTCCCAGTGCAGGATGGCGGGCAGCTTCACCTGCCCCAGCGCCTCCAGCCCCATCTTCAGCGGGCGGCTGGTGAGACCCATGGCGTCGGCCGTCTGCATGAGGTTGCGCAGACCGATGCCGCGCGAGCTGACGCCGAAACGGCGGCGCATGGCCCCGATGTCCACGTCGTGACCGTGGGCGTTGGCCACCATGGCCAGGCAGGCCAGCCCGCATTCCGTGACCTCCGCCTGCCTCACCAGGCGCACGCGGCGCCGGGGCCAGAGGCCCAGGTCCATGTCGTGATGGTTCAGGGGCGCGTTCACCGCGGCGTCACCGTCGGCGTCATCGGGCGCGCACGGCCAGCACCGGATCGAAGATCCAGGCGATGAGCGAGCGGGGGCGCGTGCGGATGCGCGCGGTCAGCGTCATGCCGGGCCGCAGCGGCCGCACGGCGCCGTAGGCGCGCACGCCCGCGGGCAAGGTGGCGCGCACCTGGAACGCCTCCGGCCCGCCCTCGCCGGCGGGCGCGGTGGTGCGTGACACGGAGGTCACCACGCCCGTGAGCGCGCCGTAGACCTGGTACGGGAAGGCGTCCACGGCGATGCGCACGCTCTGTCCAAGGTCGAGCAGGCCTGCGGCGGAGGCGGGGACGGAGAGCAGCGCCTCCACCCGCGTGTCGCGGGGCAGCACGGTCATGGCGGGTGCCCCGGGCGCGGCCGGATCGCCGGGGTGCACGGTCACCGCGGTGACCACGCCGTCCACGGGCGCACGCAGCACCACGCCGCGCAGCAGGTCGTCGCCCGCCCCGTCGCGGTCGAGCTCGGCGCGCGAGCCTGCAAGTCGACCCGCCTCCTCCGCCGTTTCGGCGCGCACGCGGGCGATGTCGGCCTGCGCCACGTCGACGGCCGTGGCGCGCGCGCCCACTTCCTGTAACAGGCGCGATAGGGCCTGCTTGCGCGTGGCCACCGCCTCCTCGCGCGAACGGTAGTCGCGGTTATTGACCAGACCCTGGCGGGCGACCTCGCCGATGTCGGCCAGGTCCTTCTCGGCCGCGGTGATCAGCGCGCGCTCCTCGACGATCTGGTCCTGCAGGCCCGCGGCCTGGCGGCGGTCGCCGGCGACGCCGGTCTCGAGGGCCGCGATCCGCTCGTCGGCCCCGCGCTTCAGGTCGGACAGGCGGTCGTCGAGCACGCCCTTCTCGCGCGACAGCGCCTCCGCGCGGCGCTCCTGCACCACGCCGTCGGTGTCGGCGGTCGCCAGAGTGACGTGCGCGAGGGGGTCGCCGGCGCGCACCGCCCGCCCTTCCTCCACCAGCACGCGGTCGTAGACGCCGGCGCGCGAGGGCGCGATCCGCGCCACCCCGCGGTCGCCGCCCACCGACCCGCGCACCACCGTGACTTTCGCGTACGAGGCGAGAGATAGGAACACGGCCGCCGCGACCACCGACAGGGCCAGGAAGCCGCCCAGCAGCTGCCAGCCGACGGGCGGCACGAGGCTCACCTCGCCGTGCAGCTTGTCCTGTCCGCGCAGGGCTTCGGGTCGGAAGAGGGGCATCGGACTCCGCAGTCCCGCCGACCTGACACCCGCTCTGCGCCGCCCTCAAGCCGACGGAACGCCGCGGGGTCCGGAGGGCGCTTTAACCATGCGCGAATGTTTTCCGCTTGCAATTAACGCCTGACTAAGCTTACCTTCTACTTAACCGGTGGCCGCTGGGGGTCTTCGGTTCTTAAGGGTCAGGCACATGGTGGAACTTCTCGACATCGAGCTCGACGTCGTCGCCGGCGGCAATGGCTACGGCAACACGATCAGCCCCTGGTGATCAGGCGGCGCGGGGAGCGGTGACGCTCTCCGCCACTCTTTGGAACTGAAGAAGAGCCGGCCTCGAGCCGGCTTTTCCGTGTCTGGAGCTCCGCCGCGAGCCTCAGGCGAGGCGGCGGATTTTCGCCTTGGGGGCGAGTGCGGCGGCCCGGGCCTCGCGGCGCTGCTCGTGCCGCTCCAGCAGGGTGTCGAGGTAGCGGCCCGTCCAGCTGGCGGGGTTCTTGGACACCACCTCCGGCGTGCCGACCGCCACGATCTCCCCGCCTCCATCGCCGCCCTCTGGACCGAAGTCCAGCAGCCAGTCGGCGGTCTTCACCACGTCGAGGTTGTGTTCGATCACGACCATGGTGTTGCCCTGGTCCACCAGCTCGTGGAGCACCTCCAGGAGCTTCTTCACGTCCTCGAAGTGCAGGCCGGTGGTGGGCTCGTCCAGGATGTAGAGCGTGCGGCCGGTGGCGCGACGCGACAGCTCCTTGGCGAGCTTCACCCGCTGCGCCTCGCCGCCGGAGAGCGTGGTCGCCTGCTGGCCCACCTTCACGTAGCCGAGGCCCACCTGGATCAGCGCCCGCATCTTGTCGCGGATCGGCGGCACCGCCTTGAAGAAGT
>CAXTBN010000026.1:0-37822 GCA_964242895.1 uncultured Caulobacteraceae bacterium | reverse complement strand
ACGCCGCGCCTGAGGAAAAGGCGCGCGGCATCACGATCAACACGGCGCACGTGGAGTATGAGACCGAGAACCGCCACTACGCCCACGTCGACTGCCCCGGCCACGCCGACTACGTGAAGAACATGATCACCGGCGCCGCCCAGATGGACGGCGCGATCCTGGTCTGCTCGGCCGCCGACGGCCCCATGCCCCAGACCCGCGAGCACATCCTGCTGGCCCGCCAGGTCGGCGTGCCCGCGCTGGTGGTGTTCCTCAACAAGGTCGACATGGTCGACGACGCCGAGCTGCTGGAGCTGGTCGAGATGGAGCTGCGCGAGCTGCTCTCCTCCTACCAGTTCCCGGGCGACGACATCCCGATCACGGCCGGCTCGGCCCTGGCGGCCGTGGAAGGCCGCAATCCCGAGATCGGCGAGACCGCCGTGCTCGCGCTGATGAAGACCGTCGACGAGTACATCCCGCAGCCCGCCCGCCCGCTCGACCTGCCCTTCCTGATGCCGGTGGAGGACGTGTTCTCCATCTCCGGCCGCGGCACCGTCGTCACCGGCCGTGTCGAGCGCGGCATCGTGAAGGTCGGCGAGGAAGTCGAGATCGTCGGCATCCGCGACGTGCAGAAGACCACCTGCACGGGCGTCGAGATGTTCCGCAAGCTCCTCGACCAGGGCCAAGCCGGCGACAACGTGGGCGTGCTGCTCCGCGGCACCAAGCGCGAAGACGTCGAGCGCGGCCAGGTGCTGTGCAAGCCCGGCTCGATCAAGCCGCACAAGAAGTTCACCGCCGAAGCCTACATCCTCACCAAGGAGGAGGGCGGCCGCCACACGCCGTTCTTCACCAACTACCGCCCGCAGTTCTACTTCCGCACCACGGACGTGACCGGGATCGTGAAGCTGAAGGAAGGCGTGGAGATGATCATGCCCGGCGACAACGCCGAGCTGGAGGTCGAGCTGATCACGCCGATCGCCATGGAGGAGAAGCTGCGCTTCGCCATCCGTGAAGGCGGCCGCACCGTCGGCGCCGGCGTCGTGAGCAAGATCATCGAGTGATCGCGGCGGCGGGCGTGACGCGTCCGCCTACGATGTGACTTAGCAGAGAGGCCGTCCGGGCGACCCGGGCGGCCTCTCGTTTATAGAGCGCGCCCCACCGCCGACCCGGGCGCAGCCGGAATCACGGTCTAAGCCGTCCCATGCGCCCCGTTGTCCCGTCCGGCGCCCGCGGGCCGTTGTTCGGCGCGGGCGCGTTCCTCGCCGTGTCCGCCATCGTATTCGCCACGGTCATTTCCGCCACGGGCGGCGTGTTCTCATTCACACTCGACGACCCGTACATCCACCTCGCCATGGCCGAGGAGATCGCCCGAGGCGGCTACGGCGTGAACCCCGGCGAGCCGGCGTCGGCGTCGTCCTCAGTGATCTACCCCTACCTGCTCGCCGGGCTGCTGAAGCTCGGGCTCGGACAGGCCGGCGCACTCCTGGTCAACTTGGTGACGGGTGCGGTCTCGGCGGCGCTCCTGGTCAGGTTGGCGGAGGCGGCGGGCTTCGCCGACGCAGTCCGTCGCCCCGCGGCCACCGCGACGGGCGCAGTCGCGGCGGTGCTGCTGCTCAACCTTGCGGGGTTGGCGTTCACCGGAATGGAGCACGGCGTTCACGCCGCGCTCGGCCTCGTGGCGCTGTGGGGACTGGTGAGGCTGGAGCGGGACGGCCGGCCGTCGGCGTGGCTGATCGCCGTGCTGGTGCTCGCGCCCCTGGTGCGCTTCGAGGGCGCGGCGATCCTGGCCGCGGGAGCGCTGGCGCTGGCGATGCGGGGGAGGGGACGTGAGGCGGCGACGGCCGTGGCGCTCGGCGCGGCCGGGCTGGCGTTGTTCGGCTGGAGTCTGCATGCGCGTGGCCTGCCCTGGCTGCCCTCCTCGGTGCTGGCCAAGGCGGCGGACGGGGCGCACGGACCGGGGGCGCAGCTCCTGGAGAATCTTCGGGCCCCCGGTGCGTCCGTGGTGGAGATCGCCATCGTCGCGGCGGTCGCGGCGGAGGTGCTGGGCGGCCGCCTCGCCCGGCCGCGGCCGGCCGCTGTCTTCGCTGTCCTGGTGCTCGCGGCGCAGATGGCGGTGGGCACCTTCGGCGTGCGCTACAACGGCTGGCTGCACCGTTACGACGGCTGGGCGGTCGTGCTCGCGGGCGGTACCCTCCTGCTCGCGGCGGGCGAGTTGGGGCGCCGGCTCCCGCCGCGCTTGCGGGCGCCGGCCGGCGCGGCGGCGGCGGTGATCGCGGGCGTGCTGCTGCTGCCGTATCTCCGGACGACGCTGGACACGCCGCTGAACGCGCGGTCCATCCGCCTGCAGCAGCGCGAGATGCACCGCTTCGCCGCCGAGGTGCTGCGCGCGCCCGTGGCGGTGAACGACCTTGGCTGGGTGAGCTGGCGCAACGACCACTACGTGCTCGACCTCTGGGGCCTCGCCTCCGAGCCGGCCCGCCGCGCGCGCCAGGGCGGCGCGCCGCCGGGGTGGATGGACCGGCTGGCGCGCGGCGCGGGCGTGCGCGCGGTGATGATCTACGACGGCTGGTTCGGCGCGGCGGTGCCCGCCGGCTGGGTGCGGCTTGGTGAACTGCGCGCGCGCGTGCCGCTGAGCGTGAACCCCCGCGTCACCTTCTACGCCGTGGATGCGCGCGCCGCCCCCGCCGTCCGCGCCGCCGTGGCGACATGGGCGCGGGGACTGCCGGCGCAGGACGTGTTCGTTCCTGTCCGCGAATTCACGCCGAGACCGCCTGCGTGACAGAGGTTTAAGTCGTCGTCGCGCCTGGCCGGGCCTAGCTTGATCTCAACGCTGAAACCGGAGACGCCGCCATGACGACCGCCGCCCCGCTCCTCGCCACCGCTGCGCTGGCCGCCGTTCTCGCTGCGGCCGCGCCCGCTCTCGCCGCGCCGGGCGTGCAGGTGGAGAACGCCGCCGCGCGGCTGGTGGTGATCCCCGAGGCGCGCTCGGACGTCTCGGTTACCGTGACGCGCTCCAGCATGGACCTGCCCCTGCCGCAGATCCGGCGCGAGGGCGACCGCATGGTGGTCGACGGCGGCCTGCGGGGCCGGATCAACGGCTGCGGCTCGGTCAACATGAACATCTTCGGCGCGATGCGGCATCGTCCGGGCGAGCCCAGCCCCGGCCAGCGGGTGAACATCCGCGGCATCGGTCAGGTGCCCGTGGAGCGGCTGCCCGTGATCACCGTCCACGTGCCGCTCGACGCCTCCGTGGCCGCCGCCGACGCGGTCTGGGGCGAGGTGGGCCCCACCGACCGGCTGCACCTCGCCAAGGCGGGCTGTGGCGACTTCCGTGTCGCCGACGTGCGTGGCGACTTCGACCTGGCGAGCAACGGGTCTGGCGATACGGCCATCGGACGCGCGGGGCGGGTGAGGGCGCAGCTGTCGGGCTCGGGCGATCTGACGGGCGCCGACGTGGGCGGCGACGTGGACCTGAACATCGCCGGCTCGGCCGACGCGCGGTTCGCCCGCGTGGGCGGCGGCGTGGCCGTGGCCATCGCCGGCTCGGGCGACCTGAAGGCGGCCGAGATCCACGGACCGTTGAACGTGACGCTGGCGGGCTCGGGCGGCGTGCGCATCGACGGCGGACGCGCGCCCTCGGCGGCCGTGCGGGTCACCGGCTCGGGCGACGTGAACTTCGGCGGCGAGGCGGGGTCGCTGTCGGTGCAGAGCTACGGCTCGGGCGACATCCATGTGGCGCGGGTGACCGGCCCGGTCGCCAAGGTGGTTCATGGCTCGGGCGAGATCACCATCGGCCACTGAACGGCCCGGCGGTCCTCGATAGCGGGCGCTCTCTCCGCGGTTGACCTCCGCCGTCGACGCGGGTATCCACCCGCCTCCGACGGATCGGCTGTGACTCGCTTGCGGGTCAGACGCGGTGTGTAGGAAACGGTGTCGCCCCGGTTCGCCGGTGGACGGCAGGGCCGGCGGCTCCAGTCGCGCGGCCCTTTCTGTTTCTGCAGTCCCGCGTGGTCGCTTCTTCGGAGCGAGTGTTCGGGACGCGTCGTGGGCGCCTTTATCGGCGACCGTTGGTCTTTGAACTGTTCAGGCGTGGGGCGGCCGAGAGGCCGGCGCGCGGGAGTTTGGAACGAGATGGATCGCCAGAACATCCGCATAAGGCTCAAGGCCTTCGATCACCGCGTGCTGGATCACTCCACCCGCGAGATCGTGCAGACCGCCAAGCGCACGGGCGCCCAGGTGCGCGGCCCGATCCCGCTGCCCACGCTGATCGAGAAGTTCACGGTCAACCGCTCGCCGCACGTGGACAAGAAGAGCCGCGAACAGTTCGAGATCCGCACGCACAAGCGCGTGCTCGACATCGTCGACCCGACCCCGCAGACCGTGGACGCGCTGATGAAGCTCGACCTGTCGGCCGGCGTCGACGTCGAGATCAAGATCTAAGGGGCCGCCGAACATGCCCGCCACCATCCAGACCGCCAAGACCAAGGGGGAGCGCCGCACCGGCGTGCTCGCCAAGAAGCTCGGCATGACCCGCTTCTTCGACGAGACCGGCGCCCACGTGCCCGTCACCGTGCTCTCCGTCGAAGGCCTGCAGGTCACCGGCCTGCGCACCGCCGACGTGGACGGCTACAGCGCCGTGCAACTCGGCATCGGGTCGAAGAAGGCGAAGAACACCACCCAGCCGCTGCGCGGCCACTTCGCCAAGGCGCTCGTCGAGCCCAAGGCGCACGTCGCCGAGTTCCGCGTCGCCGAAGACCTGTTGCCCGAACTGGGCGCCGAGGTCACCGCCGACCACTTCGTCCCCGGCCAGTACGTGGACGTGCAGGGCCTGACGATCGGCAAGGGCTTCGCCGGCGCCATGAAGCGCTGGAACTTCGGCGGCCTGCGCGCCACCCACGGCGTCTCCGTCAGCCACCGCTCGCACGGCTCCACCGGTCAGCGCCAGGACCCCGGCAAGGTGTTCAAGGGCAAGAAGATGGCCGGCCACCTGGGCGTCGAGACCGTCACCACGCAGAACCTGACCATCTTCCGTGTCGACGCCGAGCGCGGCCTGATCATGATCAAGGGCGCGGTGCCCGGCCACGAGGGCACGGTCGTCAAGATCCGCGACGCGGTGAAGAAGGCGGTCCACAAGGACGCGCCGTCGCCCGGCGCCTTCCGCAAGGCGGGCGACGCGCACGCCGCTCCGGCCGCCGAAGCCCAAGAGGCTCCCGCGGCCGAGACCACCACCCAACAAGAAGGGGGCGAGGCGTGAAGCTGAACGTCGTCAACCTCGACGCCGGCGCCGCCGGTGACATCGAGCTGTCGGACGCGATCTTCGGGCTGACCGAGATCCGCACCGACATCCTGTCGCGCATGGTCAACTACCAGCTGGCCAAGCGCCGCGCTGGTACGCACAAGATCAAGACGCGCAACGAAGTCGCCCGCACGGGCAAGAAGATGTACAAGCAGAAGGGCACCGGCGGCGCCCGCCACGGCTCGCGCAAGGCGGCGCAGTTCGTCGGCGGCGCCAAGGTGTTCGGCCCGGTGAACCGCAGCCACGCCCACGACCTGACCAAGAAGGTGCGCGCCCTGGCGCTGCGCCACGCGCTCTCGAGCAAGGCCAAGTCGGGTTCGCTGGTGGTGGTCGACGCCATGACGCTGACCGAGGCCAAGACCGCCGCCTTCCGTACCCGCGTGGAGAAGCTCGGCTGGACCAGCGCGCTGGTGATCGCCGGCCCCGAGGTCGACGCCAACCTGAAGCTCGCCGCCCGCAACATCCCGCGGATCGACGTGCTGCCGGACGCGGGCCTCAACGTGTACGACGTGCTGCGCCGCGACACCCTGGTGCTGACGCGCGACGCGGTGGCCGCCATCGAGGCGCGCTTCGCCGATCATAAGGAAGCCGCGTGATGGCCCAAGTCACGAGGGGGCCGACGCCCCGCCACTACGACGTGATCGTCGCGCCGCACATCACCGAGAAGGCGACCGTGCTCTCCGAGCAGAACAAGGTCGTGTTCCAGGTGGCCATGGACTCCACCAAGGACGAGATCGCGGCTGCGGTCGAAGCGCTGTTCACGGTCAACGTGCTGAAGGTCAACACCCTGATCCAGGAGGGCAAGACCAAGCGCTTCCGCGGTCAGAAGGGCCGCCGCTCCGACATCAAGAAGGCGATCGTGACGCTGGCCGCCGGCCAGTCCATCGACGTGACGACGGGTCTCTGACGCCATGGCTCTGAAGACATACAACCCGACCTCGCCCTCGCGCCGCAGCCTGGTGCTGGTCGACCGCTCCGAGCTGCACAAGGGCCGCCCGGAAAAGTCTCTGGTGGAGGGCCTGACCTCCAAGGGCGGCCGCACCAACAACGGCCGCATCACCGTGCGCTTCCGCGGCGGCGGGGCGAAGAAGCTCTACCGCATCGTGGACTTCAAGCGCCGCAAGTTCGACGTGCCCGCGACCGTCGAGCGCCTCGAGTACGACCCCAACCGCTCGGCCTTCATCGCGCTGGTGCGCTACGAGGACGGCGAGCTGACCTACATCCTGGCGCCGCAGCGCCTGGCGGTGGGCGATCAGGTGGTGGCCGGCGAGCGCGTGGACGTGAAGCCGGGCAACGCCATGCCGCTGCGCGCCATGCCGGTCGGCACCATCATCCACAACGTCGAGCTGAAGCCGATGAAGGGCGCCCAGATGGCGCGCTCGGCGGGCACCTACGCCCAGCTGGTCGGCCGCGACGCCGGCTACGCCCAGATCCGCCTGGGCTCGGGCGAGCTGCGGATGGTGCAGGACACCTGCATGGCCACGGTGGGCGCGGTGTCGAATCCCGACCACATGAACCAGAGCCTTGGAAAGGCCGGTCGCGTCCGCCACATGGGATTCCGCCCCCACGTCCGCGGCGTGGCCATGAACCCCGTCGACCACCCGCACGGCGGCGGCGAGGGCAAGACCTCCGGCGGACGCCACCCGGTCACCCCGTGGGGCAAGCCGACCAAGGGCCGCAAGACCCGCACCAACCAGGAGACGGACAAGTTCATCATCCGCTCCCGTCACGTTCGTAAGGCTCGCTGATGACCCGCTCCGTTTGGAAAGGCCCGTTCGTCGACGGCTACCTGCTCCGCAAGGCTGACGCCCTGCAGACCAGTGGCCGCAAGGACATGATCAAGACCTGGTCGCGCCGCTCGACGATCATGCCGCAGTTCATCGGCCTGACCTTCGGCGTCTACAACGGCCACAAGCACATCCCCGTGTCCGTGTCCGAGGACATGGTGGGCATGAAGTTCGGCGAGTTCTCGCCGACCCGCACCTTCTACGGCCACGCCGCCGACAAGAAGGCGAAGAGGAAGTAAGATGGCCAAGCAGTCCAAAGGCCGTCGCGTGGGCGAGCAGTCCGCCATGGCCAAGCTCGTCAACCTGCGCACCTCACCGCGCAAGCTGGGCCTCGTGGCCCAGTCGATCCGCGGCCTGCCGGTGCAGCGCGCGCTCAACGAGCTGGAGTTCAGCCACAAGCGGATCGCCGGCGATGTGAAGAAGGCGCTCTACTCGGCCATCTCCAACGCCGAGAACAACCACAACCTCGACATCGACAACCTGGTCGTGGCCGAGGCGTTCGTGGGCAAGAATTTCGTGATGAAGCGCTTCTCCGCCCGCGCCCGCGGCCGCTCCGCGCGCATCGAGAAGCCGTTCAGCGAGATCACGGTCGTGGTCCGCGAGCTGGCCGGGGAGGCCGCGTAATGGGTCAGAAGGTCAACCCGATCGGGCTGCGCCTGGGCATCAACCGCACGTGGGACAGCCGCTGGTTCTCCGACGGCGCGGACTACGCCAAGCTGCTGCACCAGGACATCAAGCTGCGTCGCGCGCTGAAGTCGCGCCTGAACGCCGCCGGTGTCTCGCGCATCATCATCGAGCGCCCGCACAAGCGTTGCCGCGTGACCATCTACGCCGCTCGTCCCGGCGTGATCATCGGCAAGAAGGGCGTCGACATCGAGAAGCTGCGCAAGGACGTGGCGGCGATGACCGAGGGCGACGTCAGCCTGAACATCGTCGAGGTGCGCAAGCCCGAGGTCGACGCGCAGCTCGTGGCCGAGAGCATCGCGCAGCAGCTCGAGCGCCGCATCGCCTTCCGCCGCGCCATGAAGCGCTCGATCCAGTCGGCCGTGCGCCTCGGCGCCAAGGGCATCCGCATCAACGTGTCGGGCCGCCTCGGCGGCTCGGAGATCGCGCGCATGGAGTGGTACCGCGAAGGCCGGGTGCCGCTCCACACGCTCCGCGCCGACATCGACTACGGCTTCACCGAAGCGAAGACGACCTATGGGATCATCGGCGTGAAGGTGTGGGTGTTCAAGGGCGAGGTGCTCGAGCACGACCCCATGGCGCAGGACAAGCGCTGGGCCGGCGAGGCCCAGGGCCCGTCGTCCTCCGAAGGCCGCGACCGCCCCGACCGTGGTCCCCGACGCGACCGCCGTCCTTCGGGCGGCGGCGACCAGCCGCAGGCTTAAGCGATGCTGTCTCCGAAGAAGACCAAGTTCCGCAAGCAGTTCAAGGGCCGCATCCACGGGACCTCGAAGGGCGGCACGGCGCTGAACTTCGGCTCCTACGGCCTCAAGGCCCTGGAGCCCGAGCGCATCACCGCGCGCCAGATCGAGGCCTGCCGCCGAGCGATCACCCGCGAGATGAAGCGCCAGGGCCGCGTCTGGATCCGGATCTTCCCGGACCTGCCGGTCACCGACAAGCCCGCCGAAGTCCGCATGGGCAAGGGCAAGGGCGCCGTCGAGTACTGGGCCGCGCGCGTCGCCCCCGGCCGCATCATGTTCGAGATCGACGGCGTGCCGGACGACGTGGCGCGTCAGGCGCTGGCGCTCGGCGCCGCCAAGCTGCCGATCCGCGTCAAGGTGGTCACCCGACTCGACGCCGGCATCATCGCCCACACCGAGGCGGAGGCCGCCTGATGAAGATCGACGACGTGCGGGGGATGACCCCCGACCAGACGACCGACGCCCTGCTTAACCTGAAGAAGGAGCAGTTCAACCTGCGCTTTCAGCAGGCGACCGGCCAGATGGAGAAGAGCCACCGCGCCAGCGAGGTTCGCAAGGACATCGCGCGCATCAAGACCGTGCAGCGCCAGAAGGCGCCGCCGGCCGCCAAGGTCTGAGGACGCCGCGATGCCCAAGCGTATTCTCGAAGGCGCCGTCGTCTCCGACAAGGGTGACAAGACGGTGATCGTGCTGATCGAGCGCACCTTCCAGCACCCCGTGCTGAAGAAGCCCGTGCGCCGCTCCAAGCGCTACCACGCCCATGACGAGGGCAACGCGTTCCACACCGGCGACAAGGTCCGGATCCAGGAGTGCGCGCCCAAGTCGAAGCTGAAGACGTGGGAGGTCCTGTCCAAGGCGGACGCCTCCGCGCCTTCGGCCTGAACCCCGATCTGGAAGGTAGAAACCCATGATCCAGATGCAGACTAACCTGGAGGTCGCCGACAATTCGGGCGCGCGCCGGGTCATGTGCATCAAGGTGCTGGGCGGAGCGGGTCGCCGCTACGCCGGCGTCGGCGACGTCATCGTGGCGTCGGTGAAGGAGGCGATCCCCCGCGGCCGCGTGAAGAAGGGCGACGTGGTGCGCTGCATCGTCGTGCGCACGGCCAAGGACATCGCCCGCAAGGACGGCTCGACCATCCGCTTCGACAAGTCGGCGGCGGTGATCGTGAACAAGTCCAACGAGCCGGTCGGCACCCGCATCTTCGGGCCCGTGCCGCGCGAGCTGCGCGCCAAGAACCACATGAAGATCATCAGCCTCGCGCCGGAGGTGCTGTGATGGCCGCCAAGATCAAGTCGGGTGACCGCGTCGTCGTCCTCACGGGCAAGGACAAGGGCAAGACGGGCCGCGTGACCAAGGTCATGCCCAAGGACGAGCGCGTGCTGGTCGAGGGCGTGAACATGGTCCAGCGCCACACCAAGGCCAGCCAGGCCGACCCGCAAGGGGGCATCAAAAGCAAGGAAGCGTCGCTGCACGTCTCGAACGTCGCGATCGCGGACTCCGCCGGCAAGGCGACCCGCGTCGGCTTCCGCACCGAAGGGGACAAGAAGGTCCGCTTCGCCAAGACGACGGGAGAGACCATCAGTGGCTGACGTCCAACAGACGGGCGGCGGCGAGGCCCCCAGCGAGGCTTACGTCCCGCGCCTGAAGAGCGAGTACACCGACCGCATCCGCGGCGTGCTGCGCGAGCAGTTCGGCTACACCAACGAGATGCAGGTGCCCCGGCTCGACAAGATCGTGCTGAACATGGGTATCGGCGAAGCGGTGAACGACTCCAAGAAGGTCGGCGCGGCGGTGAAGGACCTGACGGCGATCGCCGGCCAGAAGCCCGCCACCACGCGGGCCCGCAAGTCGGTGGCCCAGTTCAAGCTGCGCGAGAACATGGTCATCGGCGCCAAGGTCACCCTGCGCCGCGAGCGCATGTACGAGTTCCTTGATCGCCTGATCACCATCGCGCTGCCGCGCGTGAAGGATTTCCGCGGCCTGAACGGGAAGAGCTTCGACGGTCGCGGCAACTACGCCATGGGCCTGAAGGAGCACATTGTGTTCCCCGAGATCAACTACGACCAGATCGACCAGATGTGGGGCATGGACATCGTCGTCTGCACCACGGCCAAGAGCGATGACGAGGCGCGCGCGCTTCTGAAAGAGCTCCAGTTCCCGTTCGTGAACTGAGCGGGAAAGGACAAGCACCATGGCTAAGAAGTCCGCCGTCAACCGCAACGTCCACGTGGCGAAGCTGGTCAAGCAGTACGCAAAGAAGCGCGAGGAGCTGAAGGCGATCGCGAGCGACGAGTCGCAGCCGCTCGAAGAGCGCTTCGACGCCCGCCTGCGCCTGGCCGAGCTGCCGCGCTCCTCGTCGCCGGTCCGCTACCGCAACCGTTGCGACGTCACCGGGCGCCCGCGCGCCTTCTACCGCAAGCTCAAGATGAGCCGCATCGCCCTGCGCGACCTCGGGTCCGCCGGCCAGGTGCCCGGCCTCGTCAAGTCGAGCTGGTGAGGGAACACAGATGTCCTTCAACGACCCCCTGAGCGACCTGATCGCCCGCATCAAGAACGCCGCCGAGCGCAAGCGTTCGACGGTGCGCACCCCCGCCTCGACGCTCCGTCGCCGCGTGCTCGACGTCCTTCAGGACGAGGGCTACATCCGCGGCTACACGTTGATCGAGCGCGAGGGCGCCCACCCCGAATTCGAGATCGAGCTCAAGTACTTCGACGGCCAGCCCGTGATCGCGGAGATCTCCCGCGTCTCGACGCCGGGCCGCCGCGTGTACTCCTCCATCAAGGAGCTGAAGCCCGTGCGTAACGGCCTCGGCATCTCGATCCTGTCCACGCCCAAGGGCGTGATGAGCGACACCGCTGCGCGGACGGAAAACGTCGGCGGCGAAGTCCTCTGCCGCGTGTACTGAGGCCGCCATGTCCCGTATCGGAAAGAAGACCATCGCGGTCCCCAGCGGCGTCACCGTCACCCTCGACGGCCAGGCGATCCGCGTGAAGGGCCCCAAGGGCGAGCTGGCCCACACCCTGCCGGAGGAGATCTCCATCGGCCAGGCGGACGGCCAGCTGACGCTCACGCCCACGGGCGAGAGCCAGCGCCACAACGCAATGTGGGGCCTCAGCCGCACCTTGACCAACAACATGGTCGAGGGCGTGACCAAGGGCTACGAGGAGGTGCTGGAGCTGGTCGGCGTGGGCTACCGCGCCGCGCTCAAGGGCCGCGACCTGTCCCTGCAGCTCGGCTTCAGCCACGACGTCGACATGCCGCCGCCGGCCGGCATCACCTTCGCGGTGCCCCGTCCGGTGGAGATCCGCATCTCCGGGATCGACAAGCAGCAGGTCGGCGAGACGGCCGCGCGCATCCGCCGCGTGCGTCCGCCCGAGCCCTACAAGGGCAAGGGCGTGCGCTACCAGGGCGAGACCGTGCGGCGCAAGGAAGGCAAGAAGAAGTAAGATGGCCCTCACTCCCCGCGACTCCCACGTCCGCCGCGCAGAGCGCAACCGCATCCGCCTGCGCAAGCTGGCGGGCGAGCGCCTGCGCCTAAGCGTGTTCCGCTCCAACAAGCATATCGCCGCCCAGCTGATCGACGACGCCAAGGGCGTGACCCTCGCCGCCGCCTCCTCGCTGGAGAAGGTCGAGGGCGGCCCGGCGACGGGTGCGAACATCGACGCGGCCAAGACCGTCGGCCAGCGCATCGCCGAGCGCGCCAAGGCCGCCGGCGTCACCGACGTCGTGTTCGACCGCGGCGGCTACCTGTACCACGGCCGGGTGAAAGCCCTGGCCGACGCCGCGCGCGAAGCCGGCCTGAACTTCTAAGGATCGAACGCATGGCTCGTCCCAACGAAGGCGGCAACCGCGACCGCCGTCCACGCGACCGCGAGGACGGCGACAGCGACATCGTCGAGAAGCTGGTCCACATCAATCGCGTGGCTGCGACCGTCAAAGGCGGCCGCCGCTTCTCGTTCGCCGCCCTGATGGTGGTCGGCGACGGCAAGGGCCGCGTCGGTTTCGGCCACGGCAAGGCGCGAGAGGTGCCTGAGGCGATCCGCAAGGCCACCGAAGAGGCCAAGAAGACCATGATCCGCGTGCCCCTCCGCGAGAGCCGCACCCTGCACCACGACGGCGCGGGCCGTCACGGCGCGGGCAAGGTGATGCTGCGCGCGGCGCCTCCCGGCACCGGCGTGATCGCCGGCGGCCCCATGCGCGCGGTCTTGGAGACGCTCGGCATCCAGGATGTCGTGGCCAAGTCGATCGGCTCGTCCAATCCCTACAACATGATCCGCGCCACCTTCGACGCGCTCAAGGAGCAGTCGTCGCCCCGCCAGATCGCCTCCAAGCGTGGCAAGAAGACGGGCGACATCCTGGGCCGCCGCGAGGATGGCGTCAGCGATCCCACCGTGATGGAGAGCGCGTGATGGCGCAGTTCACGATCCGCCAGACCGGCTCGCCCATCCGCCGCGACAAGACGCAGCGCGCCACGTTGATCGGCCTCGGCCTCAACAAGATCGGCCGCACCGCGTCGCTGGAGGACACGCCCTCCAACCGCGGCGCGGTCGCCAAGGTCGCCCACATGGTGGCCGTGGTGGAGAGCCAAGCCTAGTTCTCCGCTCATCCCCGCGCATGCGGGGATGAGCGGGTTCTCTCAAGCCGAGTCCGCGTCAGCGGGCGCAACCGTCAGGAGACGAAGGCCATGACCAAGCTCAACGAGCTGCGAGACAACCCGGGCTCCACCAAGGAGCGCATGCGCATCGGCCGCGGCGGCGGCTCCGGCAAGGGCAAGACCGGCGGCCGCGGCGTGAAGGGCCAGAAGGCCCGCACCGGTCACGGCATGAACGGCTTCGAGGGCGGTCAGATGCCGCTCCACATGCGCATGCCCAAGCGCGGCTTCAATTCGCTCAACCGTCCCGAGTACGCCGAGGTCAACCTGTGGCGCATCGCCCAGGCGATCGAAGCGGGCAAGCTGAACGGCAAGGCCGCCATCGACGCCGACGCCCTGGTGAAAGCCGGCGTGATCCGCCGCGCCCGCGACGGCGTGAAGCTCCTGGGCGAGGGCGCCGTCACCGGCGCGCTCAACATCAGCTGCCACGCGGCCACGGCGGGCGCACGCGCGGCGATCGAGGCGGCGGGTGGCTCGGTGACCACGACCAAGCCGGCGGCTGCAGAAGCTCCGGCCGAGTAAGCCACACCTACGCCGTCCTCGGACTCGACCCGAGGACCTGGCGGGGTGAGCCGGGCCGCTCACGCGGCCGCGAGCCGCCAGCACGACCAGCATTCCGCCCCCGGGATCGAGTCCACGGGCGACGGAGTGTCAGGGGCGGGTGGGATGGCGGGGCGGGCCGTTCCCATCCGCGTGACAGCCGCCCGCCGCCGCCCTATGTCTCTCCCTTCAGTTCCGACCTGAGTGACGCATGGCCTCCGCCGCCGAACAGCTCGCCGCCAACATGAACGTCGGCGCCTTCGCGCGGGCGACCGACCTGCACAAGCGCCTGTGGTTCACGCTCGGCGCGCTGCTGATGTTCCGGCTGGGTTGCTACATCCCCATCCCGGGCGTCGACACGGCCGCCATCGCCCACGCCTTCCAAGGCCAGGCGAAGGGCATCCTGGGCATGTTCAACATGTTCGGGGGCGGAGCCGTGTCGCGCATGGCCGTCTTCACGCTGAACGTGATGCCCTACATCTCGGCGTCCATCATCGTGCAGCTGATGGCCACCATCTACGGGCCGTGGGAGAAGCTTCGTAAGGAGGGCGGCGAGGCCGGGCGTAAGACGCTCAACCAGTACACCCGCTACCTCACCGTGCTGCTGGCGCTGATCCAGAGCTTCGGCATCGCGCTGGGCCTGCAGAACAGCCAGGGGCTGGTCAGCTCGCCGGGCTTCGGCTTCGTGATCTCCACGGTCGCGACGCTGACGGGCGGCACCCTGTTCCTGATGTGGATCGGCGAGCAGATCACCAGCCGCGGCGTGGGCAACGGCTCGTCGCTGATCATCTTCGCCGGCATCGTCGCGCGCCTGCCGATCACCCTCTGGCAGATGCTGTCGCAGACGCGCACGGGGCAGATGAGCCCGCTGCTGTTCCTGTTCCTGATCGCCGTGTCGGTCGGCGTGGTGCTGGCCATCGTCTTCTTCGAGCGCGCGCAGCGGCGCCTCCTGGTGCAGTATCCCAAGCGTCAGCAGGGCAACCGCATGTACGGCGGCGACAGCTCGTTCCTGCCGCTGAAGATCAACACCGCGGGCGTGATTCCGCCGATCTTCGCCAGTTCGCTGCTGCTGCTGCCGGCCACGGCCATGGGCTTCCTGGCCAGCGCGCACTTGCCGAACTGGGCGCAGTGGCTGCCGGGCGCGGTCGGCCAGCTGCAGCACGGCCAGCCGTTCTTCATCCTGCTCTACGCGGGCATGATCATCTTCTTCTCGTTCTTCTACACGTCGATCGTGTTCAATCCGGACGAGACGGCGGAGAACCTGCGCAAGTATGGCGGCTTCCTGCCAGGCATCCGCCCCGGCAAGCGCACCGCCGAGTACATCGACCACGTGCTGACGCGGCTGACGGTGATCGGCGCGGCCTACATCACCGCGGTCTGCATCCTGCCGGAGATCCTGGGTGGAGCGATGGGGCAGAACCAGGTGTTCGGCGGCACCTCGATCCTGATCGTGGTGACGGTCACCATGGACACGGTGGCGCAGATCCAGTCGCACCTCCTGGCGCACCAGTACGAGGGCTTGATCAAGAAGTCGAAGCTGCGCGGCAGCCGTGGCGGCGCCGGAGTTCCGGCGGTGCGCGGCGCCCGCTGACAATTCGACTCGGCAGGGCGGGGGCGTCGGTGTGAACTTGATCCTGTTCGGCCCGCCGGGAGCGGGGAAGGGCACCCAGGCCCTGCGCCTGGTGGAGCGCCGCCGCATGGTGCAGCTCTCCACGGGCGACATGCTGCGCGCGGCCATCGCCTCCGGCTCGCCCCTCGGCGTCGAGGTCAAGGCGGTGGTCGACTCAGGCGCGCTGGTCACCGACGAGATCGTGATCCGGCTGATCGATGACCGGCTGGACGCGGCGGAGGCCGCGGGCGGGGCCATCTTCGACGGCTTCCCGCGCACGGTCGCCCAGGCGCAGGCGCTCGACATCCTGTTGCAGGGCCGCGGCAAGCAGGTCGATCGGGTGGTGCGCCTCAAGGTCGACGACGCCCAGCTGATGGCGCGCATCACCAAGCGCTTCGCCGAGCAGGGCAGGGCGGACGACAACCCCGAAGTCTTCGCCGTGCGCCTGAACGCCTACCTGACGCAGACCAAGCCGCTGCTCAGCTACTACGAGGGACAGGGCAAGCTGGCCGAGGTCGACGGCATGGCCTCGATGGACGAGGTTTCGGCGCAGATCGCGCACGCGATCGACGGCGGGGCGCAGACCGCCTGAGCCTTCCGGCGCGTTCGGATTTGTTCCCGGCCGCCCGTTGACCCACGGCCGTTCTCGACTATAAACCCCCGTTCCCGCGAACGGCGCGACTCGCACCGGCCTCCTCTCCGAGGCCCGGGGCCATGGCGCGTTCTGGAGAGCGCGGTCGAGGAGAGACATCGCACGTGGCCCGTATCGCTGGCGTCAACATCCCCACCAACAAGCGCGTCGTGATCGCGCTGCAGTACATCCACGGCGTCGGCCCGCGCTCCGCGCAGGAGATCATGGACCGCGTGGGCATCGACGAGGCCCGCCGCGTGAACCAGCTCTCCGACGCCGAGGTGCTGCAGATCCGCGAGGCGATCGACCGCGATTACACCGTCGAGGGCGACCTGCGCCGCGAGACGACCATGAACATCAAGCGCCTGATGGACCTCGCGTCGTACCGCGGCCTGCGTCACCGCAAGGGCCTGCCGGTCCGCGGCCAGCGCACCCACACCAACGCCCGCACCCGCAAGGGCCCGGCCAAGCCGATCGCCGGCAAGAAGAAGTAAGGCAAAATCGCGAATGGCCAAGGCTCCCGAGCGCGTCAAGAAGCGCGAGCGCAAGAACATCACCAGCGGCGTCGCGCACGTGAACGCCAGCTTCAACAACACCATGATCACGATCACCGACGCCCAGGGCAACGCCATCGCCTGGTCGAGCGCCGGCACCATGGGCTTCAAGGGTTCGCGCAAGTCGACGCCGTACGCCGCGCAGGTGGCGGCCGAGGACGCCGGCAAGAAGGCGCAGGAGCACGGCGTGAAGACGCTGGAGGTCAACGTCTCCGGCCCCGGCTCCGGCCGCGAGTCGGCGCTCCGCGCGCTGCAGGCCACCGGCTTCACCGTGACCACTATCCGCGACGTGACTCCAATCCCACATAACGGTTGCCGGCCCCCCAAGCGCCGCCGGGTCTGACGCCCCTCCGGCGTCGACCTCCGCAACCGTCCTACCCGCTGCTTGAGGCGCCCTCCATCCGGGGGGCGCCTCGCACTTGTCCGAGAGACCGCCCGTGATCGAACGCAACTGGCAAGAGCTGATCCGTCCCGAGAAGCCGCAGATCGAGACCGGCAACGACCCGCAGCGCAAGGCGCGCATGGTGGCCGAGCCGCTGGAGCGCGGCTTCGGCGTGACGCTCGGCAACTCGCTGCGCCGCGTGCTCCTGTCGTCGCTGCAGGGCGCCGCGGTCACCGCCGTGCAGATCGACGGCGTGGTGCACGAGTTCTCCTCCATGGAGGGCGTGCGCGAGGACGTCGTCGA
The DNA here is from genome assembly GCA_964242895.1 of uncultured Caulobacteraceae bacterium. Lineage (GTDB taxonomy): Bacteria > Pseudomonadota > Alphaproteobacteria > Caulobacterales > Caulobacteraceae > JASLDZ01. The sequence continues at coordinate 20,664 of CAXTBN010000026.1, read as the reverse complement.
CGTGGTGCTGAACATCAAGGCGCTGGCGCTGCGCATGCACGCCGAGGGGCCGAAGCGCATGACGCTGCGCGCCACGGGCCCCGGCCCGGTCACCGCCGGCCAGATCGAGCTGCCCAGCGACATCGAGATCCTGAACAAGAACCACGTGATCTGCACCCTGGACCAGGGCGCCTCCATCCGCATGGAGCTCACCGTCCAGTCGGGCAAGGGCTACGTCTCGTCCGAGCGCAACCGGCCCGAGGACGCGCCGATCGGCCTGATCTCCATCGACGCCCTGTATTCCCCCGTGAAGCGCGTGGCCTACCGCGTCGAGCCCACCCGCCAGGGCCAGAGCCTCGACTACGACAAGCTGGTGCTCGAGGTGGAGACCAACGGCGCGGTCACGCCCGTGGACGCGGTGGCCTACGCCGCCCGCATCCTGCAGGACCAGCTGAACATCTTCATCACTTTCGAGGAGCCGCGCCAGCGCGTCAGCGACGAGGCGAAGCCCGAGCTGCCGTTCAACCCGGCGCTGCTGAAGAAGGTGGACGAGCTCGAGCTCAGCGTCCGCTCGGCCAACTGCCTGAAGAACGACAACATCGTCTACATCGGCGACCTGATCCAGAAGACGGAGGGCGAGATGCTGCGCACCCCGAACTTCGGCCGCAAGTCGCTGAACGAGATCAAGGAGGTGCTGACCGCCATGGGCCTGCACCTCGGCATGGACATCCCCAACTGGCCGCCCGAGAACATCGACGAGCTGGCCAAGAAGTTTGACGACCAGGTCTAAGACGCACTTCCCGCGCCGTCGTCTGACGGGGCCGCAGACGCCGCAGCCGCGGCCGAGGCTCCCGGCGCACCGCTAGGCCCCGACCGGGCGATGGGTCGGGCTCGTGCTTGACCGGCCCACGGGCCACGGAGACCTAGACCCATGCGCCACGGCTTCGCCCGTCGGAAACTCGGCCGCACCACGGCCCACCGCACGGCCATGTTCGCCAACATGGCCGCCAGCCTGATCAAGCACGAGCAGATCGTCACCACCCTGCCGAAGGCGAAGGAGCTGCGGCCCTTCGTCGAGAAGCTGGTCACGCTCGCCAAGCGCGGCGACCTGCACGCGCGACGCCAAGCCATCAGCCAGGTCCGCGACGTGGCCCAGGTCGGCAAGCTGTTCGAGACGCTGGGCCCGCGCTACGGCGAGCGCCGGGGCGGCTACATCCGCGTGCTCAAGGCCGGCTTCCGCTACGGCGACGACGCGCCCATGGCGGTGATCGAGTTCGTCGACCGCGACGTGAGCGCCAAGGGCCAGGACTCGGGTCCCGACATGTCGGGCGGCTACGCCGACGACGAGTAGGCGCTCTCCCCCGCCACGACCTTCTCCAGCCCTCGGCGCACGGTGCCGGGGGCTTTCGTTTGAGCGCCGTCATACGGCCGTGCGTCACGCCGTGTAGGAAGCCTCGATGCTCGCCGCGCTGCTCGCCCTCGTCCTCGCCTTCCAGACGCCAACGCCGGTCACCCCGACGCCCGTCACGCGTTCCGTGGACAGGGCCGAGCGCAAGCCCGGCCCTGTGATCCTGATCTCGCTGGACGGCTTCCGCGCCGACTACCTCAAGCGCGGGCTGACGCCCCGCCTCTCCGCCCTGGCGCACGACGGGGCTTGGTCGCCGGACGGAATGCGGCCCGCCTTTCCGTCGCTGACCTTCCCCAACCACTACACCCTGGTGACCGGGCTCTACCCCGACCACCACGGCGTCGTCGCCAACACCATGGACGACCCCGCCGTCGCGGGAGACACCCACTTCACCCTCAGCACGCAGGACGCCACGGCCGACCGTCGCTGGTGGGACGGGGCGGAGCCGATCTGGGTGAGCGCCCACAAGGCCGGGCTGAAGACCGGGATCATGTACTGGCCGGGCTCGGAGGCGGAGATCGGCGGCGTGCGTCCCGACCGCTGGGCGCACTTCGACGCCGCGGTGAGCTTCCCGCACCGTGTCGACGTGATGCTGGACTGGCTGAAGCTGCCGCAGGCCGACCGGCCGGACTTCCTCACCCTGTACTTCGACGAGCCCGACCACACGGGCCACCACGACGGGCCGGCCTCGCCGCAGGTGGACGCCAAGCTGCGCGAGGTCGACGCCGCGATCGGCCGGCTGGTGGACGGGCTCAAGGCGCTGGGCCTGTACGACGCCGCCGAGCTGGTGATCGTCGCCGACCACGGCATGGCGGCGACCGCGCCCGATCGCGTGGCCTACGTCGACGACTGGGTGGGGCCGGCCCTGGGCGCCGTGCACCAGGTGACGGGCGGGCCGGTGGAGGAGATCAACCTCCAGGGCGCGGAGGCGGCGGCGGCGGAGCGCGCGATCCTGCAGCCGCACCCGCACGTGCGCTGCTGGCGCAAGGCCGACATCCCGGCGGCCCTGCACTACGGGACCAACCCGCGCGTGCCGCAGCTCGTCTGCCTGGCCGACGTCGGCTGGGAGGTCACGACGCGCGAGGCGGCGACCAGGATCAAGCGCTTCAGCGTCGGCGAGCACGGCTACGATCCCGCCGCACCCGAGATGCGCGCCCTGTTCATCGTCCACGGGCCGGCGTTCCGGCCGGGCCACCGCCAGCCCGTGTTCGACAACGTGGACGTCCAGCCGCTCCTGGCGCACCTGCTGGGCATATCCGCGCCGCCCGGCGACGGCGGGCTGGCGCCGCTCGCGGGGTCGTTGCGCCAGCCCTGAGCGGGTCCGGGCGCCGCGGCCGGACCCAGACGCACGCGACGGCCTGCCGCTTGGCGTTCCGGCACGGCGCGGCGTAGGACCTGGGCTCGGAGAGCTGAGCCATGTCCATCGAGCCCGTCGCCGAGCCGGTCGATCCCGCGACGGCGGCCGCGCCCGTGTCGCTCGGCACGACCACGCCGGCCCGGGGTCGGCGGGCGGCGGTGGGGTTCATCTTCGCCACCGCCCTGATCGACATCATGTCCTTCGGCGTGATCATCCCGGTGCTGCCGCCGCTGGTGGTCCACTTCGTCGGCGACGAGGCGCGGGGCGCGCAGATCTACGGCCTGTTCGGCGCGGCCTTCGCCCTGATGCAGTTCGTCTGCTCGCCGATCCAGGGCGCCCTGTCCGACCGCTTCGGGCGACGGCCGGTGCTGCTGATCTCCATCTTCGGCCTGGGCTGCGACTTCGTGTTCATGGCCCTGGCGCCCAGCCTGATCTGGCTGTTCGTGGGGCGGCTGATCAGCGGGATGACGGCGGCCTCCTTCTCCACCGCCAACGCCTACATCGCCGACATCAACGTGGACGAGCCGTCCGACGCCAAGCGGGCGGCCGCGTTCGGCGTCATGGGCATCGCGTTCGGCGCGGGCTTCATCATCGGGCCGGGGCTGGGAGGGCTCCTGGCGCACTTCGGCCCGCGGGCGCCGTTCTGGGGGGCGGCGTGCCTGTCGCTGACCAACTGGCTGTACGGCTTCTTCGTCCTGCCCGAGTCGCTGCCGCGCGAGCGCCGGGCCCCGTTCCGGCTGAAGAGCGCCAACCCGTTCACCAGCATCGGCATCTACCGCAGCCACCCCTCGCTGCCGCCGTTCGCGGTGATCCTGAGCCTGCTCTATGTGGCGCAGCAGGTCTTCATCTCGTCGTTCGTGCTCTACGTGGGCTACCGCTACCACTGGGGGCCGGACCTGGTCGGCCTGTCGCTGGTGGTGACCGGGGTGGGCTCGATCGTCGTGCAGGCCGGCGTGATCCGGCCGTTCGTGGCCCGCTTCGGCGGGCGCAACGCCATCTACACCGGGCTGGTCTGCGGCGCGCTCGCCTTCCTGATCTACGGCTCGGCCTCGCAGCCGTGGATGTACTGGTGCGGCGTACCCTTCGGGGCCATGGCGGGGCTGATCATGCCGGGCGTGCAGGGCGTGATGACGCGGCGGATCCCGCGCGACCGGCAGGGGCGGCTGCAGGGCGCCAACTCGGGGCTCATGGCCATGGCGGGGCTGGTGGGGCCGGTGTTCTTCACCAGCGTCTTCGCCTGGTCCATCAGCGGCGGACGCAACATGCCGGGGGCGGCCATCTACGTGGCGGGCGCGCTCTACGTGGTCGCCCTGGTGATCGCCATACTGATCCCGCGCCTGGACACGGCGGCGGCCCCGCCGGACGCGGTCGCCGCGCCATAATCGCGCCCGCTCCGCACGGCATGCGGAGGGCGCCGTCCCGTCACCGCCGCCGAGAGCCATGCGCCGTTCCGCCGTCCTCCTCCCGCTCCTGGCGCTGGCCGCCGCCTGCTCCGGGCCGGAGCGCGCCGCGGCCCAGCTCCCGCCCAAGGGGCCCAACGCCGGGCTGACGGCGCCCAACCGCGTGCTGCCGGCCGACGCGGCGACCATGAAGATGGGCTTCGCGCCCGTGGTCCGTCGCGCCGCGCCGGCGGTGGTGAACATCTCGTCCAAGCGCGTGGTGCGCACGCAGGTGGACCCCTTCTTCGCCTTCTTCGGCGGCATGGGCGCGCCGCGCGAGCAGGTGCAGGGCTCCCTCGGCTCGGGCGCCATCGTACGCGCCGACGGCGTGATCGTGACCAACAACCACGTGATCGAGGGCGGGCAGGAGATCACCGTCAGCCTCGCGGACCGCCGTGAGTTCCCGGCCAAGGTGCTCCTGGCCGACAGCCGCTCCGACATCGCCATCCTCAAGATCGATGCGGGCGGCGAGAAGCTGCCCGTGCTGCCGATCGCGGCGGCCGCGGGGCCGACGGGCGGGATCGAGGTGGGCGACCTCGTGCTGGCCATCGGCGACCCCTTCGGCGTGGGGCAGACGGTGACCAACGGCATCGTCTCCGCCCTATCGCGCACGGGGCTGGGCGGCGACGCCAACGACTTCTCGAGCTACATCCAGACGGACGCGGCCATCAACCCGGGCAACTCGGGCGGCCCGCTGGTGGACATGGCGGGCAACCTGATCGGGGTGAACACCTTCATCCTGTCGCGCTCGGGCTCTTCGGCCGGCGTGGGCTTCGCCGTCCCTGCGCCGCTGGTGCGCCGCGTGGTGGAGACGGCGCTCGGCGGCGGCCGCAGCGTGGAGCGCCCCTGGCTCGGCGCACGCCTGCAGGGCGTGGACGCCGACACCGCGCGCTCGCTGGGGCTCGACCGGCCGGAGGGCGTGCTGGTGGCCAGCGTCTATCCCGGCTCGCCGGCGGAGCGCGCGGGACTTCACGCGGGCGACCTGATCCTGTCGGCCGACGGCCAGCCCGTGAACGACGAGGGCGCCGTCAATTATGCCGCCGCCACGCACCGCGCCGGGGACACGGCGCGCCTGTCGGTGCGCTCGGCCGGGGGCGGACGGCGCGAGGTCGCGGTGACGCTCGCCGCGCTCCCGGGCGGCCCGCGCGACCAGCGCACGCTCGTCGGCCGTCAGCCCCTGGCGGGCGCGACGGTGGTGACTCTCACGCCCGCCGCCGCCGACGAGTACGGCCTCGATCCGTTCAGCCGCGGTGTGGCCCTGATCCAGGCGGACGGGATCGCGGCGGGGCAGGGATTCCGCGCCGGCGACGTGGTCAAGTCGGTCAACGGCCAGTCCATCGGCTCCACCGCCCAACTCGCCCAGGCGCTGCGGGCCGAGGGCTGGACCATCGTCATCGACCGCGCCGGGCGGGAGATCACGGCGCAGTTCTGACGCCGCCGTCCGAGGCGCCCGACGGGCGGCGACCGGACGAGGTTAAGCGTTTGTCGACGCGCGCGCGCCTAGGCTGACGCAACGGGCGGAGTGCGGACGAGGTGCGCGTGGCGGTGCGGAGGGGAGGGCGGCGGTGGATCGCCCGCGCGGCCCTGCTGCTGGGCGCCCTGACGGCGACGGCCGGCGCCGCGGCGGCCGTGCGCGTCGGCCCCGACGGCGGCGTGCTCAAGGTGCGCCTCGGCGGCGACGCCCACCGCACGCGCGTGGTCGTGGAGCTCGACCGCGAGACTGCAGGCAAAGTCGCCTCGGGCGCGGACCCCGCACGCGAGGTGGTCCTGAGCCTCGCGCACGCCGCCGCGCCGGACGGGATGGCCGGCGAGGGGACCGGCCTGGTCCGCCGCTGGAGCGTGTCCGACGGCCTGGGCGGCGCGCGCCTCAGCCTGGAGCTGGCGCAGCCGGGCGTGGTGACGCGCCGCTTCCTGCTGCCGCCGGCCGACGGCGTGGACGTGTACCGCTACGTGCTCGATGTGGAGAGCCGGGGCGACCCGACCCCCGCCGCCCCCGAGGAGGCCGCGGCGGCCGTCCGGCCCCGCGCTCGCCCGGACCCCGTCACCCTCGCGGATGCGCCCGCCGACGGACCCAAGGTGGTGGTGATCGACGCCGGCCACGGTGGCAAGGACCCCGGATCGCGCGGCTCGGGCGTGCGCGAGAAGGACGTGACGCTCGCCGCGGCCAAGGCGCTGCGCGACGCGCTGAAGCGCACCGGCCGCTACAAGGTGGTGCTGACGCGCGACACGGACGCGTTCGTGCCGCTGGAGGGCCGGGTGCGCATCGCGCGACGGGCCAACGCCGACCTGTTCCTCTCCCTGCACGCCGACACCGGGACGGAGCCCGGCCTGCACGGCGTGAGCACCTACACCCTGTCGGACCAGGGCGGGCGGCGGGTGACCAAGGGCGTGTTCGGGCGCGACCCCTACTTCATCGACGTGCACCTGCCGGGCGGCGACCCCACGGTGAAGCAGATCCTGCTCGACCTGACGCAGCGCGAGACGCGCAACCAGTCCGCCGCCTTCGCCGACCTGTTGCTCGACCGCGTGGGAAGGGGCTCGCCCCTGCTGCACCGCGGCCACCGCGACGCGGGTTACGTGGTGCTGTTCGCCCCCGACGTGCCGGCGGTGCTGATGGAGATGGGCTTCCTCACCAACGCCGAGGACGCCCAGGGCCTGGCCGACGCGGACCACCGCCGGCGCATGATGGGCGAGGTGGCGCAGTCCATCGACGACTACTTCGCTGCCGGCGCCAGGCGCTACGCCGCACGCTGAGCGCCGGGCGCGCGCTCGCGTCGCCTTGACGGCGCGCCGGACAGCCCGCACTCCCGGAGCCGACCCGCCGTCGCCCGGCTCCCTCGAGTGCGTCCCGCCTTGTTCAAGTCCGCCGGCCGCTGGGCGGCCATCGCCGGGATCGTCGCCCTGTCGCTGGTGGCGCTCGCCGGGGTGAGCCTGGCCGTCTACGCCGCCTGGCTGTTCCACGACCTGCCCAACACCGCCGAGCTGGCCGACTACCGACCGCCGACCTCCACGCGCGTCTACGCCTGGGACGGCGAGCTGATCGGCGAGTTCGGCAGCGAGCGGCGCATCTTCGTGCCCTACGACCAGATCCCGCAAAGCGTGGTGCGGGCCTTCCTCGCCGCGGAGGACCACAGCTTCTTCCAGCACGGCGGCATCGACGTGCAGGGCCTCGGCCGCGCCTTCTCCCGCGACATCGTGGGCGTGGCGCAGGGCCGCAAGCTGCAGGGCGGCTCGACCATCACCCAGCAGGTGGCCAAGAACATCCTCCTGACGAACGACCAGAGCTTCAGCCGCAAGCTGAAGGAGGCGATCCTGGCGCGGCGGCTGGAGCAGACGCTCTCCAAGGAGCGCATCCTCGAGCTGTACCTGAACGAGATCTGGCTCGGAAACCACAGCTACGGCGTGGCCATGGCGGCCAACAACTACTTCGGCAAGTCGCTGGGCGAGCTGACCCTGGCCGAGTGCGCCTACCTGGCGAGCCTGCCCAAGGGGCCGTCCAACTACGACCCGGTGCGCCGACGCACCGCGGCCATCGGGCGACGCAACTGGGTGCTGGGCCAGATGGCCGACCTGGGCTGGGCATCGCCGCAGGGCGCGCGCGAGGCCACCTTCGACCCGCTGAACACCGTCAAAGAGCCGGCGCGCGCCCACTACAAGGACGCCGACTATTTCCTCGAGGAGGTGCGCCTGCGCGCCCGGGGCACGCTGGGCGACGAGGCGGAGGACGGCGGCTTCTACATCCGCACCACGCTCGACTCGAAGCTGCAGACGGCCGCACGCATCGCGCTGATGGACGGGCTCGAGCGCTACGATCACCGCCACGGCTGGCGCGGAGCCTGGGGCCACGTGGAGGTCGTGCCCGGCTGGGAGAAGGCGGCGCTCGCCAAGACCGTCCCCTCCGAGCGGCGGGCGTGGCGACCCGCGGTGGTCGATCGCACGACCGGCGGCGTCCACGTGATGCTGGCCACGGGCGGCGGCGCGGGCGAGCTGGACGGGGCCGACGTGACCTGGGCGCGCGCGGGCAAGGGGCTTAACGTCGGCGATCTCGTGTTCGTGGAGCCGGAGGCGGCGGGGCGCACCTACCACCTGCGGCAGGTGCCGATCGTCAACGGGGCCATCGTCGCCGTGGAGCCTCGCAGCGGACGGGTGCAGGCGCTGGTGGGCGGCTACAGCTTCTCCCTGTCGCGCTTCAACCGCGCCACCCAGGCGGAGCGCCAGCCCGGCTCGTCGTTCAAGCCGTTCGTCTATGCGACGGCGCTGGAGCAGGGCGGCTTCACCCCCGCCTCCATCGTGCTGGACGCGCCCATCACGCTGCCGGGCGGCAACGGCCAGTCGTGGACGCCGGAGAACTACGGCCATGGCTCGGCGGGGCCGACGCTGTTCCGCAACGGCTTGGTGCTGTCGCGCAACCAGATGACCGTGCGCATCGCCATGGCCACGGGCATGAAGAAGATCAGCGCCTTCGCGGAGCGGGCGGGCGTGGCGAAGGGTCTGGCCCCCGTGCTCGCCATGAGCCTGGGCGCCGGCGAGACCACGCCGTTCAAGCTGACGGCGGCCTACTCCATTTTCGCCAACGGCGGCCGGCGCATCGACCCGCACCTGATCGAGGAGGCCACGGACCGCTCCGGCAAGGCCGTGTGGCGGGCCGACAAGCGGGCCTGCCCCGGATGCGACGCCGCCTACTCCGGCGAGGAGAGCCCGCGCGTGACGCCCGGCGGCGAGCAGGTGCTCGATCCCGTCACCGCCCACGCGATCACCCTCATGCTGGAGGGCGTGGTGCAGAACGGCACGGGCATCCAGGCGAGCTCGCTCGGCCGCCCGATCGCGGGCAAGACCGGCACCACCAACGCCTACCGCTCGGCCTGGTTCGTGGGCTACTCGCCGGACCTGGTGGTGGGCGTGTTCGTCGGCTTCGACGACAACCGCAGCCTCGGCGAGGCCGAGACGGGCGCGGTGGACGCGGTGCCGATCTTCGTCGACTTCATGCAGCAGGCGCTGAAGGGCACGCCGACCGTCGACTTCAAGGCGCCGCGCGAGGCCAAGCTGATCCGCGTGGGCGCGCACGTGGAGGCGTTCCGCGCCGGCACGGAACCGCACGGGCGCGTGGCGGCGGCGTCCAGCGGCCTGCGCCGGTCGGCTCCCGCGCGTCCGGGCCCCGGCGGCTCGCCCATCCCCTACACCGAGCTGGTCGGTGGCGAGCCGCCCAAGTCCGCCCCGCCCCCGCCCAAGAAGGCCACCGCCGATCTGAACGGCCTATACTGAGGCGGCCGGCGGCCTCCGACAACGGCGGACGCCGCGGCGCATCGACTCAGCGACGCGACTCGCCCGGGCGCGTACAGCCCGTTCATGGCCGACGGCTCGGGACATGAGTTCGTGCGCGAGGAGGCGTCCGCCTTCCTCGACGTGGAGCGCTCGCTCACCGGGCGCGCCTGGCGGCTGCGCCCCGCGGACCCGGCCCTGGTGCGCGACCACCGCGCCCGCCACGACCTGTCCGAGCCCGTCGCCCGCGCCCTGGCCTCACGCGGCGTCGACGCGGCGGGCGCGCCCGACTACCTCCGTCCGACGCTCAAGGCCCTGTTCCCCGATCCGTCGTGCTTCCTCGGCATGGACGCCGCCGCCGCCCTGATCATGGACGCGGTGGCCGCCGGCCGTCGCTGCGCGGTGTTCGCCGACTACGACGTGGACGGCGCGGCCAGCGGGGCGCTCCTGGTGCGCTGGTTCCGCGCCATGGGCGCCGAGCTCCAGGCCTACGTCCCCGATCGGCTGACCGAGGGCTACGGCCCGAGCGCCGCGGCGTTCGCCCGCCTGAAGGCGGACGGCGCCGAGCTGGTGATCACGGTGGACTGCGGCGCGGCGGCGCACGCGGCGCTGGCGGCCGCCGCCGCCATGGCGCTGCCCGTGGTGGTGGTCGACCACCACCTCATGCGGCCGGGCGAGGCGCCCGTGGCCGCCGCCCTGGTCAATCCCAACCATCCCGGCTGCGGCTCGGGGCAGGGGGTGCTGTGCGCCGCGGGCGTGGTGTTCGTGCTGCTGGCGGCGCTGAACCGCGAGGCCCGCGACCGCGGGCTGTTCGGTCCCGGTTCGGAAGGGGGCCGCGCCGAGCCCGACCTGCGCCGCTGGCTGGACCTCGCGGCGCTGGGAGCCGTGTGCGACGTGACGCGCCTGACCGGCTTCAACCGCGCCCTGACCGCGCTGGGGCTCAAGCGCATGGGCCTCTGGGAGAACCCGGGGCTGGCCGCTCTCGCGGAGGCGGCGGGCGCCAAGGGCGAGCCCTCCACCTTCCACGCCGGCTTCCTGCTCGGCCCACGGATCAACGCCGGCGGGCGGATCGGACGCGCCGACCTGGGCCTGCGCCTGCTCTCCACCGACGACGCGGACGAGGCGCGCGCCCTGGCCGCCGAGCTCGACGCGCTCAACGGCGAGCGCCGTGAGGTGGAGGCGCAGGCCCTGGACGCCGCTGTCCGCCAAGCCGAAGCCGAGCTCGCCCGCGACCCCGACGCGCCCGTGCTCGTGCTCGCCGGCCCCGACTGGCACCCGGGCGTCGTCGGCGTCGTGGCAGGGCGGCTGCGCGAGCGCTTCCGCCGCCCCGCCGTGGTGATCGGCTTGGACGCTGCGGGCGTAGGCAAGGGCTCCGGCCGCTCGCAGCCCGGCGTGAACCTGGGCGCGGCGGTGGGAGCGGCGTGGGAGGCGGGCCTGTTGCTCGCCGGCGGCGGCCACGCCATGGCGGCGGGGCTGACGGTGCGCGCCGAGCGGCTCGACGAGTTGCGCGCTTTCCTGCGCGACCGCCTCGCTCCCGAACATCTCGCCGCCGCCGCGGCCGACACGCTGGAGGTCGACGGCCTGCTCGCGCCCGCCGCCTGCCACCGCGAGCTGTGGACCGCCTTCCAGGCGCTGCAGCCCTTCGGACCGGGCAATCCGGAGCCGATGTTCGTGCTGGCCGGCGTGCGCGTGGCCTCTGTACGCCCCGTGCGCGGCGGCCACGTCCGCGTGGAGCTGCAGGGCGCCGAGGGCGGTCGGTTGCGCGCGGTGGCGTGGCGCGCGGCCGAGACGCCGGTGGGGGCCGCCCTGCTCGCCGCCGGCGGCCTCCTCGACGTCGCGGGCCGGCTGCGTCCGGACGACTGGATGGGCCGCGACGGCGTGGAGTTCGAGATCGAGGACGTGTCCGACCCGCGCCGGGTGGCCTGAGCCGCAGGGCTCGACGCGGCCGCGCTTGGGGTCTTGCGCGCTTCGGCGGGCGTCGGATATAGGCCGTGCCTCGCCGATGCGGTCCCTTCGTCTATCGGTTAGGACATCAGATTTTCATTCTGAAGAGAGGGGTTCGACTCCCCTAGGGACTGCCACCGCCCTGCGTCCTTTCGCAGCGGCGCGAGTTCCCATGTCTTGCAATCCTGTCACGATCCCGCACAGATGCGGCGGGGTTGTGAGGCCGCTCCCGTGATGGACGGCCCGAGGGGTAGGCATGTCTGGGGCGGAGGGCGAGGACGCCGAGGCGTCGGAGGCGCCCGTGCGCGTAAGCGGGCGCGTGAAGTGGTTCGATCCGGGCAAGGGCTACGGCTTCGTGGTGCCCGACGAGCCCGACCTCACCGAGACGCGCGACGTCCTGCTCCACGTGACCTCGCTGCGCGACTGCGGCTTCGACTCCGCCGCCGAGGGCGCGCGGGTGGAGTGCGACTGCGTGCGCCGGCCAAAGGGCTGGCAGGTGCTCCACATCCACGACCTGGACGCCTCCGACCTGAAGCCGGTGGCCATCGCCCGCGACGGCGCTTCGCGCCCCGACGGAAGGAGCCGGGACGGCGCACGTCCGCGGCGCGACGGCCTGGACGGGGCCGCGCTGCAGGCCGTCGGCCCGCCGCGGCCGTGCACGGTGAAGTGGTTCAACCGCACCAAGGGCTACGGCTTCGTGATCCGCTGCGACGAGCCGGGCGACATCTTCGTCCACATCGAGACCCTGCGCCGCTGCGGCCTGGAGGAGCTGACGCCCGGCGACACGGTGATGGTCAGCTTCGCCGAGGGACCCAAGGGGCTGGTGGTGGCCGAGATCGGGTCGGGCGCCTGAGCGCTTGCGTCGCGCCGCGCGGGCGGCTTGTGTTCCCGCCGATGCGTCGTCCGCTCCTCCTGCTCCTCGCCGCCGCAGCGCTGGCCGGCTGCCAGGCGCCTCCCGCCGAGCCCCGGCCCGGCCCTACCTCGGCGGCCGCGCAGCTGGTCGCGCCGGCCGCGTACGGCTACCGCGTCGTGCACCGCTACCCGCACGACACCACCGCATTCACCGAGGGCCTGTTCTTCCGCGACGGGCAGCTGTTCGAGTCCACGGGCTACGAGGGCCACAGCTTCATCCGCCGCGAGGAGCTGGAGACCGGGCGCGTGCTGCAGGAGCGTCCGCTCGATCCGCGCTACTTCGGCGAGGGCATCGTCAGCCTCGGCGACCGGCTGTTTCAGCTCACCTGGCGCGGGCAGGTCGGCTTCGTCTACGACCTGAAGACGTTCGAGCCGCGGGGCGAGTTTCACTACCCCGGCGAGGGCTGGGCGCTGACCACCGACGGCCGGCGCCTGTACATGAGCGACGGCACGCCGGACATCCGCGTGCTCGACCCCGCGACCCTGGCGGAGACCGGCCGCATCCGCGTCACCGAGCGCGGCGCGCCGCTCGCCAACGTCAACGAGCTGGAGTGGGTCCGCGACGCGATCCTCGCCAACGTGTGGATGACGGACCGCATCGTGCGGATCGACCCGGCCACGGGCGCCGTGACGGCCACCGTCGACCTCACCGATCTCCTGGGCGCGCCGCACGGCGAGGGGAGGTTCGGCGAACCCGACGTGCTGAACGGCATCGCCTACGACGCGCAGGGCGACCGGCTGTTCGTCACCGGCAAGAACTGGCCCTGGCTGTACGAGATCAAGCTCGTCCCGCCGCGGTGAGGACCGTCGCCTTGCGGGGGCCGGGCGCTTGCGGCATGGACCGGGAACCGCGTCGCGCCTCGGGGCGTAGCGCAGCCTGGTAGCGCATCTGCTTTGGGAGCAGAGGGTCGCAGGTTCAAATCCTGCCGCCCCGACCAGCGATGCGGCCGACGAGGACCGACCCGCCATGCCGCTCGCACGCATCTACAAGCCGACCAAGACCACCATGCAGTCGGGCCACGCCCGCGCCCGCGAGTGGATTCTGGAGTTCGCGCCCGCCAGCGCCCGCCTGCCGGACCCGCTCACGGGCTGGACCTCGACCACCGACCTCGATGGGCAGATCCGCCTGTCTTTCGAGACCAGCGACGAGGCCGTGGCCTACGCCCGCAAGCACGGCATCGCCTTCCAACTGTTCCCGGCCAACGAGCGCAAGCTGATCATCAAGGCCTACGCCGACAACTTCGCCGCCGACCGCAAGCAGCCCTGGTCGCACTGAGCGGGCCGAGCCCGCGCCCTTAGCTCAACCGGATAGAGCACTCGCCTTCTAAGCGAGCGGTTGCAGGTTCGAGTCCTGCAGGGCGCGCCATCGCCTCAGGCCGCGGCCACCAGCGCGGCGAAGCCCCGCTCCAGGTCGGCCGTGAGGTCGTCCGCGTCCTCCAGGCCGACGTGCAGGCGCAGGAGCGGGCCGGGGAGGCCGGCCGGCGCGGCGGTGCGGCGCAGCTGCGGGTCGCAGTGGACGGCCAGGCTCTCGAACCCGCCCCAGGAGAAGCCCAGGCCGAACAGGCGCAGGGCGTCGAGAAAGGCGTGCACCTGGCGTTTGGAGGCGGGCCTGAGCACGAGGCCGAACAGCCCGTTGGCGCCCGTGTAGTCGCGCCGGAACAGGGCGTGGTCGGGTGAGTCCTCCAGCGCCGGATGGAGCACCTGCGCCACCTCCGGCCGTCCCTGCAGCCAGCGCGCGACGTGGAGCCCGCCCGCCTCGTGCGCCTTGAGCCGAACCTCCAGCGTGCGCAGGCCGCGCAGCATCAGGTAGGCGTCGTCCGGGCTCACCGCCCAGCCCATGTCGTGCAGCAGGTCGTCGAGAGCGCGGGCCAGCGCCGGGTCGCGCACGGCCACCGAGCCCATGAAAGCGTCGGCGTGGCCGCCCACGTACTTGGTCAGCGACTGGATCGAGAGGTCCACGCCCACGTCCAGCGGTCTGAACAGCAGACCTGCGCCGTAGGTGTTGTCCAGCGCCGTGAGCACGCCGCGGGCCCGGCAGGCGGCGGCCACCGCGCGCACGTCCTGCATCTCGAAGGTGAGGGAGGCGGGGCTCTCCATCATCACCACGCGCGTGGCGGGGCCGGCGAGCGCCAGCAGCTCGTCAGCCGTCGCGCGCGGGGCGAAGTAGCGGGTCGTCACGCCGTAGCGCGTCAGCAGACCGTTGCAGAGCCGGCGCGTAGGACCGTAGACGCCATCGGCGCACAGCACCTCGTCACCCGCTTTGAGCACCGCCATCAGCGCCGCCGTGACCGCCGCGGCGCCGGAGGGGAACAGCACCACATGCTCCGCCCGCTCCAGTGCGCTCAGCGCCTCGACCAGCGCCTCCTGCGTCGCCAGGCCCTGGCGGCCGTAGGTGACGGCCGCGCTGTAGAGCGAGGCGGCGTCGGGCAGGATCACCGTGGAGCCGCGCTGCACGGGCGGGTTCACGGCCACGGGGTGCGCCTTCGCGGCGGTCTCCGGGCCGCCCGCGGCGCGGATCAGACGGGTGGCCTCGCGCCAGGACGGGTCGGGCGGGCCGCCGCTCATGGCGCTCAGGCGGCTCCGGTCGCCACCGCCGCGGCCGGGTCGGCGCCCCACTCGGCCCAGGAGCCGTCGTAGACGGCCGTGCGCCAGCGGCCGAGCCGCGCCAGGGCGAGGGCCAGGATGCAGGCGGTGATCCCCGAGCCGCAGCTGGTCACCACGGGCTGCGCGACGTCCACGCCCGCGTCCTCGAACACGCGCGCGAGCGCCTCCGCCGGCAGCATCGTCCCGTCTGCGGCGAACAGCGAGGGGGAAGGGACGTTGCGCGCGCCGGGCATGTGGCCGCTCGCCAGGCCTGGGCGGGGCTCGGGCGCCTCGCCGCGAAAGCGGGCGGCCGGGCGGGCGTCCACCACCTGCTCGCGGCCGCCGTCCAGGGCGCGGGCGACGCCCGGGCGGTCGCGCAGGAGCTCGTGGTCGAGGCGCGCGCTGAAGTGGCGCTCGCGGGCGGGCGGGACGCGGTCGTCCACGGGCCGGCCCTCGGCGATCCACTTGGGCAGGCCGCCGTCGAGCACCACCACCTCCTTGTGGCCCATGACGCGGAACATCCACCACGCCCGCGCCGCGCTGGTGAGCCCGGTCTGGTCGTAGGCCACGATCCGCGAGCCGTCGCCGAGCCCCAGCGCCTTGGCGCGGCTGGCGAACTTGGCGGCGCTCGGCAGCATGTGGGGGAGGGGGTTCGCCGTGTCGGCGATCTCGTCGATGTCGAAGAACACCGCGCCGGGGATGTGGGCGGCGGCGTAGTCGTCCCGCGCCTCGCGGTCCGAGCCCGGCATCAGCCAGGTGGCGTCGATCACGCGGATGTCGGGCGCGTCCAGCCGCTCGGCGAGCCAGGCGGTGGAGACGAGGGGGTCGGCGGGTTGTCGGTCCATGGTCGCCGCAGCCTCTACAGCCAGGACGGGACGGGCAAGCCCCTGGCGCGCAGGAACTCTGGGTTGAACAGCTTGGACGCGTAGCGCTGGCCGCCGTCGCAGAGGATGGTGACGACGGTCTTGCCCGGGCCGAGCTCGCGGGCCATGCGGACCGCACCCGCCACGTTCACGCCCGCCGAGCCGCCCACCAGCAAGCCCTCGTGCTCGGCGAGGTCGAACACCTGCTGCACCGCCTCGACGTCGGAGACCTGCCAGGCGTGGTCTACGCGCAGGCCCTCAAGGTTGGCGGTGACGCGGCCCTGGCCGATGCCCTCGGTGATCGACTCGCCCTCACTCTTCAGCTCGCCGGCCGTGAACCAGCCGAACATGGCCGAGCCCGCCGGGTCGACCAGGCCGATCGCGACGTCCGGCTTGCGCTCGCGCAGGGCCGCGGCGACACCCGCCAGCGTGCCGCCCGTGCCGATCGCGCAGACGAAGCCGTCGATGTCGCCGCCTGTCTGCGCCAGGATCTCCGGGCCGGTGGTGAGGCGGTGGGCTTCACGGTTGGCGGTGTTGTCGAACTGGTTGGCCCAGACCACGCCGTGCGGGTCGGAGGCGCCGCGCTCCTCGGCGAGGCGCCGGGCGACGCGCTGGTAGTTGCCGGGCTGGGCGTAGGGGACGGCGTCCACCTCCACCAGCTCGGCCCCGGCGAGGCGCACGGCCTGCTTCTTCTCCTCCGCCTGTGTGCGCGGCATCACGATCAGGCTGCGGTAGCCGAGCGCCCGGCCCATCATCGCCAAGCCGATGCCCGTGTTGCCGGCCGTACCCTCCACGATCAGCCCGCCGGGCTTCAGCCGGCCGGAGCGTTCGGCCTCGCGGACGATCTGCAGGGCCGCGCGGTCCTTCACCGAGCCGCCCGGGTTCATCCACTCCGCCTTGCCCCAGATCTCGCAGCCCGTGGCCTCGCTGGCGCGGCGCAGGCGGATCAGCGGCGTGTTCCCCACGGCGTCGACGACGGAGGGGACGGGGACGGGGGCGCTCACGGCGCGCTCCGTGCCGCGCCCAGCGGTGGCGTGCAAGCGTGCCGGCGGCTAGACGCGCGCCATGGGCGAGGGACGTGGAACGTTGCGGATGGTGCTGGGCGACCAGCTCAGTCCGCCCGAGCGCCTGTCCAGCCTGCGCGACCTCGATCCCGCGCGCGACGTGGTGCTGATGGCCGAGACGATGAGCGAGCTCAGCTACGTCCGCCACCACAAGCAGAAGATCGTCCACACGCTCAGCGCCATGCGCCTACACGCCGAGCGTCTCGCGGAGGCGGGCGTGACCGTGCGCTATGTCCGCTACGACGATGCGGGCAACACGGGCTCGCTGCCGACCGAGCTCCTGCGCGCGGTGCGCAGCCAGCCGTTCGACCGGGTGGTGATGACCTGCTCGGGCGAGCACCGGCTGGAGGGCGCGTTCGACGCGGTGGAGCGCGAGCTCAACATCCCCTTCGAGCGGCGCGAGGACGACCGCTTCGTCTGCTCCCGCGGCGAGTTCTACGACTGGTCGCGCGACAAGGCCTCGCTGACCATGGAGTTCTTCTACCGCCAGATGCGGCGCAAGACGGGCCTGCTCATGGACGGCGGCAAGCCCGCCGAGGGCCGCTGGAATTTCGACAAAGAGAACCGCAAGCGGCTGCCCGGCGAGCTGAAGCCGCCCGAGCGCGTGCTGATCGAACCCAACGCGACGGTGCGCGGGCTGATGGCGCAGGTGGAGCGCGATTTTCCCGACAACTTCGGCACGCTCGACGCCTTCGGCTATGCGACCACACCCGAGGACGCGCAGGCGCTGGAAGACCACTTCGTCGCCGAGGTGCTGCCCGGCTTCGGCGACTACCAGGATTTCATGCGCACGGGCGACCCGTGGCTGTGGCACGCCCGCGTCTCGGCGGCGATCAACATCGGCCTCCTGGACCCGCTTGAGATGTGCCGCCGCGCCGAGGCCGAGTGGCGGGCGGGCAGGGCGCCGCTGAACGCGGTCGAAGGCTTCGTCCGCCAGATCGTGGGCTGGCGCGAGTATGTGCGCGGGATCTATTGGCTGAAAGGCCCGGAGTACAAGCTGATCAACGCCTTAGGCGCGGATCGTCGCCTGCCGTGGTTCTACTGGTCGGGCGAGACAGCCATGGCCTGCGTCCGCGATGTCGTCTCCGTCACGCGTGACCACGCCTACGCCCACCACATCCAGCGGCTGATGGTGACGGGCAACCTCGCCATGCTCTTGGGCGTGCACCCCGACGAGGTGAACGACTGGTACATGGTGGTCTACGCCGACGCCTACGAATGGGTGGAGCTGCCCAACACCCACGGCATGGCCACCTTCGCCGACGGCGGGATCGTGGGCTCCAAGCCGTACGCGGGCTCCGGCGCGTATATCAACAAGATGAGCGACTACTGCGGCCGCTGCTCCTACGACGTGCGGGAGCGCACGACGGAGAACGCGTGTCCGTTCAACGCCCTGTACTGGGACTTCATGGCGCGCAACGAGCCGCGCCTGCGCGACAACCGCCGCATCGGCTTCGCCTACAACACCCTCGCGCGCATGACCTCGGAGGAGCGCGCGGCGATCACCGCGCGGGCGGAGGCGCTGAAGACGCAATTCGGTGCGACCCGGCGCACGCTGGAGAGTTCCAGCGAGGACACGCCGGAGACGGCTATGCCGCCGGCCTGAGCACCTTGTATGCAGCCAATGCTCGGTCCCGCGCCTTCGCGTGGTCGACGATGGGCTTCGGGTAGGTCCTTCCCAGCTCCACGCCCGCCGCCGCCAGCACCTCGCGCGGGGCCTCCCACGGCCTGTGGACGTAGGCGTCGGGCATTTTCTCCAGCTCCGGGCACCACTTGCGGACGTAGGCTCCGCCGCGGTCAAACTTCTCGCCCTGGCCGACGGGGGTGAAGACGCGGAAGAAGGGTGAGGCGTCCGGGCCCGTGCCGGCCGTCCACTGCCAGTTGATGCCGTTGTTGCCCTCGTCGGCGTCGACGAGGCAGTCCCAGAACCACTGCTCGCCCATCCGCCAGTCGATCAGCAGGTCCTTGATGAGGAAGGACGCGGTGATCATGCGCACGCGGTTGTGCATCCAGCCGCTGCGCCACAGCTCGCGCATGCCCGCGTCGACGATGGGATAGCCGGTAAGTCCGCGCGTCCAGGCCTTGAAGCCGGCCGGGTCCTCGCGCCACCGCAGGCCCTCCAGCCGGCCGAGGTAGTTGCGCGAGGCCAGGTCGGGGTGGCTGGCCAGCACGGTGGCTGAGAAGTCACGCCAGGCGAGCTCGGACAGGAATTTCTCGCGCTGGTCCTCGTGGCCGCGCGCCTCGGCGGCGGCGCAGGCGGCGGCCCACACCTGGCGCGAGCTGACCTCGCCCCAGTGCAGGTGCGGCGACAGACGGCTGGTGGCCGCCTCCGCCGGTTGCGCGCGCTCGAGCTGATAGCGGGAGAGGGCGCCGTGGACGAAGGCGTCGAGCTCCCGATGCGCCCCGGCCTCGCCGGGCTGGCCGGCGAAGTCGAGGGCCCAGTCCGGCGCGGCGGGGTACAGCTTCCAGCCCTGCAGCGGCTCGGATCGCACCGGCTTGTCGGGACCGCGCAGCTTGCGCACGGCAGGCGCGAGCTTCACCGCGCCGATCTGCGCCTTCAGGGCGCGCCAGAACGGGCCGTAGACCTTGAACGCCTCGCCCGAGCCGGTCTTCACCTGCCCAGGCTCGGTCAGGAGCGAGCCCACGTGCGCGGTCGCCTGCACGCCCGCCTGCCCAAGCGCGCGCGCGACCTCGTCCTCCAGCCCGTGGTCCTCGCCGTCGTACATGCGGCCGAAGTGCACGGCGTCGGCGGCCGCCTCCCGCGCCACCGCCCTCAGCGTCTCGACCGTCGGCCCGCGGCGGAGCACCAGCGGCGAGCCCGCCTCGGCCAGGTCGTCCGCCAGCGCCTTCAGCGACCGGTCGAGCCACCACAGACCGGCTCCGCCCGGCGCGCGGGGGCGGTCCATGTCGAGCACGAACACGGGGACCACCGGGCGTCCGCTCTCCGCGCACGCGCGCAGGGCGGCGTTGTCGGCGAGGCGCAGGTCGCGGCGCACCCACCAGATCACCGGCGTTTCGGCCATGGGCTCGCCCCGCTTGCGCGTGCGCGCCCTCTGCGCCACGTCAGCGGCCATGAACGCGCCCGCCGACGTGTCCGTTTCGCCCGCCGCCGTGGTGGAGGTCGCCGCGCCCGGCGGACGGCCCGTGCGCATCGGCCAGGCCGAGCGCCTCGCCTTCATCGCCGGCCCCTGCCAGATGGAGAGCCGCGCCCACGCGCTCGAGACCGCCTCCGCGCTGAAAGAGATGGCCGAGCGGCTGGGCGTCGGGCTGGTCTACAAATCGAGCTTCGACAAGGCGAATCGCACCAGCGCCGGCGCCGCGCGCGGCATGGGCTTGCGCGCCGCGCTCCCCGTCTTCGCCGAGATCCGCGACACCCTCGGCCTGCCCACCCTCACCGACGTGCACGACGCCGGCCAGTGCGCGGCGGTGGCCGAGGCGGTGGACGTGCTGCAGATCCCCGCCTTCCTCTGCCGCCAGACCGACCTTCTGGTCGCCGCCGCGCGCACGGGCCGGGCGGTGAACGTCAAGAAGGGCCAGTTCCTCGCGCCCTGGGACATGAGGAACGTGGTCAGCAAGGTCACGGGCGAGGGCAATCCCAACGTGATGGCGACCGAGCGCGGCGTCTCCTTCGGCTACAACACGCTGGTCAGCGACATGCGCGCCCTGCCGGAGTTGGCGCGGATCGGCTGCCCGGTGGTGTTCGACGCCACGCACAGCGTGCAGCAGCCCGGCGGGCAGGGGACCAGCTCCGGCGGCCAGCGCGAGTACGTGTCCGTGCTGGCGCGGGCGGCCGTGGCGGTGGGCGTGGCGGCCGTGTTCATCGAGACGCACCCCGACCCCGACCACGCCCCCTCCG